>DATBDG010000085.1:0-28686 GCA_036270055.1 Chthoniobacterales bacterium
GGGCGTGATGGTGTGACCGTCAACCCCGAGATCGCTCAGGAAATCGAGCATCTGCTCGACTTCGTCCATGTCAGTTTCCTTGTAGATCGTGGTGTTGGTCGCGACCTGGTCGCCGAGCGCCTTCGCCATTTTGATCGCGAGGATGCACTCGCGGAAAACTCCCTCGCGTTCCACGATCAGGTCGTGCGTCCGCTCCAGGCCGTCGAGATGGACGTTCCAATACATCCATCTGCTCGGCCGGATCGTCGGCTTGGCCGGATCTTTTGGGCCCGTCGGGATGGCTGCCGCCTGTTTCTCGCTCATCAAACCAGCCGCCATCAGGGCCGTGATCTTTTCTTCGATAAAGGTGGGGCGCTTTGAATATTCCGCGGCCATCCATTCGCGCATTTTTTTGCGCATGAACATGGCGTTGGTGCAGATGTAAATGATCCGGCGCTGCTCGTGCAGACCCTGCACGAGGGCTTCGATTTGCGGGTAGATGAGGGGCTCGCCGCCACAGATCGAGACCATCGGCGCATTGCACTCTTCCGCCGCAGCGAGGCAGTCTTCGAGCGGGAGCAAATCCTTCAGGTTGGTGGAATATTCCCGAATCCGTCCGCACCCGGTGCAGGTCAGATTACAGGTGTGGAGCGGCTCGAGCTGCAGGACGGTCGCAAATTTTTGCGTTCCACGGAGCTTGTGGCCGACGATATACGCAGCGATCTTGCTCGTGAGCGCGAGAGGAAATCTCATAAGTGCCGGATACTAACAAGCGGACCCTGCCTGTCAATGGAACCGCCGGTTAGGCCAAAACCTGAGTATTGGACGGCCGGCGAACCAATTCACTAAAAGATGGCCCTGATTCCAGAAGCAAAACGAGCAGTCGCGGTCCTGGGCGCGTCCCCCAAGCCGGAGCGTTATTCCAACCAGGCGATCCGCCTTCTGGCCAGCTTCGATTACCGCCCGATTCCGGTGAATCCCGCTTTCGACGAAATTGAGGGGTTGACCTGCTTTCCGCGCCTCTCGGCCATCGACGACCCGGTCCACACCATCACGCTTTACCTCGGCCCGGCGCGTTCGACGCCGCTGATCGATGAAATCCTCGGCACAAAGCCACAGCGCATCATCATGAATCCCGGGGCCGAAAACGAAGAATTGGCCGCAGCGGCGAGCAGCGCGGGGATTGAAGTCGTGGAAGGCTGCACGTTGGTAATGTTGCGCACCGGTCTTTTTTGAGAGCATCTTTCTTGCGCTCTGCGTTTAATTTTGCCAATGCGTTTTCGTGAAATCCTGAACATGGCGCTGGTCTCGGTTGGAGCGAACAAGCTCCGCTCCGCCCTCACCATGCTCGGGATCACGATCGGCGTCTTTTCCGTCATCTCGGTCATGACCGCGATCGGCGCGATGCAGGCTTCGATTGAAACCGGCCTGACCATCTTCGGCTCCAACATTTTCCAGTTTGCCAAGTATCCCGTCACCGTCCACGCGGGCGGCGCCGGCTCGAGCAAGTACGAAAACCGGCGCGACATTTCCTACCGCGATGCGCAGCGTTACGCCGAATTGATGGAAGGCAACGCGCAGGAGGTTTGCCTGAAGGTTTTCGACGACGGCAAGCAGGCGGTCTACAACGGGGTCAAGACCACACCCAGCCTGACGATCGTGGGCACAAACAAGAGTTTCCTCGCCGCCAACGCCTATTCCCTCGCCTACGGGCGCAACCTGAACGACGAAGATGTCGCTCTCAGTCGCAGGGTCATAATCATCGGGCGCGAGATCGAGAAACGCCTTTTCCCGCATGAATCTCCCATCGGCCGGGTGATCAAGCTCGGCGGCCATACCTACACCGTGGTGGGAGTGATGGGCGAACGAGGGACGGCTTTTGGCCGAAGCCAGGACGATATCGCGGCCATGCCGATCACCCGCTATTTCGAGGATTACGGCTCGGCCAATCGCACGGTCAACATCGCCACCCAGTCCTTTTCCCAGCTCGATTATAACCGCACGTTTGATCGCGGGGTGGGCGCGATGCGGATCGCCCGTGGCCTGCGGGCGGAAGAGGAAAACGATTTTGAAATCTACAGCAACGACTCGCTCAAGAGCGCCTTCGTTGCCATCGCCGGGGTGATCAAAATTGGCGCCTTCGTCATCAGCACGATCGCACTTCTCGCCGCCGGGATCGGGATCATGAACATCATGCTCGTGAGCGTGACCGAGCGGACGAAGGAGATCGGGGTGCGCAAATCGATCGGGGCGCGCAACAACGACATCCTGCGCCAATTCCTGGCCGAGGCGGTCTTTATTTCCGAAGCGGGCGGGATCCTGGGCATTCTCCTCGGGGTGCTGGGGGGCGATCTGCTCGCGCTTTGGTTAAAGGTGAACCTGATTTTTCCCCTCGGCTGGGCCATCGCCGGCCTGGTCGTCTGCTCCGCCATCGGGATCGGATTCGGCCTTTACCCGGCCTACCGCGCGGCCTCGCTCGACCCGATCGACGCCCTCCGCTACGAGTAGCGGGAAGCCTCTTCCCTAACATTCGTCGCCAAGGCATACGCGTTCCTTTGACAACCGCAACGCTTTCTCTATTCTCGGGCGCTTTTTCTCTGCCTAACGTGCCATTAAACCCTCTAAATCCTGACTCGGAAAACCTCCCGCACGGCATTCTTCTTGTCGAGGAATACGACGCGCTGGCGGTCGCGATCTCGTCCGCCCTGCGCAAATTCGGTTCGCTTCATCGGGTGGAAGTCGCGCGCGATTTCACCGAGGCCAAAGCCGCGGCCGAGAAGATGCAGCCGGAGTTGTTTGTTCTCGATCTCGATCCGCCGCCCAGCGGTGAGATCGATTTCCTCCACCATCTGCAGGAGCAGTATCCCGAGGCCCGCGCCCTCGCCATCGCGGCCGGTACCTCGCCCGCGCTGCGCCAGGCGCGCGGAACCGCGGGTGCGATTCACTTTATTGAAAAGCCGTTCGACCTCGCGGAATTCGGCGCCGCCGTTCAGGCCCTCGTCGGTCCATGGACGGGACCCGCCGGCAGTGTGCGCGGCACTCTGCGCGACCTCAGTCTGCTCGATATCATCCTGGCAAAATGCCTGGCCGACAGCAGTGCCTTCCTCCACCTCGCGGTCGTCGGCGGGCAGACCGGCGAGATCCATTTTCAAAAAGGTCAAATCTCCCATGCGATCACCGGCTCGCTCGTCGGGGTGCCCGCGCTCGAAGAAATCCTCGCCTGGCCGGCGCCACAAATAAGCGAGGAGGAACTGCCGGCCGAAGCTCCCCGGACGATCGATGCGGCCCGGGACGACCTGCTCCTCCCAGTCATCCGCCGATTAGCGGAACAAAAAAAGAAGGATTCATCCGACGCGACACTGGGCGCGGCCGCCGCGGCGACCCGAAATGGCCGCAAAATTCTCGTCATCGACGACACCGAGATGCTGCTCATCTTCGTCGCCGACATCCTCGCGACGGCCGACCAGAGTTTTCAAATTATCACCGCTTCGAGCGCCGGCGAGGGTATCCGGCTGGCGACCGAGCTGGAGCCCGCTCTCGTCCTGCTCGATTACAGCCTGGGCGACATGACGGGCGACAAAGTCTGCCAGGCCCTCCTCGATAACCAGCTGACCGCGCGGATCCCGGTCCTGATGATGTCGGGGCACCTGGCTGAATTGGCGCGGACGGCCGAAGCTTATGGCAATGTGGTCGCGGCCCTGCCGAAACCATTTCTCTCCGGCGCCTTGATCAATGCGGTCGAGAAAGCGCTCGCCGCGGGGCGGCTGCCGAAGGCTCCGCCCCCACCGCCCCCGCCCAAGCCGCCACCAGCCGCCCCCGCCGCGCCGAAAGAAGAATCGTCCTCGCCTAACGGACACGGCCCGGGCACGGGCGGCTCGGTGACGAAATCCGCGTCTCCCGTGGGTTCGGCGCCGACGATTGTGGAAGCTCTGCCGGCTGGCCGCTCGACGGAGCTAAAAGTGACCTTGTCGCTGCAGGTTGTCGCCCTCCGCCTGACGCCGCAATGGCAACTGAAAATCGTGCGATTACAGGTTGCCAACCCGATCGTCGCGGTCGAAATGGATTCGGAGAAAGGTGCGGGCGAAACGGTGATCGAGACCGGGTTTCGCCTCGGCCGAATCCAGATCGCGGCTGACGCCCAGATCGAAACTCTCCGGCTCATTCCCGTCCAGGAGAGCTTCCAAATGCCGGAGGGCCCCAACTCCTTCGCGGTCGGCGAGGTCAACTTGCGACCGGCCGATTCCCTCGGTGAACTGGAATTGGTCGCGGCCCCCGATCAATCGATGGGGGTGCAACTGATCGCTTCCTTCGAGTTACTGCGGGTCGCGCTCTCTGCCGGTTTTGAAGTCGAAGCGCTCGTCGTCCGCGCTGGGGGCACGGAGGTCACGATCCGCCAAAGCGGCTCGGGCGAGGGCCGTCCATTCGTGCTCGAGGAAGTGGCGCTCGATGCAGATGGGAAATTGAGTGAGCTTCTCGTTAGGCCAATGGCCTGACGATTATTTGGCCGCGCGCGCGGCGAGAAAATCCGCCAGTTCGTCGCGGCCGAAATTGGCCAGGACATCGCCGTTCCAGATGAGAGTGGGAGTCTTCGTCTGGCCTGAGATTTCCTCGAGTTTCTTCAGCGCGTCCGGGTCGCTGCGGACCTCGACCTGCTCGTAGCGGATCCCCTCCTGGTCAAGATAATTCGTGGCGGCTTTGCAGTAGGGGCAGCCGCGTTTCACATAAAGGGTGGGTGTTTCCATCATTCTCTAATCGTTCGCCGCCCGGCCTCAGGCCGTCGCCGGGCGGGGCCGGGGCCAAAACCAAAGCGCCATCAGGATGCCGAGCAGGCCGAGGTCGAGGAGGAGATGCCAGGTGAAGCTGAGACCGCTGCTCGCGCTGCCGAAACACCCGCAGGCGGCATCGATCCCGCGCGCCTTCGCGCTAATGGTCGCGCCGATGAAGAGGAGCATGAGGCCACCGGTGAGAACGAGCGCGCCGTCGAAAAGCCGGTGAAAGATGAGGGCCAGGCCGCAGAGCATTTCGAGCCAGGGAAGATAAAAAGCCAGCCGCACCGCCACCGCCCAAGGAAGGATCTGATAATTGGTGATATCGGAGGCGAAACCGACCGGGTCGAGCAGCTTGAGCCCGCCGGCGTAAGCGAAGACCGCCCCGGCGGCGAACCCGAGCGTGCGCCTGGCGATAACAGGCCAGGCGACTTTCATCGGTGCGCCGTCTCCCATTCCTCCCAGCCCCCCTGCAAAACGTAGACATTGGTCAGGCCGGCTTCCTTCCGCAATCGCTCCGCCACTTCGTGGCTGGCGTGGCAGCTTTCCCGGCTGCAGTAGACGACCACCTTGCGGGTCGGCGACCACTGCACGAGCATCGCCCGGAGCAGCTCGTCCCAGCGATCCTCGTTGAGCTGCAACGCGCCCGGGATGTGGCGCCGGACAAATTGTTCGTCGGGCCGGGCATCGAGCCAGAGCACACTTCCGCCCCAGCTTTCCGTCTGCGCCAGGCTAACCGGTGCGGAATCGACCGGCGGTTGCGCCCATGAGATCGAGTTGCGGTAATAAACCGCCTGCCCGATCGCCGGGAGAAAAGCGAGCCCGAGGAGCAGAAGAAGCTGCCGGACTAACGAAATACGCACTAGCTATTGCGCCGGCATCTTCGCCCGGCTGTCGATCTGCACGTTCGCGTAATAGCTCTTATGGGCCTCCTGCTTCAGGACCGGTTCGATTTTGAGCGAGGCGTTGATCGGCCGGCCGCTTTCCGTTGGCTTCACCGTGATGCGAAATTCTTTCTTATCCGGGACCGGCGCCACCTCGGTCTTGATCGATTTGTCGGTCGAGGTCACGTTGATTTTCTCCACCGAATATTCCGGGTCGACATCGACCGTGATCGTTTTGGGATTGAGTTCATCGTTCGCCGTCCAGCGAACAAACATGGGCGCGACCTGCAGGAGTTGCGGAATTGTCGCCTTCAGTTTCAGGATAGTGGCCGGCTCGGTCGGGTCGTCGGTTCTCACCGTAATGGTTTTGTTCTGCACGCCGGAACGCTCGCCGATCGTGAAGGTGGCCGTGATCTCTCCGCTCTCGTTAGGCGCGACCGTCTCTTTGGCGAGGGCGGCCGTCGTGCAGCCGCAGGAAGCGTGGACCGAAGTGATCTTCACCGGCTTGTCCCCGGTGTTCTTATATTTGAAATGGGCCACCGCCGTCTTGTCGGTCAGCGCCGGGTGGAGATCGGCCTCCTTTTGCTCCCAGACGAGGGCGGCGCCGGCCTGGCCGAGGAGAAGAGCGCTGAGACTAACGATCAGGAATGCGGTGCGAATTTTCATTTGTTGGTTTAGAAAAAGAAGCCGAACCCGAGATTTCCGCCAACGGAATCAATCCCAAAATTCGGCTTCTTGATTTCGGCATTGGAAATGTGGCGATAAGCGCCCTCGATCACGATCGACCAGCGATCGTTCAGCATGATGCGCGTCCCGGCCCCGGCCTGGAGATTGAACTCGACCGGCAGACTGATCAGCCCGCCGGATTCCTTCTCCGGAATATCGGTGTAGACGCCGCCCGCGCCTATTTGAAGATAGGGGATGAGGCGGGCGTGCGGCTGGACGAAATTGTAGCGGAAAACCAGGGTGCCACCGGCCAGCACATTGCCCGGGCCTTCCACCACCGGGCCGGCGAAGACCTCGCCGAGCAGCTCGAAATTGCCCTGGAGCAAGCCCGGACCGGCCGGGTCGTTCAGCATGATGCCGAGCCGGAGCGAGTCGAGGCCGTAATCGATCGAGGGGCGGTTGTTTTTCGTTGTATCGAAGAAGAGAAACGCCCCGATCACGTTTTGAAATTCCTTTCCGCCCTTGGCGAAGGGGTTCTCGATCGTACGGGTGGCGACGGTGGGGGACGGTTCCGGCGCGCCGGCCAACGCCACGCTGCCGGTCAGAAGGGCCAGAGCCAACGAGGCGAAGAGAGATCTCATCCTGCGCGCGATCAAACGCGAGCCGCCGCGGATTGTCAACTCGGGTCGCCCGCGAACTGCGGTCCATTTCCCTTAAAAGAAGAAACCGAAGCCAAGGGTGCCCCCCACCGAATCGACCCCGCGGTTCGGCAGTTTGATCGAGGCGTTGGAGATGTGGCGGTAGCCGGCTTCGAGCAAAATCGCACTCCGGCGGCCGACCAGGAAACGCAAGCCTCCGCTTCCCTGGAGATTAAACTCGACCGGCAGACTAACGAGTCCGCGGGATTCTCGTTCCGAGATGTCGGTGTAAATCCCGCCCCCGCCAATCTGCATGTAGGGAACGATCCGCGCCGACGGCTGAATGAAATTGTAACGGAAGATGAGGGTCGCGCCGGCCTCGACATTGCCCGGGCCCTGAAAAATGCCGCCGCCAAAGACCTCGCCCAGCACTTCGTAGTTGCCGGCGAAAAAGCCCGAGCCACGCGGGTTCGTGAGCATGACCCCGAGTCGCACGCTCTCGACCGCGAGATCAATCGAGGGCCCGTCGTTGTCGCCCCGGTCGAAGAAATAAAAAACGCCGGTCACGTTTTGAAATTCCCGGCTGCCTTTGGCAAAGACATTAGGCGTTTCCGGCCTAACGAACGGAGGCGCGGGCGCCGTTCCTCCGCGGGCTGAGGTAACCAGGAACAGGCCAAGGACCAGAATCGAAAGAGTTGGTCGCATCGCCGCGCGATTGAAACGCGGCGTCGAAGGATTGTCAAATTCGGTTCGGCCGGATTCTCACCTTACTCCGGCCGCGCTCAAGCGCGGCCACCGTAACTCAGGCGTCCTCGCCTGATCCGTCCCGCAGGCGTCCCGCCTGGTCGCTCTTCCCCGGCGGGTTCTCGCTCAGGTTTGCTGCGACCGGGCCAGAGGCCCGCGCGACCGGTCAGGCGAGACCCCTGAGTTGCGGACCCGTTCATCCGGCGGGCGTCGTGGTCAATTCTCGCGGTAATGATCGCGCACATATTCGGCGACGGCATCATGCCAGTCGCGCGGCGCGCCCCCCGTAAGGCGTTCGTATTTTTCGGTCGCGAGGACGGTGTAGCGCGGACGCCGGGCGATGAAGTTCTTCATCTCGCCTAACGATGTGGCACCGACGGTTTTCGCTTGCATCGGAACTCCCAACTCGTGGCAACAGTCGAGGGCCCATTGCGCATACTCCTGCCAGCTACAGGCGCCGCGATTGGCGAGGTGAAGAATTCCCCCGACCGCGCTCGAATCGAGAAACGGCCGGAGAAGGCTGGCGATATCCGGCGTGTAAGTGGGTGTGGAAAATTTGTCCGCCACCGCCGCGACCTCTTCCTCGGTCCGCGCCCGCTTCAGAATCGCGTCCACAAAACTGGGCCGATCAGGCCCGAACACCCAGGAGACGCGCAGGACGAGCGCCCGCTCGTTCGCCGCCAGCACCTGAAGCTCCCCCGCCCGCTTCGACTCGCCGTAAACGCTGATCGCCTCGGCCGCGTCTTCTTCCGTGTAGGGCTCGCGCTTTTCGCCGTCGAAAACGTAGTCGGTGCTGACATGCACGAAACGCGCCTTCTTTGCCCGGCAAATCTCGGCCATGACCTGGGGCGCGGTCGCGTTGAGCAGCATGGCTTCGTCGCGATGAGTTTCGCAGTAATCGACGTTCGTTAGGGCGGCGGCGTTGACCAGGAGATCGAAGGAGAGAGGGCCGAGGGTCGAGCGCAGTCCTTCCAGCGCCGCGAGGTCGAGCTGGGCGCGCGTGAAGCCGGTCACCTCGAACACCCGTCTATATTCACGGACGAGCGCCGCTCCCAGTCGGCCACCGGCGCCGACCACAACAATTTTCAGTTTTTCTTTCACCCGATTCGAAATCACGGCCCCAGCCGAGAAGGCTGACCAAACACGTCCCGACCGCAGAGGCAAGGTGGAAACCGCTCGAGCCGGAGCGGCGGTCGCGATCAGCGCGCTGACGGGGCGAGCGAAGTGACGATCTCCTGGAAGCGAGCCTCACTCCGGAGCGGCGCCCAAAGTGGGTGCAGGCGCAGCTGGCCGTAGCTCAGATAGGAAGGCTTGCTCGTGACCTGGGTCAACTCCTCCAGCGCGGCCGTTTTTTCGCCGGTCCAGGCATGGATTAGGGCGAGATTCTGCAAGAGGATCGGCCCGACGATCGCGTCTTTGCTTGTCGGGAGCATCTCGACGGCGCGGCTTCCTTCCCTAATTGCGTTTTCTTTGTCTCCCAAGGCTGCATCGATCATTCCCAAAGCCGAAAGACCTTCCGCGAAATTCGGCCGCTCCGTCGGGATGTGGGCGAGGGCCGCCCGCGCCGCCAGGAATGAAGTCCGGGCCGCCGGCGGATCGTTTTGCATCCGCGCGATGACCCCGGCAATCCAATCCCTGGGATAGGGGATGCCTTCTTCATGCGCGCCGGTCGCATCCATCACCGCCAGGGCGCGGCTCGCGCTCGCGGTGTCGCCTTCGCAGAGAGCCAGCCCCAGCCATTCACTGGCGATGACCGACCCGACCTGCGGATCTTTGGCCAGGGCGGTCGCGATCGCCCGGCGCATCGGCCCCGTGTCGGCCCGCGCGTCCAACTCAATCCCAGCCCGCTGCACCTGGAGAGCGGGATCGCCCGGGAGAATCGCGAGGGCGCGGTCGAGGGTTTTTCGCATTTCCGGATAATTGCGCTGGGCATTGAGAGTGTGCGCAAGATTTTTGAGAAAGACCAAATTGCGTGGATCCAATTCCAAGGCACGCTGCAGACGCTCGGTCGAGCTCGCCCAATCGCCTTCCCGGCGGTCGATGTAGCCCGTGAGCACGATCGGGAACGGGTCGTTAGGCAATTTCCGCTCCGCGAGCCCAAGTTCCTGACGAGCTCGATCGTAATCGCGGTAGCCAAAATAATAATGGGTCGCGAGCGCGAGATGGGTTTCGCCAAAATCGGGCCGCAACCGGACGGCGGCATCGACCGCCGCCTGCGCCAAAGCGAGCCGGTTCGGCGTGTGGTCGATTGAATAGAAATAAATCTGGTCGTGGGCATTGGCCAGTTGGCAGTAGGCCAGATAAAAGGAGGGATCGCGCTCCGTCGCCTGCTGGAAAAACTCCGCTGCCTTGAGCAGATCATTGGTCCGGCTCGATTCAAAAGCGATCCGCGCGATCAACGCTTTGCCGCGCAGGTAAAGATCGTAGGCGGCGAGGTCGGTCGTGGGCGCTTCTTCGATCGCGGCTTTTTCCTCCGCGGTGAAATTCGCTTCGAGACGGGCGACGATTTTCTCCGCGATCTCCGTCTGGATCTTAAAGACGTCCGCCAGGTTTTCGTCGTAACTCTCCGACCAAAGCTGAGCCTCACTCCGCGCATCGATAAGGGCTGCGCTCACCCGCACTTTTTTGTCCGCGCGCTGCACACTTCCCTCGAGAAAATAGCGGACCCCGAGATCCTCCGCGATTTTCTTCAGATCGAGGTGGGCGATATCGCGATACCTCATGACGGAAACCCGACCGATCACTTTGAGCGACGCGACCTTGGAGAGAAGAGTGAGGATTTCCCCCTGCACGCCATCGGCGAAATAGGCGTTGGAGGACTCTTCACTCAGGTTTTCAAAGGGCAGCACGGCGAGACTTTTTTCGGGAAAAACGCGGGACTTTCTCGAGCCGGCCCGCAACAAGATGTAACTCGCCACCACGGCCACGAGGAGAAAAATCGCCGCCGCCGAAAGCCAGAGATACTTGCGCCGGTCGACCTGCTTCCGCCGCGCGCTCGCGGAGACTTCCGCATCCTGGATCCGGCGCGGACGATTTGGATTGCCGATCGAGTCGCGATGGAAATTAACGAGATGAACTCTGAAGCCGTGCTTCACCACGCATTCCCCCAGGTCGTAGAGGTGCGGGCGCCAGTGGCTATACTCGGCCAGGTCGTCGGCCAGGCGTTTCGACAAAAGGATGTGCCCGGCGTCGCCGGAATCGAGCACCCGCTGCGCGACATTGACGCCGGCGCCGGCCACGTTCAGATGGTCGTTCACGTCTACGATCTTGTTCACCGGGCCGCTGTGCGCCCCCATCCGGACCCGGATGTGAGGGCGGCTTTGCAGAGCCTCGGCGATTTCCACCGCGCATTGCACTGGCTCTTCCGGGCTCCGGAAAAAGAGCAGCACCATGCCGTCGCCCGTGGGGAGCCGGATCAGCCTCCCGCTCGCTTCCGCCGCGCAGGCGCAATTAGTTTCGCGCACGATCCGTTTCAGTTCGTTCAGCAGCTCGATCTGTTCGTTCACGAGCAGCTTCGAGTAGCCCACCACATCGATGGAAAGAATGTGCGCGATCTCGGGCTCTAGATTCTGCTCCTCCGGGGACATCGCCGCGGCGCCTCCTTTTTTAACAAGCTCGCTGCCAGCTCGGCATCGTTCCGCAAACTCGCCATCGGCGCGTGGATTGTCGAGCGAATTGGAGAGCCTAGGGCAAGAGCGATTGGCCGGCCAACAGAGTCGCGTCCGCCGTTTGCCCCTCCGGCAGCGGAGGTTTCTCACCCGACGCGACCTCGGCCGGAGCAAAAGCCGCGAGATTCAAAACCAGCATGATGAGGGCAAAAAGATACATCCCCATCGTTAGGCCGATCCCCACGTGCATGAGGCAGACCGCAACCAGGATGGTCCGGCGCGACCAGCTTGGCCAGATCAGAAACGCGTAGCTGGTCTCGAGCAGGCAGACCCCGATGCCGAGGGCCGGGAGGATCGACGCCCACGACGCCACCACCCCGATCGGCAGCAGATCGAAGGGCGGAATGGTCAGGGCGCGCCAGAGATTCGTCCCGTCCCACCAGCCGGCCCCGAGACATTTCGTTAGGCCGCCGAAGAAGTAGATGAAGCAGAGATGAATTTGCAGAATGCGCCGGTGAAACCCCAGCCGCTCTGGATCCACCTCGCGTCGCCTGCGCAGCGCCCAATCGAGCGACCAGCGATCGGGCAGCGGCGCGATCATAAGATAAAAAAGCCCGATCGTAATCAGATTATCGGCGCCATAGGAAAGCAGGCCGCCACTCTTGGCGGCGGCGAGTTGGAGGAAAAAGGCAACGATGGCCGCCGGGCGCGAATAGAGGCCAAGAATGAGGAACAGTGCGGCGGCCAAAAGAGCGCCCCAAACGAGCGGAAGCGACAATTTCTCGCTCAGCCCGATTTGTGCACCGAGAGCGACCAGCCAGCCCAAGCGCGGGATCAATGGACTTTGGATCGAGAGCAGCGCTTCGAAAAGCGGTCGACCAATCAAGCCACTCCGTGACCCACCGAAAAGATCATTCCAATCTCCGCGCAGCGACCAAAGGAAGATAAAGAGTACCGCCCCAAGCCCGAACCGGAGCAGGCTGAGCCAGCGATCAGAGTCGGGTCGAAAAACGAAATCGGTTACTCGTCGTTTCCAAGTCACGGAGTTGTTGGCGCGCCCGTTGAACGATCGACTTTAAACTCGTCAACATAGAGACACTTGAATGTTCGCTTCCGGTTGCCGGCCCGATAATCCGCGATGGTCGGCGAAGCGACTGAGCCGAGGAGCGCCCGCACCAGAACGACGCCAGGATGCCGCTGCCAGGTAGATCGCGCCAGCCTTCGTACCAGTTCCTCCCGCCATCGGTCGTAATCCGTCCGGCCGATTTGTTCGACCAAGCTTGTCAGGCGCAACATGGCCTCTTCGCTCCGGACCGCGGCGCTCTGGTACTCGACATGGCCATCCGCATAATGGCATTCGAAGACGAGCGCGTGAGTCTCCGGAACGTTCGGCGCGAAGTAGCCGTAGCCAACTTCGATACCAGTCGCATTGGTATAAGTCAGAATCGCTCGCCGGTAAGGATTCGTGGCCGCTAGATTCTCACCCAGAATTGCCGTCGGAACGGCGTCCAGCTTTTGCCAAACGCTGGAAGAAGTTGCTGGAACTACGGTCAGGCCATGTTCGAGAAGCCAGAAGGTTTCATGCAAACAGACCAAAGCAACCAGCCCAAGGTGTGCGGCGAAGCACGCCAGAAAGGAGTCTCGGCGTTTCGCCCTCATGAAACGGTCTAACCGTTCGCGCGGGCCTAATTCTGGTCGCTCAGTGTCCCGATTAAGGCCTTCAGGTCATCTCGCCTATACAGGCCTATTTTCTGCGTAACATGGAGTCCGGTGGAGCCGTTGAGGACAATTGTGGACGTATTCGAGAATGGCGGCGGACTTGAAGGCGGTGCTACGTTTGGTATCGGGCTGGGAGCGGGGCTGGACGGCGTCTTTATGGTGAGATTCGAAGTCCATTTCAGGCGATTGGCATCACGAATAAAGTCCAGGAACGCAGTTTCATCGACCGACACATCGGTGCATGTTATGACGTATTTAGCGGGGTAATCCTGCATCGGCATTACCTTTTTCACCGCACAACCGGCTGCGACGATCACAAGAGCAGCGAGGACGAGGGAGATATGACGATTTTTCATCCCGCTCTTTTGCGTCCGCATGGGAAACGCTGTCAAGAGCATATTTCTCCGCCCGCGCCGCATCGGCTCCGAGTTCGTTAGTGTTGACAGGTGGCCCGGGACTAGCTGACGGTTTCGATTATGCGCGCGATCTGGAAGGGCAGCATTAATTTCGGACTCGTTTACATCCCGGTCTCGGTTTATCCCGCCACCAAGGAGGAGAAGGTCAGTTTCCGCCAACTCCGCAAGAGCGACCTGAGCCCGATCCGTTACAAAAAGGTCGCCGAAGCCGACCAGCAGGAAGTCCCGGCCGATCAGATCGTGAAGGGTTTCGAATATGAGAAGGGAAAATGGATCACCCTGAGCGATCAAGATTTCGAGAAGGTCCAGATCGAATCTACCCACTCGGTCGAGATCACCGATTTTGTCGAGCAATCTCAGATTAACCCGAAGTTTTTCTACAAGCCCTATTTCCTCGAGCCGCAGAAAGGCGGCGAAAAAGCCTACGCGCTTCTGCACAAGGCGCTGACCGCTTCCGGCCGCCTCGGTGTGGCCAAGGTCGCGATCCAAAAGCGCGAGTATCTGGCCGCGGTCAAGCCGGACGGGCTTTTCCTCATTCTCGAGCTGATGCACTTCGCCCAGGAAGTGCTCGAACCCTCCTCGCTCAACAGCGGCGCCGACCGCAGCGTCTCGCCCCAGGAGTTGAAGATGGCGACGGCCTTGATCGATGCCATGACGAGCGATTGGGACCCGACCAAATATCAGGACCAATATCAAAACGCGCTCATGCAGTTGATCGAAGAAAAGGCGCAGAAGCGCGCGCCCGCGCCTAAACCGGCGGTGGCGCGGGTTCAGCCTAACGTCATCGACATGGTCGCGGTCCTGCAGCAAAGTCTGCAACGGGCTGGGTTGAAAAAGAAAGCCGGCAGCTCCAACGGCCGCTCCGCCACCAGATCCACTACCGCCCTGGTGAAGCGGAAGCGAAGATCGGTCGCCGCCTGAGGCGCGCGTCCTCTTCCCTAACGAGCACAACCAGAGCGGAACGCATCCGCTGTGGGACCTCCGCCTCTTCCCCTTCCCCGTAACAGAATTGTTACTGCGTGCTCTTTGCGCAGGTGAGCCACCCGGGCGGTATTAATTGCATTAAGGGCTGGAGGACAACCATGAAAGCAACCAATTCGAAAAGAAGAATGACGCAGCTAACGATCACAATGCTGATCGCTTCCCTTGTTGCGGCAGTATCGGCCAAAGCAGCAGACGGCGATCTCGATCCGAGTTTCGGCACCGGCGGAGTGGTGACAACCGACTTCAACCGCAGCACAGATATCGCCTATGCCGTGGCGCAGCAGGCGGACGGCAAACTCGTGGTCGCCGGCACGACTTACACGAACAACGATTTCAGCGGAGAGGATTTTGCCCTGGCGCGTTACAACCCGGACGGCACGCTCGACGCCTCTTTCGGGGTCAGGGGTAAAGTGCGAACGGATTTTCCCGGGCTGGCCGCGGTCATCTCCGCGATCGTCATTCAGCCGGACGGCAAAATCTTGGTGGCGGGCGGCGCTTTCCCGCTCTTCGTTTTTCTCGGCGATTTCGAACTCGCGCGCTACAATCCCGATGGCTCGCTCGATGCGACGTTCGGCAGTGGCGGGATCGTGACGACAAGCTTTCCCGGCCAGGGTAGCTATGCCTTTTCCCTCGCCTTGCAGCCTGATGGCAAAATCATCGCGGCTGGAACCGACTTCGTTAACTTCTCGAGCGACGATTCCTCCAACACCGATTTTGGCCTGGCACGCTACAACCCCGATGGAGCGCCAGATACGACCTTCGGCAACGGCAGCGGTCAGATCACGACCGATTTCGATACCTTCAATGATGATGCCTTCTCAGTTCTCATTCAGCCGGACGGGAAAATTATCGCCGCCGGATCGGCCAAAAACCCGGCCAACTTTTACGACTTCGCCCTCACCCGTTACCTGGCCGACGGCACGATCGACACGACCTTCGGGGCGAGCGGAAAAGTCCGGACCGACTTTGGGGCGCACAACTTCGACCAAATTCGATCCGCCGCTCTGCAACCGGACGGCAAGATCGTCACGGCCGGGTTCGCCATTTCGCATAACGGCGGAGTCGAAAATTTCGCGCTCGCCCGTTACGGCTCCAATGGCGCGCTCGATTCCACCTTTAGCGGCGACGGCCTGACCCAAATCGATTTCGGCAGTTGCTGCCAGAGCGCCTACGGCGTCTTCCTGCAAGGCGACGGCAAGATTATTGCCGTCGGTTATCCCAACAGCGAATCGTCCGATTCCGATTTCCTTCTTGCGCGTTTGGACACCGCGGGCGCGCTCGACCCAACGTTTGGCATCGGGGGAAAGGTGCGCGCGTCGATTGGCGATCTGAACGACGGGGCCAACGGCGCCCTTCTCCAGCCGGATGGTAAGATCGTGGCGGTCGGTTTCCATCCGACGCCATCGAGCAGATTTTCCGAGTTCGCCGTCCTTCGATTCTTGAACGGCTCGGGCACTCTTGCCCTCACGTCCGCGGTCTCGCGCAAAACGCACGGCACCGCCGGCAACTTCGACGTCGCCCTGCCATTGACCGGCGAGCCGGGCCTCGAAAGCCGTAACGGCGGCGGTCGTCACACTCTTGTCTTTACCTTTAGCAGCGACGTCGTGAGCGGCAGCGCCGCCGTCACTGCCGGGGCGGGCGCCGTTTCGGGCAACCCGCTTTTTGCCGGCAATACCATGACGGTCAACCTGGTCGGAGTCGCCGATGTGCAACAGATCACCGTCACCCTGACCGACGTGACGAGCAGCCCGTCGCAAGTTCTGCCCGAGACCTCCGTGAGTATGAATCTCCTCGCGGGCGACGTGATGGTGAGCAAAGCGGTCGACAACGCCGACGTCAGCTTAACGAAAAGCGAGGTCGGGATGAGCGTGACAAGCGCCAATTTCCGCGCGGATGTGAATGCCAGCGGAGCGATCGATTCGGGCGACGTCCGTCAGGTGAAAGCGAACGTCGGCCACAGCCTGCCGTAAGAGCCTGCCGCAAATTATTTGGGAGTCTGTCATGCTAAACCAGGCGAAGAGTTTCAAATAATTCGCCGGCGCGCGCGGCCGGGCCGGAGCGATCTGCCCCGCGCGCAACCCCTGTCAAGATCGTCATGCCGCCGTCATCATCCCGTCCCGCGGGAGGCCCTAGGGTGCGGTCCATACTCCCTTTGCAGTCGGGAACTTACCCAGTTAGGATGAATCCGGCGCGGCGCGGCGCGCCGTCCAAAAGCAAGCGCATGCATATTTTAGTCATCGAGGACGAACAAAAAATCGCAGCCTTCATCAAGCGCGGCCTGATGGAGAACGGCTTCGTCGTCGACGTGGCGGAAGATGGCGAGCAGGGCCTGGAATACGCCCTCGCCCGAAAGATGGACCTCATCATTCTCGACGTCGTCCTCCCGAAACGCGACGGCTGGTCGCTCATGAAGGAGTTGCGCGAGGCGGGTGTGCAAACCCCCGTCCTTTTCCTGACCGCGCGCGATAGTGTGCCCGATCGGGTAAAGGGATTCGATCTCGGCGCGGACGATTATCTCATCAAGCCTTTTCACTTTTCCGAGGTCCTTGCCCGTGTCCGCTCGCTTTTGCGGCGCTCGCCCGAGCGGAAGGAGGAAACGATCACCGTCGGCGATCTCGAGATCGATCCGCGTCGCCACAAAGTGGTGCGGGCGGGCGAAACCATCACTCTCACTCCGAAGGAATTTGCCCTTCTCCGCTACCTCGCCTCCTCGGCCGGCGACATCGTCTCGCGGACCGAAATCGTGGAGCAGGTGTGGGACATCAACTTCGATACTGGGACCAACGTCGTCGATGTCATGATGCGCCGTCTGCGGGCCAAGGTCGATGATCCTTTCGAGAAAAAGATGATCCAGACCATCCGCGGGGTTGGTTATGTCCTTAAAGCCGATTAAGTCTCTGCTCGCCGACCGGGCCCCTGATGCCCCGAGGCCGTGGTCGATTGTCTTTCGCCTCGCGCTCCTCTTCACGATCGCCGCGGCCGCCATGCTTCTCTTCGCCATGGCTGCCGCCTACTGGGTGGTGGTGGAGCACGTCGACCACGATAACGATCGTTATTTGACCGATAAGCTGGCTGCCATCCGCGCTGACATCGCGGTCGATTACGGCCCCCAATCGCTCAGCCGGGAGCTGAGTATTATCCGCGCAGCCGACAAGGCTTATGCCGCGCGAGTGCTCGACCGTGATGGCAACGTCGTCGCTGAGAGTCCGCGAATGCGCAAGATTCTGCCGATCGACGTTTTCCCTCAGGCGGTATCGGTTCCAGGTCAGCGGCCCGCCACCGCTATTTACCATGCCCGCAACGGCAAAACATTCGCCCTCGTCACCTCGCGGGCTGATTTGGAGGACCAACCGCTCACTCTGCAACTCGCCCAGGAAAGGACTCATGACGAGCGATTTCGCGGGCGCTACGCCGGGTTGCTCACCGGCATCGTCGGTTGCGCCGTCATCACCTGCGCCGGGGTCGGCCTGCTCGTTATTCGCCGGAGTCTGATGCCCTTGAAACACCTCGCGCAGTCGATCGAGCGCACCGGTGCGACTCATCTCCACGAACGGGTGCCAATCGCCGGTTGGCCGGACGAACTCCAGCCTCTGGCTATTGGCTATAATAAGATGCTCGAACGGCTCGAGAATTCCTTCACCCGTCTCTCCCACTTCTCCGCCGATCTCGCCCACGAGCTGCGTACGCCCATCGCCATCCTGCGAGGCGAGGCGGAAGGAGCGCTCACCAAACCGCGCGCCGCCGATGAATATCGCGAAGTCATCGAGTCCGGTCTGGAGGAACTCCAGCGTCTCTCCGGGATGATCGACAATCTGCTTTTCATCGCCCGGGCCGAGACGATCGGCTCGCTCAGTCGCAGCTATTTCGATGGGCGGGCGGCGATCGAAAAGATCCGCGAATTTTACGAGGCGGTCTCGCAGGAACAGGGGGTCGAGATTCGCTGTCGCGGCGAAGGCGGGATTTATGCTGAGCCAGTGCTTTTCCGACGGGCGCTCATTAACCTGATCACCAACGCCCTGCGTTTTACACCCTCGGGTGGCGAGGTCGTCGTTTCACTCGCCTCTCGTAACGGTGGAAGCGAGGTCTCGGTCGCCGATACCGGCTGCGGTATCTCTTCCGAACATGTGCCAAACGTCTTCAACCGCTTTTTCCGCGGCGACGCGCAGCGCAACGCCGCCGGCAGCGGGCTCGGGCTCTCAATCGTGAAATCGATCATGGAGATTCATAAGGGCGGCGTCTCGGTGCAAAGCGAGAAGGGCAAGGGCACCGTCGTGACCCTGGAATTTCCCGACCAGAATGGCGCGACCGCATCCTGATGGGACCGTGCTCCGAAGAAGATGCGGCGCGGCGTCGCTGGCTTTTCCGAATTTCGCGTGCATAGTTCCGCCCCTGCTTCGCTCCCCTTTATGAAGATCGCCGCTCTTTTTTGTTCGCTCCTGCTTCTCGGCGTGCGACCGCTCGCCGGTTACGTCCTCGAAGGTCAGTCATGGACCCGCAACCGCACCGTCGTCATCCAGACCTCGTTAGGCGAACCGAGAGAGCTGAGCGACGGCTTCCATTCCTTCGATGAAAGCGCCCAGGACGCCCTCAACATCTGGAATCTCTACCTCGGCCATCTCCACTGCACCGCCGTCATCGCCTCACCTGTCTTGCCAGCCGATGGCGACGATGAGAATTCCGCCTTCTTCGCTCCCAACATCTACGGCGACAAGTTCGGCACCGGTGTGCTCGCCGTCACCCTGCTCAGTTTTCGTGGCAGTGTGATGGAGGAGACCGACACCATCTTTAACTCTGCTTACCTCTGGGATTCCTACCGCGGCAGCTTGAATCCCAACGTGCTCGATTTTCACCGCGTCGCCCTCCACGAGTTCGGGCACACCCTCGGGTTGAATCATCCCGACGAGGCCAAGCCGAAGCAGACCGTCGACGCGATCATGAACTCGCACATCAGCAACCTCGACACTCTGCAGGCGGATGACATCGCCGGGGCCCAGGCCCTTTACGATACCGGCCCGCCCTATCAATCCGGGGTTGATGCGCCGGTCCTCGTCAATATCTCGACCCGCGCTCTCATCGGTACCGGCAACAATGTCATGATCGGGGGATTCATCATTCAGGGCTCGGAGCCGGCGACCGTCATGGTGCGGACGATCGGTTTTTCGCTCAGCGCTCTCGGGATCAGCGGGGCGCTCTTTGATCCGATAATCACGGTTTACGACGCGAATGAGCAACAGGTCGCAACGAACGACGATTGGTTTACGAGCGCCGATGCCGAAACGATTGGGAGCTTTCACCTCGACCCCCCCAACAGCCGCGAATCCGCGCTTTACCTCACGCTTGCGCCGGGCGCTTACACCGCGGTCGTGGAAAGCTTCAGCGACAGCCAGACGCCACCGACGACCGGCGTCGGCTTGTTCGAACTCTACGATCTCCACACCACCGGCGGACGCGCTGGCAACATCTCGACCCGCGGCCAGGTCCTGACCGCGGATAACATTCTCATCGGCGGTTTCATCATCGGCGGCTCGGAACCGAAAACCCTCGTCGCGCGCGGCATCGGGCCCTCGTTAGGCGCGGGCGGCGTCTCCAGTCCGCTCGCCAACCCGGCCCTGGAATTGCGTGACGTCAACGGCACCCTGCTCCAGGCGAATGACGATTGGCAGGAGAGCGGCGACGTCGAGGCCATTACCGACCTCGGACTCGCCCCCGCAGATCCGCACGAATCGGCGATCCTCGCGACTCTCAACCCAGGCAGCTACACCACCCTCCTGAGCGGTGTCGATGGCGCCACCGGCATCGGGCTGGTGGAAGTCTACGACACCAGCCCGTCGCCGTAGCTATTGCACGGCGCGAAATGCCTGCTCGGTGCTCGTTAGGCGGATTTGTTTGTAGCGTCGAGCGACTCCCGCGCGTCCCACAAAGACGCGGCTACCCCATCTCGCGGCCGCGGGCGCTGGCTGCTTCCACCGCCGCGCTCAGACCGGCTGCGGTCGCCCGCTTCTCCATCTCCGCCAGACCCGCCGCCGTCGTCCCGCCGGGCGTGATCACCATCCGGCGCAGTTCCTCCGGCGAAAGCTCGCTCTCCAGTGCAAGCTGGGCCGCGCCTCGCACCGTCTGGGTGGCCAGGCCTAACGATACCTCGGCCGGCAACCCGCAATTCGTCCCGCCCACCGCGAGGGCTTCGATCACGGTGTAGACAAACGCTGGCCCGCTCCCCGCCAAAGCGGTTACCGGGTCGATCTGCTCGTCCTTCACTTCGGCGACGAATCCGATCGCCGAAAAAAGCTCGCGGGCCCGCGCGAAATCCTCCGCTGTCGTCCGACTGCCGCGCGCCAGGGCCGTCGCGGCCTGGCAAACCGCGGCTGGCGTATTCGTCATCGCCCGCATGAAGCGCGCGTTCGCTTGCGCCTCCATGCTCGCGAGCCGAATCCCCGCCGCCAGCGAGATGACGAGCTTTCCCTCCAGCGCCGCCGCGATTCCCTCCACCACCTCGAGCACCACGCCCGGTTTCACCCCGATGAGGATCACCTCCGCTTTGGCCGCGAGATCACTGTTGGCCCTCGCCAAATCGACCCCCGCTTCCTGCCGCAGCGTTTCGGCCACGGAATCGTTAGGCTCGCTCACCAGGATTTCGCCTGCCGGGCAAAACCCCGCCCGCACCAGGCCGCGGACGACCGACCCCGCCAGTTTGCCGCCGCCAATAAACCCGAGCCGATATCGCCTGTCGTTGGTTTGTAAACTCATGGGACGCGCCGATATTAACCGATGGTTGGCGTCGGTGTAAATTTTGGTCTCGATTTGGCCGCGGAAATCACCGCCCTGAAGCAGGAGCGTAACGCTGTCATCCTCGCCCACAACTATCAGGTGCCGGAACTCCAGGACCTGGCCGATTTCGTTGGCGACTCGTTAGGCCTGAGTTTTCAGGCCGCCAAAACCGACGCCGAAGTCATCCTCTTCTGCGGCGTCCATTTCATGGCCGAGACCGCCAAAATTCTTAACCCGGCGAAGAAGGTCATCCTCCCGGACCTCGACGCCGGCTGCTCGCTTTCCGAATCCTGTCCGCCGGAAAAGCTCGCGCAATTCCTTAAGAATCACGCCGGCAAGAACTATTACGTCATCGCCTACATCAATTGCAGCGCCGGCGTGAAAGCTCTCTCCGATGTCATTTGCACCAGTGGCAACGCGGAGAAAATCGTCCAGGCCGCGCCCCCCGATCGCAACATCCTTTTCGTCCCCGACCAGAACCTCGGCGCCTGGGTCATCGAGCGCACCGGACGCAAGATGGATTTGTGGCAGGGCAATTGTTACGTCCACGTCGAGTTCACCGCCCGCAGCATCGGCGCCATCCACTCCCGACATCCGGGCGCGCCCGTCGTCGCGCATCCCGAGTGTCCCTACGCGGTACGGCTCCTCGCCGATGAAGTTTGCTCGACCGAAAAAATGGTCACCTACTGCAGGGAATCGCCGGCGCAGGAAATCATCGTCGTGACTGAAGCCGGGATGCTCCATCGCCTGCAAAAAGAAATCCCGGACAAACTCTTCATCCCGGGACCAACCGATCGCTGCGCCTGCGCCGAGTGTCGTTTCATGAAAATGAACACGCTCGAAAAAGCGCACGCCGCTCTCCTCAACCTCGAGCCCGAGATCATCCTCCCGGAGCCGCTGCGGGCGCGGGCCGAGCTGCCGATCCGACGCATGCTCGAGCTCAGTCGTTAGGCGGGCGCCCCTCCAGGCAACCGAAGCGGTCGCCCTACAATTCTTTCCCTTCGAGCAGGGTGCCGACAGTCCGTCGGTCGCGCGCGGGTTCGAGCTGGTTGACGAATTCGCGGAAGCGCGCGGAGAAAAGCTGGCTCCGGATCTCCCAATAGCGGGCGATACCCGGCGCGGCGATATAATGGCGCAGGAGCTCCTGCCAGCCCCGCCAGAGTTGTTGGTCCATCAAGCCGTTCACCTGGTGAAAATGGATCGTCTCGAGTGCCTTGAGGAACTGATGGGCGGCGTGAAAGAAACGCGCCTGATCCTCGCGCGACAATGTCGTCAGGTCCTCGAGCCCGATTCCCCAAATGCGCGACATCTCCGCATTTTCCATGAAAGTGTTGGTCACTTCCCGGACCGCGGAAGCGGCCGCGTCCTGGGCGGCGACCTTCGCCACCCGCGTGCTGCGATGCACTTCCTTAGCGAGATAAAGCACCGACAGAACGACGGCCACTGAACTCACAAATTGCGAAACCGCATTAATCGCGTCCCAATTCATTTCGTCGATTCCGGCGATATCATCAGTGATATAAAATGGCCGGCTATTGCAGCGACGCCATGTCGATCACGAAGCGATATTGCACATCCCGCTTCAGCATGCGGTCATAGGCCTGGTTGATCTGGTCGATTCCGATCAGCTCGATGTCGCAGGCGATGCCGCGCTCGGCGCAGAAGTCGAGCATCTCCTGCGTCTCGGCGATTCCGCCAATGAGCGAGCCCGCCAGTTGCCGGCGCGGGACAATCAAATTGAAGGCGTTGACCGGAACCGGGTCCGCTGGAATTCCGATCAGGACCAGGACTCCGTCGCGTTTGAGCAAGGCGAGGCAGGCGTTGAGATCGTGGGACGCAGAAACCGTATCGATAACGAAATCGAAACGCTTCGCCTCTTTCTCCATCGCTTCTTCGTCCTTCGAGATCACCACTTCGGCCGCGCCCAGCCGCATCGCATCGGCCGTCTTTTGCGGTGAGGTGGTAAAGAGGGTGACATCGGCACCGAAAGCGCCGGCAAATTTCAGCGCCATGTGCCCGAGGCCGCCGAGCCCGATCACGCCGACCTTTTGACCGCGGGCCACGCCCCATTTGCGCAAAGGCGAATAAGTCGTGATGCCCGCGCACAAAAGCGGCGCGGCCGACGCCGGGTCGAGTTTCGCGGGAAGACGGAGAACGAAATCCTGATCGACCACGATACGCTGCGAGTAGCCACCGTAGGTGATCCCACCGGTGTGCGGATCTTTGCTGTTGTAGGTGAGGGTAACGCCTCCTTCGCAGAATTGTTCGAGGCCGGCCCGACAGTTTGCACAAACGCGATCGGAATCAACCATGCACCCGACTGCCGCAAGATCGCCCTCCTTAAACTTCTTCACGTCGCGACCAACCTTGCGGACCCGTCCGACAATTTCGTGGCCCGGGACGCAGGGGAACGTGGTCCGGCCCCATTCGTTGCGGGCGATGTGCAGATCAGAATGACAGACGCCGCAGAAAAGGATTTTGAGCTGGACATCGGTCGGGCCGGGATCGCGGCGCTGGAACGAAAACGGGCGCAGCGGCCCGGGCGCATCGTAGGCGGCGTAACCTTTTGTTGCTAACACGGTCGTACTTTTCTTCTTCGTTAACGGCTATCACGGGATCGCTTCTTTCACCAGGTGGTCAAAGGCGGGTCCGCTGGACTTGGCGATGGCAGTACGATAGAAAGTCCGCGCAATACAACACGAGATTTATGGATTCGAATGTTTCGCAGAATGGATTTCGACGCTTTCTCCACGTCGTCCAACGGCGGAAGCGTTGGCGTGCCGGGTACGTTTACGGCCCACGACATGAAACTGGTCGGCCCGCCGCTCGACGTCGACTAACCATGGCCTTCGACTATTTATGACCCGGCAATTATTCGTCTTGATGCTGGCGGGGCTGGCGCTGCGGGTTGGAGTAATGTCGGCCGCCGCCGAAAAAGAAGACGCCCACATCGGTCATGATCTCGGGAAGGTGGATTTCCCCATCTCGTGCTCGAAGCAGGCGCAAGCGGAATTCAACCGCGCGGTCGCGCTTCTCCATCACATGACTTATCCGCAGGCGCGGGAAGCCTTCGAGCGGGTGGCCAAAATCGATCCGAGCTGCGGGATGGCGCATTGGGGAATCGCGATGACTCTTTTCCAGCCGCTCTGGCCGACCCGGCCGAGCCCCGCCGACCTCGAGCGCGGCTGGGAGGAAGTGCAGCTGGCGCGAAAGCTGGAGGCGCCGACGGTGCGCGAACGGTTTCTCGTGGCGGCGGCTCAGGCGTTTTTTTATGAGCCGAAATCGTCCGATTACTGGACGAGGATCGGGCGCTGGGAAACCGACATGGCGAAAGCGTACGCCGCGTATCCGGACGATCCCGAAATCGGCGCATTCTACGCCCTGTCACTTCTCGCGACGGCGCCGCAGGACAAGATCTCGCGGGAGCATTCCGATCGCGCAGCCGAGATTCTCCTCAAGATTCACGAGAAAAATCCGGATCATCCCGGCGCCATGCATTATCTCCTGCACGCCAACGATGTCCCGGGCCGCGAACACGAATCGCTCGAGATCACGCGCAAGTATGCCCGGATCGCGCCACGCAATCCGCACGCGCTCCACATGCCGACTCACATTTACACGCGGCTGGGCGATTGGGACGGCGTGATCGACGGCAACCTGGAAGCGGCGGAGGCAGCCTTGAAATTCCCGGCCGGTCCGCACGGAGAGTTTGTCTGGGACGAGTTTCCGCACGCGATCGAGTATCTTATCTACGCCGACCTTCAGAAAGGCCGCGACGAAGACGCGGCCGCGCAACTGAAGCGACTGCACACGACGAACAATTTGGAGCCGACGTTCAAGACGGCTTTTCATCTCATGTCGACCCAGGCCCGCTACGCACTCGAGCGGCGCGCCTGGGACGAGGCGATGGCGATCGCGCCGCGCGTCCCGGCAGCGCTCGACTGGGATCGCTTCCCCTGGGCAGAGGGAATCGCGCACTTCGCGCGGGGATTGGGCGCGGTTCACCTCGGGAAAATCGAAGAGGCGAAAGCGGAGGCCGAGCGTCTCGAGCAACTTGAAAGCGTCACGCAAAAGGCGGGCGAAGAGTTGTTCGCGCGCAACCTCCACGTGATGCGCCTCGAGGTCGACGCCTCGATCGCACAAGCCGAGAAGAGGACGGAATCGAGCGTGGCGCTGATGCGCGAGGCAGCCGAGTTGGAGAGCGCGACACCGAAACACGCGGTCACACCCGGCCCAACCCTCCCAGGCTACGAACTGCTGGGCGATCTCCTGATGGAACAGAAACAGCCGAGCGAGGCGCTCGTGGCTTACAAGCGTTCGCTGAAGTTATATCCCAGGCGCTTTAATAGCCTCCTCGGCGCGGCGCGAGCCGCCGGCGCGCTCGGCGACGAAACCGGCGCGCGCAACTATTACAAGAATCTCATGGATGTCGCCGCAGGCGGGACGCGGCAACCGGCCTTGCGGGAAGCGCAAAACTACCTCGCGAACCAGCGCGGTTAAAAAAATTCCCGGAGTCGCCGACCGCGGGTCGTGATCTGCGTTCATCGCGCGTAACCGGATTGTTACGAAAAACACCTTCGCAATCGGATGCCGAACCGTCATGATCGACCGAGAAAAGGAAAAACATGAAACAACACATCAGATTCTTATTCATCTTTTGCTGCGCAATTCTCATCTCGCTCGCTGGTGCGCGAGCCACCACCTTCCAAGTGCAGGTGGGAGCGGGTGGGCTTAAATTCACCCCGCAGAATGTCGATATCCACGTCGGCGACACCGTCCAATGGACCTGGGCCGCGAGCGGCCATAGCACGACCTCCGGCACGCCCGGCCATCCCGATGGGATGTGGGATTCCGGGATACTGAATCTGGGCGCCACATTCAGCTTCACTTTCACCAGCGTGGGCACGTTCAACTACTACTGCTCACCGCACGGCGCCTGTTGCGGGATGATCGGCACCGTCTCGGTAAGCGAAGCGATCGACACGGTTCAAATCACCCGCGCCCAATACGCCACTTCGACCATGCAACTCACCGTGCAGGCGACCGACAGCAATGAGAGCGCGATGTTGACCGTTACGAAGACGAGCGACGGTACCCTCATCGGAATGCTGATGAACAAAGGAGGCGGCAGCTACAGCGGCAAGTTCAGTGGCATCAGCAACCCGCAGAAAATCACGGTTACGAGCAACTTTGGCGGGACTGCGACAGCAAAAGTAAAAGCCCGATAGCGGGGCCGGTCTTGTAGCGGCGGTCTGTGACCGTCGACGCACCGGGATGAAGCGCGCCCCTCGGCCGCCGCGAGAAAGGCGACCCACTGGAGGGTTGGCCTTGGAGCCGTCCGGTCGCCGTCGACGCCTTGGGGGTTACCGGTTTGGCTGCGGTGTATAACGGAGGTAGGGCTTTATCCTCCGCACGCCCTTCGGGAACATCTTTTCGGCGTCCTCGTCGGAGACCGCCGGCACCACAATGCAATCCTCGCCTTCTTTCCAGTCGGCAGGCGTCGCCACCTTGTGTTTGGCGGTGAGCTGGAGCGAGTCGATGACCCGCAGTATCTCAAGGAAGTTGCGACCGGTGCTGGCCGGATAAGTAATCATCAGCTTCACCTTCTTGTCTGGCCCGATGATGAAAACGGATCGAACTGTGGCCTGATCATCCGCGTTGGGATGAATCATGTCGTAAGCCAGCGCCACTTTCCGGTCCGGATCGGCGATGATCGGGAAGTTCATCGTGCACGATTGCGTTTCGTTGATGTCCTTGATCCACTCCTTGTGCGAATCGAGCGGGTCGACGCTGATCGCCAACACCTTCGCGTTGCGCTTGGCAAACTCTTCCTTGATCCGCGCCACTGTCCCCAGCTCGGTCGTGCAGACCGGGGTGAAATCAGCCGGGTGCGAGAAGAGCACGCCCCAGCCATCTCCCAGCCACTCGTGGAAATTGATCGTGCCTTCCGTGGTTTGCGCCGTGAAGTCGGGCGCGACATCGCCTAGTCTGATAGCCATAATATTATTGGGTTGTTGTTTTTCTCCTGACCTCGCTCGATCCAAACCGATTCGAGCGAATTGGGCAAGTCGAATAATGCCGGGTGGCTTTCCCGACGAGAATCTCGAGCCTTCGCTCCAGGAGATGGCAACCATTCTTGCTTTGATGGCGGCGGCTCTCCTGGGGCATACGCAGATCGTGGTGGAGGCCACATTAACCGGGCAACCACCGGAGTCGCTAAGACGGTAGGAAATAGTCTCGACTCGCGATGAGGGCCGCCCACCCTCGCATCCCGCTTTCAGGCCGCCCCATACTCCCCGCCGCACGTACGAGGCGCCGATCGGGAATGAGCCCGAAAAAAAGCAAGCAAGAAGCTGGCGCATATCTTCATATTCGCGGCACGCTCAGAGCAAAGACTCGATCGGCAGCCAGCTCATGACTGTGACTTTGATCCGCTTTCAGAGGCTGGCCTCAGGCTCAGATCCGTAACGGACCTGTTGTTGCCCGCGCAAGTCAACCACGGAGGCGGTTTTGCATTGCATTTTGTGCCTAACGACCACCAGATGCGCTGCTGCGAGCGAATGGAAGGGACTGGAGCCCTGACACAGACGGGAAGGCCGGAGGCTGAGCCTAGTGCGCGAGCGAATCAAAGCGCGCGCCGCGGCGGATTGCCGGATTGAACTGGTGTGACGCTGAATAGTGCGGCTGCTCGCGCTCGGCGACAGCGCTTGCTAAGGCGTGGCATCCTGCAACTCACTGCGTGCGAATGTCGCTCCACTGGGCCGATGCAACCAGCCATTGGTTGTCCTTTCTTATCCACACGACAGTTGTACTCGATCTTGTACTCTCCCGCCCGTTTTTGCTCGTCACGACGCCATTAAGAATGGCTGAATCGCCGAATTGTCGTACTTGCACATTACTTACTGTCGTTGAGCGGCCCGTTGCTTTTTGCTTGCCGGCCCGCGGTCCATCCTTTGTCCAGATCCCGCCTTTGCCGTCAGCGTTAACGAGAACGAGATTCGGCATTTCCATTTTGTCCATTGTCGCTCCATCCCCCTTATCAAACGCCTTGTACCACTGGTTATGTAGACGCTCGAGTTCTCTCCGAAGATTGTCCGAGGACGTTTGTGCCAAACCGGATGTCGAAGTCGCGATGATCGCCACAGCTAACGTTGTTAAGAACTGTTTCATGTCTTTGCCTTTCTATTGTCTTGAGAATAAGTTTGAAATAATCAATGTCCAGGCCGGACGCCCTCGTCCGTCTCACGAGAACAAGATGAGCTGCCGCGAACGAATACCCCGTGCTGGAAGCGCGGGATAGACGGAACAGCCGCGAGCGTAGCGGTGGGTGAGCGGGTGCGAACGCATCAAAGCGCGCTCGGGAGCGGGTGAATGGAACGGACTGGCAAGCCGTGACATAGGCCCTAGGCTGAAAGGCTGAGCGAGTGCGCGAGCGAACCAATGGAACGCACTTGCAAGCCGTGACATAGACGATAGCGCGAAGGGTGCAGGAGCAGCGCGACCAAATCAAAGAGTGG
>DATBDG010000086.1:0-48749 GCA_036270055.1 Chthoniobacterales bacterium
TCATCGAGGCTGAAAATGAAACGAAGCGTTGCAGGCTTTAGGCCGAATAAAATTAGATAGAAGTCTGAGCAATTACCATACCACCCGCGCGTATCCATAATCCCGAACCGCGCGGGCGCCGCCCGCCACGATCTCTTCTCCGTCAATCGGATCGCGATATCCGTCCTTCCGCTAATCCCCTCGCTGGCCGCGTCTTCGCGACTTCGCATTTTCGGTGGACGATAGCCTCGGCGCAGCTCCCCGGAACGGAGCAAGCGCTATCTGAACTCAGCAGGCGGAAAGTTGCAACTTTTCCTTGCACAATTTTTCGAAATTTTCCATGATCGGTGCAGACGGTCGTACGCCAAGGGAGCCTTGAAAAGCCAACTAGTAACCAGGAAAAGAAGCATGTACCACGCTTTGGGAGGCATTTTGCCCGGCTTGCGCCAATCGTTCTCCGCCTTGCTCACTTCGCCACGCCTCGGGAATTTTGCCTTCGCTGACTCCGATTTCGCAGGAGCAGGCGGGGCCGTTTCCGTTGCCTGTGACGCCGGTAATTTTGCTTTCTCCCATGACACCTCCGTCGTCTGCGAGCGCGGGGCCTGCAAATAATAGTCCACACTCCTAACCGAACAACATCAATGAACACACCTGCTAAATACATTCTCCCGGGCGCGCTGACCCTCATTGGGGTGCTTTGTGTCGCTCCGGCACAGGCAAAACTGCCGCTTCGGAAAACCAAAGCCGAGCGATTCCTTTCAACCGCGCCGGCTCGGCCGGAGGGCCCGGCAAAGCGTTTCTACATCGAAGGCATCACCAGTCCCGTGCCCCTCCGAAACGGGACCCCGGCTCGCGCGGGCTACGATAACCTGACGAATGGTTACGCTCCGCAAGGGCCCGCGTTCAATACCATCGATGAGGACAACGTTATACCGGACCGCTCATTCAACGACGGCCGGTTTGTCTTCGAAGAGGTTGAGACGATCGAGGCCGGTGTTGGCCCCACCTACAACATGCAAAGTTGCCGGGAATGCCATCAAAATATCGTCACCGGAGGCTCCAGCCAGGTCACGGTCCAGCGGACTGGTCACACCGATGACAACGGGATGTTTTTCGAATCTCTTGGTGGTTCTCTCATCCAGTCGCGCGCCACCTATTCTGATATCGTCGAGCATGTGGTCGATACGGATGAAACCCGCACTTTCCGTATCACACCTCAAACTTTGGGCCTCGGTTATGTGGAGTGCATTTCGGATAGCACCCTCCTGGCAATTCGCGATGCGCAACCGATCGCACAGCAAGGCAGTGCCCCGGAAGTTCCGGTGCTCGAAGGCGACGGCAGTGCGAGAATCGGGCGCTTCGGTTGGAAATGCCAACACGGCAGTCTCATTTCATTCGCGGCCGACGCTTATCTCAACGAGATGGGAATTACCAGTCCTCTCTTCCCCGAAGAAGATACCTCGAATGGCGTCTATGTCGGCTTTGGAACTCAGTACGATCCTCTTCCGGACCCGGAAGATGACGGACTCGACGTGACTGGGTTCGCCTTCTTCATGCGTTCGACGAAAGTGCCGCCGCGCGGAACAATCACCGACGCGGTCCGCTCCGGTGAGAAGCGCTTCAATCAAGTTGGATGCAACGTCTGTCACGTCAGTTCCATCACCACCGCCACGGCAGGTACCACGATTAATGGCGGCGCTTTTACCGTTCCCAACGCGCTCGGCGACAAAGTGATTAGTCCTTATAGCGACTTCCTGTTGCACGATGTGGGCACTGGGGACGGAATTCCGATTCAGCCTTTGCCCCAATACGCCGAGACCGCGCACCAAATACGGACCGCGCCCCTCTGGGGACTGCGCACGCGTAATCGCCTGATGCATGATGGTCAGTCGTTCACCTACTATGACGCAATCCAGCGTCATGCTGGGCAGGCGGCTGACGTGACCGCCGCGTTCAACGGCTTGTCGGCTACGGACAAGGCGAACATTTACGCCTTCCTCGGATCGCTCTAGGAAATCGCTGGCGGCGTGCTCTGCGCGCCGCCAGCATAGCATCGGCCGGCTTTGATCAACGAGAATCGCGAAACGGACAGCCAGGATCCGAGTTCTGCCGCGACGTGGTTCGAAGAAAATGGGAGCGGCCGGTTCCAAGGTCGAAAGGCCGCTATCCGCGATCCCAATCTCGCACAAAAACACGACCCGTATTTACCTTGCAAATCAACCTTAACTTTGGTGTAACTATATGATGAACTTTGACCGCAGACCATGTCCCGGATCGGCCGATCTGGGTAAGCGTTTTATCCGAATCTCGCCGCCGCTCACGATCCTTTCCGTGATTTGCGCGGTTGCGCTCGTAAGTCCGGGCCGAGCCGCCACTGTGCTCGATCCGGACCCTGAGGTTTCCACCACGCTCTTCGGCTATGCCATTGCTTCACTCGGAGACGTCAACGGCGATGGAGTGCCCGACTACGCTGTCGGAGCTCCTTATCAGGACGGCGACTTTGTCTCGACCGCGATGGGTTTCGGAGACCCACAGAACGTCGGCAAGGTTTTTGTCTTCGACGGAGCGACCTTCGCCGTCCTGAGCGAGATGACCGACCCGGAATTTGAGGTCATTCAGGACCAGCATTTCGGTGGTCAGCTCGGCCATTCGTTGTCGGTCTCAGCTGATATCAACGGAGACGGGATCGCCGATGTGATCGTCGGGGTACCGAATCATATCGCGAACCCCGACGATCTGGATAACAAGTTGATCAACGCTGGCAAGGCTCTCGTTTTCAGCGGCAGCAATGGCGCACTTCTCTTGACCCTGAACGATCCGGGAGAACAGGAGGAAGGCCACTTCGGGAGGTCAGTGGCTGCGCTGGGCGACGTCGACGGCGACGGTGTCGCCGACTTTGCCGTGGGTGCGGACGCGAAGAACATCGGCGGCGGCGGCGGGAGCTCGCCCGTCAGGCAAGATGGAACTCAAAGCCCGGCGGAAGGCGGCGGGACTGACAACGTCGGACAGGTTTTCATTTTCAACGGTAAAACCGGGACTCTGATTCGAACCTTGGACGACCCGGCGGACGGCTATTCTGCTGCCGGAGCTCACTTCGGTGCGGCAGTCGCCAACGCGGGTGATCTCAACAAGGACGGCGTCACGGATATCGTCATCGGCGCCCCCGGCAAGGGTCAGGTTTTTGTCTTCAACGGGAAGACGGGAGATGAGCTTTACGAAATCGACAGCCCGACGATCGATCTCATGCCTTCATTTGGCGCGGCCCTCGCGGCCGGCCAGGATTTCAACAAGGATGGCAGGCCAGACATCGTCGTCGGTGCACCTCTGAACACGAACAACCGAGGCGCGGTCTATGTTTTCAACGGCCGGGATGGCTCTTTAATCCGGACTCTGCGGGCGCCGGTTAAGCAGGATTTCGCCAAATTCGGTGCCGCGGTTTATGCCTCACCTGATATCACCGGCGACCGGAAGGCCGATATCATCGTTGGTGCTCCGGGCTTGGACGTCAACGGCGTCATGGGCGCCGGCCAGGCCTACGTCTACGACGGCGTCCGCGGGAGGCTGAACACGACTTTAACCAGCACAAACCCGCAGCCCAATGCCGGCTTCGGGACGGCGGTCACCTCAATTACTTTCAGCGGCAGCCAGACGGCGACGCCGATAGTCGGAGCGCCCTATCAAAGTGCCGTTATCGATTCATTAACCCACCTGCAGATCGGCCAATTCGAGGTTTCTCAATAAGGGCTCCTAAACATGAATAACAAAACTTCCATACTTCTCAGTCTCGTCGGATGTGCGCTTTGCACCACCTTCAGCAGTAGCGCTTTGGCCAACCACCGTAGCGGCGATGACCCCTTGCCGGAGATCATGACCGGCGGTGATTTCAATCGCGATGGGAACATCGATCTCGCCGTCAACATGTCGGGCTATGACAACTTCGCCGTCCTGGACGGAGATGGTCAGGGCAACTTCACGATGAAACGGCATATCGAGGAAGACACTCTGCCGAAAAGCGTGAAGAGCGGAGACGTGAACGGCGATGGCAACCTTGATGTCGTCGCGGTCACGCAGTGGGGCTACAACATCAAAATCTTCCACGGGAACGGTAAAGGCAGTTTCCAACTCTCCAACGTCCTCCGGGGCGACGGCGAACCGAATCGAATCCTGCTCGTTGACCTGAACAAGGATGGGAAACTTGACATTGTCGCCAACGGTCCCGACGAAGGCAAGCTGATCATCTACCTCTCCTTTGGCAATGGCAATTTCAGCAACACGCCGATCGAGTTGGAGAAATATGGAAACCTCGTCGCGATGGAGGCTGGCGACTTCAACAAGGATGGGAATGTCGACATTGCCATCGCCTACTTCGAGAGCGGCAATATCGGTGACAGTCACGTGCAGATTTTACTCGGCAATGGCTTCGGTAGTTTCGCAATCGGGCAGAACTTTGTCATCAACCCGCAGTGCAACAACATCAGAAGCGTCGATCTGAATAAGGATGGCAAGCTCGACCTGATCTTGGCCGGCGCGGGAGCGGAGAATGATGCCGGCGTTTTCATCTCGACTTACCTCGGCGACGGCTCCGGTAATTTTACCGTCAAACAAATCGTCGACCTGGGGTCAGGCAGCATCAAAGGCGAGATCTCGGTCGCGGACTTCAACGAGGATGGCAATGTCGATATTGCCTACCCATTGTCCTCCGACGGTGGGGAGAGGCATCATTTCAGTACGGCTCTGCTCATCTATCTGGGCGACGGGACCGGCAATTTCACCCAGGGCCAGACGGTGACGGTCCAGGAGGAACCCGGCTCCGCCTTCGCGGCTGATTTCAACAAGGACGGTCACATCGACCTTGCTTGCACCAACCGCACGGCCGGAACCCTTTCCGTGCTCCTCGGCAATGGAAACGGCACCTTTACCACCCACGCCACCATCCCTTTGAACGCAATGGGCACGCCTTGATGGCATAGCCGCAAGCGGGCCTGAACACGCCTTGGATGACCGCCGTTATCCAAGGCGTTTCCTTCTGTGGAACCGGAGCAACGCCACCTGCATCCTGGCAGTATTGGACATGTAACAGTTCTGCCCTAAGGTGCACGCTTCCGCCTGATGAATCGCGGCTGGATCGGCCCGACGGCTGTGCTTCCCCTCGAAGCAAACCACAATCAGCAAATCAATCACACTACCAATACACTTGAATACTACGCTCGGAACCAGTCATCTCATCCCGCCCCACGGCGGCGAACTCATCAACCTCATCCTCGACCGCGAAGAGGCCGCCGACACCAAGGCTGCCTCGCGTGATTTCCCGTCCTGGGATCTCACCCCGCGTCAAATCTGCGACCTCGAGATGCTCCTCAACGGCGGCTTCTCACCTCTCACCGGCTTCATGAATAGGGCCGACTACGAGGGCGTTTGCGCCGACATGAAACTCGCAAATGGCCTGCTCTGGCCGATGCCGATCACTCTCGACGTCACGGAGGCTTTCGCCAAAACGCTTCAGCCCGGCACCACTAAGATCGCTCTGCGCGACGCCGAAGGCGTCATGATCGCCATCCTCCATGTCGAGGATGTCTGGCAGCCGGACCGGCAGGCGGAAGGCAAAAACGTCTTTAAGAGCACGAGCATCGCCCATCCCGGCGTCGCTTATCTCATGAACCGGAGCAACCCCTGGTATGTCGGCGGACGCCTCGAAGGTTTGCAACTCCCGAGTCATTACGACTTCAAGACTCTGCGTCAGACTCCGGCGGAACTCCGCGCCGATTTTGCCAACCTCGGCTGGCGCCGCATCGTCGCTTTCCAGACGCGCAACCCGATGCATCGCGCTCACGTCGAGCTCACTTTCCGCGCCGCCAAACAGGTTGAAGCCAGCCTCCTCATCCATCCCGTCGTTGGCATGACCAAGCCGGGCGATGTGGACTATTTCACCCGTGTCCGCTGCTACCAGCTCCTGGTTGGCAAATATCCGGCCGGCACGGCCAAGCTCGCCCTCGTCCCCTTCGCCATGCGCATGGGCGGCCCGCGCGAAGCCATCTGGCACGCCCTCATTCGTAAGAACTACGGCTGCACCCATCTCATCGTCGGCCGCGACCACGCCGGCCCGGGCAAAGACAGCGATGGCAAGCCGTTCTACGGCCCTTACGACGCGCAGGAACTCTTTAAGAAACACGAGTCCGACATCGGCGTCACGATGGTGCCGTTTCAAATGATGGTTTACCTCGAGGACAAGGATAAATATTTCCCGGCTAACGAAGTCCCGAAAGATGCGCGCGTGCTCAATCTTTCCGGCACCGAGCTGCGCAACCGGCTGAACGAAGGCCGCGATATTCCGACCTGGTTCACCTACCCCGAGGTCGCGAGCGAGTTGCGCCGCAGCTTCCCGCCTCGTCACAAACAGGGTCTCACCATCTTCTTCAGCGGGCTTTCCGGCGCCGGTAAATCCACCATCGCCAACGTCCTGATGACGAAGTTCCTCGAAGTCGGCGGCCGGCCCGTCACCCTCCTCGACGGCGATCTGGTGCGGAAACATCTTTCTTCCGAGCTCGGTTTCTCGAAGGAACATCGCGACATCAACATTCGCCGCATCGGTTACGTCGCTTCCGAGATCACGAAAAACGGCGGTATCGCCATTTGCGCTCCGATCGCGCCCTACGATGCCACCCGCAAGGATGTCCGAGGGCTGATCGAGCCGGTTGGCGGATTCATCCTCGTCCATCTTTCGACCTCGGTCGACGTCTGCGAGCAGCGCGATCGCAAAGGCCTCTACGCCAAGGCGCGCGCCGGTATTTTGAAAGAATTCACCGGCATCAGCGACCCCTACGAAGAGCCGACCGACGCCGAGCTGCACATCAACACCGCCGAGCTGAGCCCGGAGGAAGCGGCTCAGGAAATCGTCCTCCACCTCGAGCGCGAAGGATTCATCGGCATGAACCGCAGTCACGCCTAACGAATCGGTCCCCTCTCCGCAAGCGCCGCTGGCGACTCTCGTCAGCGGCGTTTTGCTTTCGCGCCGCGCCTCTTGCTTGGCCTGAACTTCGTTCTTCTGCGCGTCCCTGCTTTTATCGACTGCGGCGGACTTGAGCTTCGTTAGACGCGCGAGCGGCGGCGGCCGGAGCCGCGGGTGTATTTCACCGGTTTGCGTTTCGGTTCGATCTTCATTAGGCCCGTGCCGCTCTTCACTTCCATGATCTGATCGCGCAACAAGGCGGCACGCTCGAACTCGAGATTGGCCGACGCTTGCTGCATCTCGTCTTCCAGTTCGCGCAGGAGTTCGGTGAGATTGAAGTCGCCGCCCGCTTCCTGGATGACGGAGGCGGCGATCTCGCGCCCGCGCAAAATCGTGTGCAGGCTTTCCTGGACCGCGCGCCGCACCGTCTGCGGGGTGATGCCGTGCTTTTCGTTGTACTCCATCTGCTTCGTGCGCCGGTAATCGGAGATCGACATCAGGGCCTGCATGCTTTGTGTGACCGTGTCGGCGAAAAGGACGACCTCGCCATTGATGTGGCGCGCGGCCCGGCCCGCGGTCTGGATGAGCGAGGTCTGGCTGCGAAGGAAGCCTTCCTTGTCCGCATCGAGGATGCAGACTAACGACACTTCCGGCAGGTCGAGGCCTTCGCGGAGCAGATTGATCCCGACCAAAAAATCGAACTCGGCCGCGCGCAGCCCGCGCAGAATTTCGACCCGTTCGATCGTGTCGATATCGCTGTGCAGGTAACGCACTTTCAATCCGACATCGCGCAGATAATCGGAAAGATCCTCGGCCGTGCGTTTCGTCAGGGTCGTGACCAGAACGCGCTCCTCGCGCTCCACCCGCTGCCGGCAAAGCTCGATTGTGTCATCGATCTGGTTCTTCAATCCCTTGAGCGTGATCTTCGGGTCGAGCAGCCCGGTTGGGCGAATAATCTGCTCGACGACCAGCGGTGCGCCCGGGGTGCGGACGTCGAATTCATCCGGCGGCTGATCGGTGCGACTTAGCGTCTTGGGCGCGGCCCCGGGTAGAACGAAGGGCACTTCTTCTTCCATTCCGATGCGCTCGCGCTTGTGCGGGAAGTAACCCTTGTTGCCCACGATGCTGTTCTTGATCTCAAACTCGGCTGGGGTCGCACTGACGTAGATGAGTTGGTTGGCGTTCCCCATGAATTCTTTGAAGTCGAGCGGCCGATTATCAAGGGCGCTCGGGAGTCGAAATCCATATTCCACCAAGACCGTCTTGCGCGATTTGTCGCCTTCGTACATTCCACCGATCTGTGGAATGGTGGCGTGCGATTCATCGATCACGAGCAGGAAATCTTTCGGGAAAAAGTCGAGCAACGTAAATGGCTTGGAGCCCGCCGGCCGGCCGGAAAGATGGCGCGAATAATTTTCGATCCCATTGCAGAACCCCATCTCCTGCAACATTTCGAGATCGTACTCCGTCCGCATTTTGAGCCGTTGCGCTTCGAGCAATTTTCCCTGCGACTCGAGCTGGACGATGCGCTGGTCGAGCTCGGTCCGAATCGAGCTCAGCGCCCGGTTCAATTTGTCGGCCGGGGTCACGAACTGTTTCGCCGGGAAAAAAGTAATCATGCCTAACGACTCGTGAGCGTGTCCGGTCAGTGGATCGAACCGCGTGATTGCATCCAGCTCGTCGCCGAAAAATTCCAAGCGGACCGCTTCCTCATCCGCGGTCGCGGGATAAACCTCGACCACGTCGCCCCGGACCCGGAATTTTCCCCGGACGAAATTCACATCATTGCGCTCGTAGAGCATGTCGACCAGCCGGCCGAGCACCGCCTCGCGCGAGATTTGCTGGCCGCGTTTTACGGTCAGAAGCATGCGCAAATAATCTTCCGGCGAGGTCACGCCGTAGATGCAGGAGACGCTCGCGACCACGATCGTGTCGCGGCGTGACAAGAGCGCGCTCGTGGCGGAAAGCCGGAGCCGCTCGATCTCTTCGTTAATCGACGAATCCTTTTCGATGTAGGTATCGGAGCGCGGGATGTAGGCCTCGGGCTGGTAATAGTCGAAGTAGCTGACGAAATACTCGACCGCGTTGCGCGGGAAGAATTGTTTAAACTCCGAGTAAAGCTGGGCCGCGAGCGTTTTGTTATGCGAGATAATGAGAGCGGGCCGGTCGAGTTCGCGAATGACGTTGGCGATCGTGAATGTTTTCCCCGAGCCGGTGACCCCGAGAAGCGTCTGGTGACGGTTGCCGGCCTCGACCGACTTAAGGAGTTTGGCGATCGCCTGCGCCTGGTCGCCGCGCGGGCGATAGTTGGATTCGAGCTCGTAGGGCATTCGCGCCAATATGCGCCATGCCCGTAAATGGCACAATATTACCCGGAGAACGCGGTGCGCGTCCTGCTCTGAAGGAGCGCCAGTTTCGTCTGCCTGATTTTATGAAATTCTCGCTTGTCCCGAAGATCGCCCTCGGCCTGCTGCTCGCCGTTGCCCCCGCGCGGGCGGACACGTTTTTCGTTCCGAATTTCGGCGTGAACACGATCACCAAATACGACCAGAACGGAAATGGCTCGTCGTTCACGAGCGCCTTCGTGCCTGGCCCCTACGGCATCGCGCTCGATTCCGATGGCAACGTTTACGTGACGACGAACAATAATACGATCGAGAAATTCGGGCCTAACGGCACCGACCTCGGCGTCTTCGCCAGCACCGGCATCAACTTCGCGATGGGCCTGGCCTTCGATCGCAGCGGCAACCTTTACGCGGCCAATTTTGTCGGCGGCACGATCGAAAAGTTCTCGCCCAACGGCACCGACCTCGGCGTCTTCGCCAACATCATCGGCCCGACCGGCCTCGCCTTCGATGCCGCGGGCAATCTTTATGTGGCAAATTTTGGAAGCAGAGTCGACCGCTTCGCTCCGGACGGAACGCCGCTCGGCACTTTCGCCACCTTCAACCTGAACAATCCGGAAGGGCTCGCCTTCGATTCCGCCGGCAACCTTTACGTGGCCAGCAACGGATCCGATTCAATCGAAGTCTTTTCTTCCACGAGCGCCTATCTCGGGGCCATCACAAGTCCCAGCCTCTCCGGCCCAATTGGCCTCGCCTTCGATAGCGATCAGAACCTCTATGTGGTCAACAACGGAAGCGCAACGATCGAAAAATTTGCTTCTGCCGGGGACGACTCCATTTTCGCCAGCACCGGCTTCAGCCCGACGTTCATCGCCATCAAAAAATCGCCGACCCTGGTCAACATCTCGACGCGGCTCAACGTCCTGACCGGCGAAAATGTGCTCGACGCGGGGTTCATCATTAACGCGGCCGGCAGCAAGCGCGTCTTGATCCGCGGGCTCGGTCCTTCTCTGAGCGATCTCGGGGTCGATGGGGCCTTGGATGATCCGATCATCGAACTGCACGACTCCTCCGGCACCATCGTGGCCGAGAACGATGATTGGAAAAAGAACCAGCAAACCGAGATCGCGGCTACCGGTTTGGCGCCAACGAACGATGCTGAATCCGCTCTCATTAGCACGCTCAGCGCCGGCTCCTACACCGTGATCGAGCGCGGCAAGCTCGGCACCACCGGGGTCGGCCTCGTGGAGCTTTACGATCTCGGGGCAGGCTTCGGCCCGGAGGTGGGGAACATCAGCACGCGGGGCTTCGTCGATACCGGAAGCAACGTCATGATCGCCGGTTTCATCACCTCGAGCAGCACGGGCGGCAGCGGCCAGGTGCTGCTGCGCGCGCTTGGGCCGTCGTTAGGCGAGCTCGGCGTCGCCAACCCGCTGGCCGATCCGATGCTCGAACTGCGCGACAGCAACGGCACCCTCATCGCCAGCAACGATAACTGGAAAAGCGACCAGCAAACCGAGATCGAAGCCACCGGCCTGGCGCCGGCCGATGACGCGGAGGCCGCTCTCCTCGCCACCGTCGTGTCCGGTGCCTACACCGCGATCGAGAGCGGCGTGGCTGGCACCACCGGAGTCGGCCTGGTGGAAGTTTACAATTTGCATTAACGGCGCAAGGTCCGCGCTCCGCACAGCGAGCGTCTACATTGGAGCGCGGCCCGATGTCCGAGATTGTCGGCTTCCGGTCGCTTGTGCCGGTCATTCCGCCGGTTAAATTTCCGCCAGATTGAGAAAAAAATCCCTGTCCTTCGGTGCCGGAATCTCCCTCGCGATTCTGGCTGCGTTTTGTCTGAGAATGGCCGCCGCCCCCTTGCCCGAAACACAGGTGGACCGCAGCGCCTGGCCGGCCGCCCTGCAAACGGTCCCGCTCGAACGGCTCTCTTCTGGCGCCCTGGCGCTTCTTGATCGCGGAGGCAATCTAGTCGCGGCCCCGGCCTCCTCCCCTGCTCACGAGGAAACCACGGCGGCGGTCACCCTCGATCTCCGCGTCGCGCCCAATCTCCGCCTCGGCGATGATCCCGCGCCCCTCCCGCCGACGATGCGCGCCCAGGCCGAACCTCACATCGCGCGTTCCCAGGTCGATCCCGATTTCATCGCCGCCGTTTTCCAGGAAGGCCGCTTTGCCGATGGCGGCGCGGTCGATTGCGGCTACTCCATCACCCACGACGGCGGGCTCACCTGGACGCGCGCTCTCATCCCCAACCTAACGATGGTCACGGGCGGCCCCTATTTTCGCGCCACCGACCCGATCGCCGGGATCGATCTCGAGGGCAAAATCTTTCTCTGCACGGAAGGCGCGACCAACTCCGATTTTTCCGAGGGAATCATTCTCGTTAGTCGATCGACCGACGGCGGGACGACCTTCGGCTCGCCCGCGGTCGTCTTTAAACCGACGAGCAGCAACGATTTTCCCGACAAACCCTGGATGGCGGTCAACAATTTCAGCGGCACCTCGACCCCCGCCGGCCGAATCGTCGTCACCTGGACTCTTTTCAAGCCGAGCGGTGCTTCGCCGATCCAGCGCTCCTACAGCGATGATCATGGCCTCACCTGGAGCAGCGCGACGGCCATCCATTCCAGCAGCCTAAGCGTGCAGGGCTCGCAACCGGTCTTCCTGCGCGACGGCCGGCTCGCGATCATTTATTGGAACTTCGCCGACAGCGGCTTCGGCGGCGACGATGCGCCCGCGACCGATCCGCCGGAGGAAATCGACATGGTGCTCTCGAACGACGGCGGCGTCACCTTCAGCGCTCCGACCAAGGTGGTGGGGGTCACGCGTTACGATCAGCCTATTTTTCGCGACGGCGTCTTCCTGCCCTCGGCCACGACGGATCGCACCACGGGTAACCTCTACCTCGTCTACCAGGCCATTGATGTTAACGGTCTGCCGCGCGTGCTCTTTACCAAATCGACCAACTCGGGCGCGACCTGGTCGGCGCCCATCGCGGCGAGCGACAATCCCGGGACCGGCATCTTCAATCCGGCCATTTCGGCCTCGCCCGACGGGCAGACCCTGACCGTTTCCTTCTACGACCAGCGCGACAGCGGGGGCGACCTCTTCCTCTGTAATTTCTATCTTGCGCAATCGTTCGACGGCGGCGCGACCTGGCAGCCGAACATTCGCGTCACCAGTGAATCGAGTCTCGCCACGCTCGCTCCGTTGACCGATTCGGGTTACATGCTGGGCGATTATCTCGGGATCGCGGAAACGACCAGTCCCGACGTGCCGGCGGTGCCGGTCTGGGTCGATACGCGCACCGGCAACCCCGATCCGTTCGTTAGCCGAATTGGGATTGCGCCGAACGTTGATTTCACCAGTTTCCAGGCCTCCCGTCTGTCGCTCGCCCAGATCAATGACCCGCAAACCGGCGGTCCGGAGGGCGATGCCGATGCCGATGGCGAGACCAACCTCTCGGAGTTTTTCTCGGCGACCGAGCCTAACGATCCGGGGTCGGTCGTACACACGTCGCGGCAGTTGAACATCTCGACCCGGGAAAACGTCGGCACGGACGAAAAGGTGTTGATCGGCGGTTTCATCATCACCGGCTCGACGTCAAAAAAAGTGATCCTGCGCGCGATCGGACCTTCCCTCAGCGCCTTTGGCCTCACCGGGCTGCTCCAGGATCCGATCTTGGAGCTGCGCGACAAGGCCGGTGACATGCTCTTCATGAACAACAACTGGCGCGACACCCAGGAAAGCGACATCATCGCGACCGGTTTCCAGCCGGGCGACGACCGTGAGTCCGCCATCCTCGCCACTCTCCCGCCCGGGGAATACACCACCATCGTGCAGGGACAGAATAACACCACCGGCACTGCCCTGGTCGAAGCTTACGATCTCGATCCGACGCCCGATTCCGAATTTGGCAACCTGAGCACGCGCGGTTTCGTCGGGCTCGATGACCAGGTCCTGATCGGCGGCCTGGTCGTTTCCGACGAAGAATCGGCCCAGGCCAACGTCATCCTGCGCGCGCTCGGACCGTCGTTAGGCGCGCTCGGGGTGATGGACCCGCTCCAGGATCCAATTCTGGAACTCCACGACGTCAACGGCACCACTGTGGCCGCGAACGACAACTGGCAGGAGACCCAGGCCGGCTACTTCGTGTCCGCCGGCCTCGCCCCGCCCGACGACCGGGAAGCGGCCATTTTTGCGAGCCTGCCGGCCGGCTCCTACACCGCCATCGTCCGGGGCGTCAACGCCACCACCGGTATCGGCCTGATCGAAGTTTACAATATCCCTTAGCCTGGCCCATGTTGCCCGGGTAGCGCACGCCTCTGGCGTGCTCGTCGCGGTGAAACACCGTCGCCAGCCCACGAAACGTGGGCGCTACCCAGCCTCAGGCCGCGCCAATTTGACATCGCAGTGGTCTCGCCCGATGCAGCGCGGTGCGGGAAAAACGGGAACTACACCGTTCGTTAGGCAGATGATCGCCCAGGCTTTTGTCCTCGGCGCCGGACTCGGGAAACGGCTTCAGCCACTCACCGAAGATTTGCCCAAACCGCTCGTCCCGATTTTCGGCAAACCGCTTCTCACCTTTGCCCTCGATCATCTCATCGCGCTCGGGGTCGAATCGTTCGTCGTCAACACTCATCATCTGCCGGAAAAATTTGCCGGCTCGTTAGGCGAATCCTCCTATCGCGAGCGCCCGCTCCGGCTCCTGCACGAGCCGGTCCTGCTCGAAACCGGCGGCGGAATCAAAAACGCCGAGCCTTTCCTCAGCGCCGAAAATTTCCTCGTCTATAGCGGCGATATCCTGACCGATCTCCCGCTCACCCCGCTCCTCGAAGAACATTTCCGCGCCCGTAACGAGGTGACCCTCGCCCTTCGCACCACGGGGGTGGCGCGCAACGTCGCCTTCCACGAAGGCCGCATCCTGGATATCGGAAATCGGCGCGGTCATCCCGGCAATTACGATTACGCGAATGTCTCGCTCTGGAACCGGCGCGCTTTCGACCGCTTCCCGCGAGGCGAAAAGATCTCCTTTGTCCCCGTCCTCGCTGATTGGATCGACGCCGGGGGCAAGATCGGCGGGGTCGTGATCGAGGATGGCGACTGGTTCAATCTCACGTCGCCGGCCGAATATCTCGCCGTCCATCGCAGCATCCTGGCGGAGAATTGGCGGCCCGATTACATCACGCCTAACGATTGGCCGATCCAGATCGCGCCGGGCGCGATCGTCCATCCGAGCGCGCAACTGCGCGGCGCGACCGCGATCGGCTCCGGGTGCCGCGTCGGCGCTGGGGTTGTGCTCGAAGACACGATCCTCTGGCCGGACGCCCAAATTACGTCTCACGCCCAACTGAAACGCTGTATCGTCCGCACCCACCGCACCGCCGGGGGAATACAAAATGACGCCATCATCTAAACCCAGTGGACGCTTCGCTCGGCGAAGCGCGGATCAGCGCGATCATCGCCCAACGCGGCGGCTGAATTTTTTCTCGCGCTTCGCAGAGCGGAGGGTCCACATTCCATAATGCTGTCCGACAGTCTCCTGCGTCAGACGCGCCTCCACTTCCCGACTTTCGAGGAGGAGGAGGTCAAGATCATGCCGATCGACAAAGGCGGCTCTGGTCGCAAATTTTATCGCATCCAATTTTCTCCCGAGCAGACGATCGTGCTCGTGAAATACACCCGCGACCAGGCGGAAAACCAGCGCTACGTCGAGATCGCCGAGTTCCTCGCCCAACATAATGTGCGGGCGCCCAAGATTCATTTTCACGATCCGGAGGAAGGCCTGATCTGGATCGAAGACCTGGGCGAGAACGACCTCTGGAGCCATCGCGAAGAAAGCTGGCCGCGGCGCCGGTTGCTCTACCAATCGGCTTTGGAAGACATCGCCAAACTGCATCGCGTCCCGATCGCTGACGCGGAAAAATTCCGAAGCCATCTGCCGGCGCAGTTTGATGCCGCCCTTTATCTTTGGGAACAGCATTATTTCATGGAGCATTGCCTCGGCCGCCACTTCGGCGTTGACGGCCGGAAGTTGCACGAACTTTCGCGCCTGCCGCGACTGAATCAGATCGCGGAGCGACTGGGGGATTTTCCGCGCGTTCTCGTGCACCGGGATTTTCAATCGCAGAATATCATCATCCGCCAGGGCGAGGCTTACCTGATCGACTTCCAGGGGATGCGCCCGGGCCTGGCGGAATACGATCTCGCGTCGCTCCTCTACGACCCTTATGTGCAACTGAGCGCGGCGGAGCGGGCGGAATTGCTCGAATTCTATCGCCGCGAGGCCGAGGTCAGCGACCCGGCCTACCGGGAAAAGTTCCAGCTCTGCGCCATGCAACGGCTGATGCAGGCGCTCGGCGCCTACGGGTATCTGGGCGAAACGAAAGGGTATGGCAAATTCCTCGCGCACATCCCGCTGGCCATCCGGTCGTTAGGCGAGGTCCTGGCCGGAATAGACGGTTTGGATCCGTTGCGGGCTTGGCTAAAGGAGCTGGCGCCGTAGCGATCTCGAGGGTAGCTCGCGCTGCCCTCGTTGCGGTCGCCGGTTTTAACGCACGAACGGATTACTCCGCCGCTCGGCGCCGATCGTGGTCGCAGGCCCGTGGCCGGGCAGAACAGTAGCCTCGTCGCCTAACGAATAGAGTTTTTCCCGGATGCCGGCGAAGAGCAGTTCGCCGTCGCCGCCCGGCAGATCCCAACGGCCCACCCCGCCGGCGAAAAGCACATCGCCCCCGATCAGCAGCTCGTTTTCCCGGGAGAAAAAACAAAGGCTTCCCGGACAATGCCCCGGCACCTCGAGGATCTCGAAGTTCATCCCGAGAAAATCCCGGGCTGACGTTGCCGTGATCAGGAGGTCGGGTTGGACGGACTCGATCTCAAACTGGAATCCGAAGTCGCGGAAGAGACTGGCGTCCGAAATCATCGGCGCGCTCTCGGGGTGCACTCCGATCGGGCAGCCGAAGCGCCGTTTGATCTTCGCGACGTCCTGGATGTGATCGATGTGCCCGTGGGTGAGGAGGAGCAGGCGCAGTTCGATCCCCTCCTCCACGAGCCAATCGCAGGCGCCCTCCGGCGCGTCAAAGAGCATCCAGCCCTCCGGCGCCTCAAGCGCGTAGCAATTGGTCTCGAATATCCCCCCGGTAAAGCTTTTGTAGCTGATCATAATTTTTTCTCCTGCTCGTGATCGTGATCGTAATCGTGCTCGACCGCAATTTCCCACGGCCAGTTTCGATCACGAGCAGGAGAAAGAGACGGTGGGAATGGAAATTGCAGCCTCTAGCGCCTCAGCAGCCGAATTTAAATTTGAATCTTGGCCGCGGAACGTTGTCTCACTCTTCACTTCAGGGTCTGGGAACGGGTCGCCTGCCTTGCTTTAAAATCGAATTCTGCGAGTTTTTTTGTCCGCATTTATGAAAAAATTTCTTCGTCGCGCCTTCGCGCTGCTGCCGGGTTTCATGGTCGTCGCGCTCGCTGCGCAAGCGCTTTACGCGAAGTCGGACTCCGAGCAGGTCGGCCTCTCGGTCGGGCGCCTGCTCGAGGAAGGCCATTACACCCACCACCCGCTGGATGACGAGATCTCGCGCAAGCTGCTCACCGGGTATCTCGAGATCCTCGATTTCAGCCATCTCTTTTTCACTCAGAAAGATATCGATGCGTTCACAAAGAAATACGCCACCAGACTCGATGACGATATCCTCCTCGGGAATCTGAAGCCGGCGCACGAAATCTTCGACGTTTTCCAGAAGCGGGTCGAAGACCGGGTCAAGAAAATCAAGGAGCTGGTCAAGCAGCCGATGGATTTCAAGACGAACGAGACCGTTCTCCTCAGCCGGCAAAAAGCGCCCTGGCCAAAGGATGAAGCCGAGGCCGACGACCTCTGGCGGAAACGGATCGAAAACGAGCTGCTCCAGGAAAAACTGAGCGAGCATCCGATTGAACCCGGCCCGAAGCTGGTCGAGCGGCGCTACGACCGCATGCTACGCAACATCCACGAAGAGGACGACGAAGAACAGGTGAAGCTCTACCTCGATGCACTCGCCCAGGCTTACGACCCGCATTCGGAATACCTGAGCGCATCCGATCTGAAAAACTTCAGCATCAACATGGGGCTTTCGTTAGTTGGCATCGGCGCCATGCTCCGGAGTGAGGATGGTTACGCCAAAATCGAAAGCCTCGTCGCGGGCGGCCCGGCGCAGACCAGCGGCCGCCTAAAAGTCGGCGATCGCATCACGGCGGTGGCCCAGGGCTCGAAGGACTTCGTCGACGTGCGCGACATGCGGCTCGACAAAGTGGTCGAGCAAATCCGCGGCAAGAAAGGCACCAAGGTGCGCCTCCTCGTGATCCCTGCGGCCGCCGCCGATCCGGCCCAGCGCAAGACGGTTGAGCTGGTCCGCGACGAGATTAAGCTCAAAGATCAGGAAGCCCGCGCCGATATCATCATCAAGAAGGATCGCAACGGCGACCCGGTGAAGCTCGGTTGGCTCACTCTCCCGTCGTTTTATGCCGACATGGATTCGCACAAGAAGAGCACGACCAAGGATGTGCTCGCGCTCCTGCAGCGGCTGAAGCGCGAAAAGATCCAGGGGCTTGTGATCGATCTGCGCCGCAACGGCGGGGGTTCGCTCGAGGAAGCGATTTCGCTCACCGGCCTCTTTTTCAAATCGGGTCCGGTCGTGCAAACCAAAGGCGCCAATGAGCGCGTCGTCATCTCGACCGATCCCGATCCCGGCATCGCCTACGACGGACCGCTCGTCGTCCTGACCAGCCGGCAAAGCGCTTCCGCGAGTGAGATTTTCGCGGCCGCCCTGCAGGATTACGACCGGGCCGTGATCGTGGGTGACAAGAGCTCCTTTGGGAAAGGAACGGTGCAGACGATCCTGGAAATCGGCCGCTTCACTTCGCTCCTCGGCAGCCGTTCGCAGGAGGACGGCGCGCTCAAATTGACGATTCAAAAATTCTACCGTGTCGCAGGTGGCTCGACCCAGCTGCACGGCGTTACTTCTGACATCGTTCTGCCGACCTTGACCGATCTGCCGGAGTTCGGCGAGAGCGCCTTGAAAAATGCGCTCCCCTACGATGAGGTTCCACCGGCCAAATACACCAAGTGGAGCGACTCGCACTCGCTTTTCCTCGATGAATTGCGAATCCGCTCCGCCGCCCGGGTGGTGGCCGATCCGGAATTCCATTACGTCATGGAAGACATGGAGCGGATGCGGAAAAAACTCGACGATAACCGGATTTCGCTCAACGAGGACGTGCGCAAGCACGAAGTCGACGAACAGAAGGCGCGCAAGGAAGCGCGCTCGAAGGAGCGCCTGGCCCGCAAAGAGGAAGAGCCAAGCATTTATCGCCTCACTCTCGAGACGCTCGATAATCCGAAGCTGGAGTTGATCATGTACCCGGGCAAGATCGCCGAGGTGAAAAACAACGGCAGCAAGGTTGCGCCCGAAGCGGCGCCAGACGCGGATGACGACGATCCGGATTCTGACCTTTCCGATGGCGACGATGCGAAGCCAGCGGCGATTGATCCAGAACGGGACGAGACCCTGAATATCCTGACCGATCTCGTGCAATTGACCGCCGCGCCCAAGACGGCGAGCACGACCAAGTCGGCTCCGTAGTTCCTTGTAGCCCGGGAGCGTTGACCCTGGCAGAGTTCGCAGGGTCGCGGATATGGAAGGCCGGGGTCACGGCCCCCGGCTACAACAGCAGAATCTCCGGCAAGGTCCGCGGTTAACCGGTCACCAGACAAAATCATCGACTGGCAGAGGGGCGGTTTGCTATAGTCGCCCGCAATGACCCTCCCCCTTAGGCGCGCGCCTTTCCTTTTGGCCGCGCTCCTTTTCCCCGGGCTGGTGCTTTCCGTGCCTGGCCAGGACGCCAATCCCAATCTTGCCACCGCGCACAGCCAGGCGATGGCTGAATTCCAGGCCGGAAACTACGCGAAGGCGGCGAACGATCTGGAAGCGTTGGTTGCCCGCGTCGAGGTCAGCCCGCAGGTCGAGCCGACTTTTTACACCCTCGGCTCGGCCTGGTTTAACGCCGGCGACTACGCCAAAGCGATCATCGCCTTCAAAAATTACCAAATCAAATTCCCCAAGGGACCGCACGCCGGCAGCGCCGCCTTCGCCATCGCGCAATCGAATCTGCTGAGCAAAAACTTCAAGGAAGCTGCCCGCCAGATGGCGGTCCTCGAGAACGATCCGCAACTGCGCGAGCAAGCGCTCCTTTTCGAAGCGGAAGCGTTCAAGGCTGCGAACAAAACCGACGACGCGATTGGGGCCTTGGAAAAGCTGGCCGGGAAAGAGATCACAACGAGCGACGCGATGCGGGGCGCGACCATGCTGGCCCAGCTTTATGCCGAGAAAGGGGACGGCGCCAAAGCCCTTCGCCTGCTCGAGCTGATCCATCAGCACATCGCCTTGGCCGAGAACATCATCGAGTTGAACTCGGTCACGGTGGAACTGGGCGACCAGTTCTACAACAAGCAGCAGTTCAAGGAAGCGCTCGCTTGCTACCGGGCCGCCTGGCCGCGGGAGAAGATCATCGATCTGCAAAAGCACGGGATCGCCAAGCTCCAGGCCAAAATCGAGGAAAACCTCGCCGCCACCCGGGCCAATCCGGGTCAGATCACCCAGCTCGCTCCGGCCAATAATCGGATCAAGGAAAGCATCGCGAATGCGCAGAAACTCCTCGCCGAATTCGAGAAGCTTCCTTCCATTACGCCCGCCATCTATCTCCGCCTCGGCCGCTGCTTCTACGAGCTCGATCGCAAGTGGGAGGCGGTCGTCGTCTACCAGGAAATTCTCGATCGGTTCAAGGATCCCCCGGAGCGCGAGCCGGCGCTCTTTGGGCTCATCGTCGCCCTCGCCGACATCAACCAGCCGCAACGCTCCGAGGAACGTTGTGAGCAGTACCTGCGCGATTTCAAAAATGGGCCGAACGCCGCCACCGTCGGCTATTTGTTAGGCGCGGTCGCCTTGCAGGCGGGCGATCCGGGCGCGGCCGAGACTTATTTGGGCCGCATCCTCGAGAACCAGCCGAAGAGCCAGTTCCGCGAACAGATTCGCTACCTTCTGGCCAACGCCAAATTCATGGCCGCCAACTACGACGAGGCGGTCGCGGCCTGTAAAAAATACCTCGCGGAATTTCCCAAGGGCCCAAATGCCGAGGACGTGAATTACCGGATTGCGCTCTGCGCCCTCTTCGCCGGCAAATACCAGGAGGCGATGAACCAGCTCCAGGATTACGTCGCGAAGCATCCGAGCGGCAGTTTTCTGCCGGACGCCAAATACCGGCTCGCGGTCTGCAAATACGCCGCCTCGGTTTACGACGAAGTGATCGCCGATTGCCAGGCCTGGGAACGCGAATTCCCCAGCAACCCGCAGCTCGGCGAAGTGCTCGCCCTCCTCGGCGACGCCTACGCCGCGAGCGACCGCGAAGCCGCCGCGATCCCGGTTTACATCCGCTCCTACCAGATGGCGACGACCGACGAAGTGATGAACTACTCGCTCTTTGCCGCGAGCAAGCTCCTGCAAAAAAAGGGCGAGTGGAACAAGGTTGGCGAACTCTTCAGCGGCTTCATAAAAGAGAAGCCGGATAATTCGACGGTTGTATCCGCGATCTTCTGGATCGGGAAAGCCAAAACGCACGACGGCAAAATCGACGAAGCCAAACAACTCGCGGCCGACACGATCAAGAAATACATCACCGACCCGAGCCGCGACTCGGTCGAGCAATTGATTACCCAGCTGGCCCAGCTCTGCGTCAGGAAAAAGCCCGTTGTAGCCGGGGACGTTGAGCCCGGCAGCCCCAGCGCGGCCAAGACCCGGCCGGGGTCATCGTCCCCGGCTACCGATCCCGCTCTCCCGCACGCTAAAGCGTGGACATTGAACACTATTGCGGAGCTCGAGCGCCTCCTCGCCTCCCCGGCGAACAAAGACTCCGCCACGGCCAGGGCACGCATTCTTTTTGCCAAGGCCGAACTGGCCCGGCTCCGCCGTCAGCCGGAGGAGGAGGAAAGAAACATCGCGCAGATTGCGGAAGCATTTAAGCCGGAGGACCTCAGCCCGCTCTTGTTAGGCGAAGCCGGCGATTATGTTTTGAGCAAAGACAAGTTCGATCAGGCGACCAGGTTCTATCAGCGACTGCGGGACGATTTCCCCAAAAGCCAGATGGTCGATTTCGCCTACCACGGCCTGGGCGAAATCGCCTACCAGAAGAAGGATTATCGAAAGGCGCTGCGCGAATTCAGCGACGGCACGGAGAAGATCGCAGCCGGGCAAAAGCTGAAAGACATCTCGGTCGGTCGAGCCAAGACCCTGCTCGCGCTTGGCAAACTGGATGAAGCGCAGAAAGGCTTCGAACAGGTCGCCTCCGTCCGCGCGTGGCGCGGGGAAGCGACCGCCTTCAGCGTCTACTCGTTAGGCCAGATCGCCGCCCGACGCGGGAAGTGGGCGGAAGCCAACGCCTACTTCCAACGCGTCTACGTCGGTTACCAGAAGTTCCTCCCCTGGGTCGCGAAAGCCTACATCGCGAGCGGCGAGAGTTTCGAGAAACTGGGCAAAAACCAGGAGGCGGCCAACACCTATCGCGAGCTCCTGCGCAACGAAAAGCTGGCCAATTTCGCCGAAACGACCGAAGCCCGAAAACGCCTCCAGGCGCTCGGACAAGGATGATGAAGACTAACGAGTTCCTCTCACGCCCCGGCCAGCCATCCCGATCCACCCAGACGGCGAGGGACAATGGGGATGCGCGCGGACCGCTGACGATTCTGATCCGTCATCCGCTCGTCCTCGTCCTCGTCCTCGCCATCGTTAGGCCCGCACTCGCCCAAAACATCCTCCTCAAAACCGGCCAGACGATTGAAACCAAAGGCGTCCGACGGAGCCGCGACATGGTGATGGGCAAGGTGCAGGTCGGCTCGAGCAGCGGCGAGATCGGTTACCAGGCTTCGATGATTGCGAAGATCGATTTCCCTGAGCCGCCCCAGCTCAAAACCACCGCTGCTTTTCTCTCCCAGGGCGAACCGAAAAGGGCCCTGGCCGATATCGGCCCGGTCGTAAAATATTACGAACCCTTCCGCGATGTGCGCGGCAACTGGTGGGCCCAGGCGGCCCTCCTCAAAGTCTCGGCCCTCGGCGGCATGCAGCTCGACAAAGAAGCCGAAGCGCTCGGCGAAGAAATTCGCAGGAACGTGAGCGATCCCGAGACCTCGCGCGCTGCGCAACTCCAACTCGTCCCCGGCCTCGTGCGCCAAGAGGATTACGCCAGGGCTCTGCAACTCTGCGATGCCGTGATCAAGGAAAGCACCCGCCCCGAGGTCTTGGCGGAAGCCTGGGTGCAAAAAGGCGACGCCTTTCTCGCCCAGCGCCAATGGGACAGTGCCGAACTCGCCTATCTCCACGTCCCGGTTTTTCATCAGGACGAAAAACGGTGGTTGCCGCCCGCGCTCCTCGGGAGCGCGCGCGCTTTCCGCGGCCTGCAAGACTTGGAGCGGGCGAAGAAATCATTTAGTGATCTGGCCGCCCAATTTCCGAAGTCAGCGCAGGCGGAGATCGCCCGGGCTGAGTTGCAGAAGTTGCCAAAATGAAAATGACGATCCGAACCATGACTCGACTAACGAAAAGCAGGCGCGGCGTCTGTCACCTCGCCGCCGCGGCCGCAGGCGCTTTTCTCCTCCTCGCCTCGACCGGCCTCGCCCAGAGGCCGACGCCCGCCACGCCTCCGCCCGGCGAGCAATCAAAAACCCTCTGGCGTCAGATCCAGGAAGGCGGCTGGGTCATGTTCCCGATCGCGCTCTGCTCGATCGCGACGCTCTATCTGATCGGCGACGGGATCATTCGCACCAGCCGCAAGAAGACCGCTCCGCCCGAGCAGGAAGAAGCGCTCAAGACTCTTTTCCGGCAGGGCGATTACGTCGGGGCACACAATTATTGCAGAACGAATCCGTCGCCCCTGACGAATGTGCTCCGGGTCGGCATCGGCCTTCTCGGCGAGGGCAAGGAGATGGCGGAAGACGGCATGATTGGGGCATTGGCGAAGGAAAATTCGCAGATGCAAACCTACATCAGTTATCTCTCGGTTATCGGCGTCACGACTCCGATGATCGGTTTGTTAGGCACGGTCACCGGCATGATCAAGGCCTTCGCCAAGCTCGGTTCGAGCGGCATCGGCGACCCTTCCGGCCTTTCTGCCGCCATCGGCGAGGTGCTGGTCGCGACCGCGAGCGGTCTCGTCATCGCCATCCCGGCTTTCGGCGCCTTCTATTTCCTGCGCAACCGCGCGACCGACTCGCTCCATCACATCCAGGACATCGTCAACAGCCTCTTCCGCAAGATGCCCTACGAATCGCTCGCCGGCGTCCACCTGGGCGACGACGAACTCTTCGCCGCCACCCCCAACTGGCTCGCGCCCGATGCCCCACCGGAGCGGAACCCGACCAACCAGCTGGCCTAACGAGGAAGAAGGACGATGGCTGGCGGAGGCGGCGGAACCGAATCGGGCGAACCTGAATTTCAGGTCGCGCCCATGATTGATGTGCTCCTGACGATTCTCGTTTTCTTCATGACCATCACCTCGGCCCAGGTCTTGAAAGTCGACAAGTCGATCCAGTTGCCGATCGCAAAGGACGCGCAGAAAAAAGATAACACCCGGGCGGAAGCGATCCTGAACGTGCGCTGGAAATTGCCCGCCAAAAAAGCGCAGTTTGTCTTCAACGATCGCGTTTACGCGAACGCGAGCGAAATGGTCGCCCCGCTCAAGGTCGCCAGGGTGACGGGTGAGAAAAAAGTCACGGCCGGCGCCAACCCGACCTTCCGCGCCGTCATTCGGGGCGATCGCGACGTGCCTGCGATTTTTGTTTCGCAGGCGATGAATGCCTGCGCCGAAGCGGGAATTACCGAAATTTCGTTCTCCGCCGTGAACAAAGAATGAGAGACAGGATTTGCAGGATTGGAAAGCCGGCGACATCTGCGTTCTTTTCTTTCATCCTGTAAATCCTGTCGAAAGAATCGAACGTCGTCTTCAAACATGCATCTCGAACTAAATCCCAGCGAGGGCAATCTCGGTTTCCAGATCGCGCCAATGATCGACGTCGTCTTCGTTATCATGCTTTTCTTCATGGTCATGGCCGGGGCGGTGAAGATCGAAAACGAGCTCAACACTCAGCTCCCCGGCACGGCGGAGACCTCGTCCTCGACCGATTTCGTCGACGAACAGATCATCACCATTTCCGACACGGGCGAAGTCTCGCTCAACGATGAGCCGTTCGATTCCGCCACGAGCAAGGATTTGCCCCAGCTCAAGGGCACCCTCATGCGTCTGAAACAAAACGCCGACGCCGCCAAGACGCCGGCCGTGGTCACGATCATCAGCGGCACCCAGGCGAAATACAGCCGCACAATCGACGTCCTCGACGCGCTTGCGGTCGCGAAGATCGATAACGTCACCTTCACGGTCGCGGAAGAAGAATAGAGTTGTCATCCCGATCCGGCGAAGCGCGGAGAGGGACCGCCCAGTTGCAATCCGCGTTTTCTCGTTACGGAGAACGTGAATTGCAGTTGCGGGGTCCCTCTCCGTCCTGCGGCGGCTCGCGATAACAACCGTCCGGCGGCGCCTCGTCAGGCGTCGTTAGGCATGCGGCAGGTATTGTCTCGCGGCTGCTTCGTCGCCCTGGACCGCAAGCATGTAAACGTGGTCATCCTCCATAAAGGTCGCCGTCGTCCATTCGCCTTCGCGTTGGAAGATGATCCTGTCGCCAGGCTGCACGCGCGGCAGAGCACCCCGATCCACCACGAAGAGGTGTGCGAGTCGATCGCCGCCGCGTTGAAAACAAACCAAAGTGACATCGTGACCGCGGAAGGAGAGAACGCGACACCCAACCGGGTCGAGGATCGCGAGCCGCGCGGGAACATTCGGCAAGAGAGCCTCTTTTTGCGTCAGCCAATCTTGGATCGCGCCGAGATTGCCGCTCATCAGTTCGAGCGAGGGCGGCACCTTGATGAAGCTCACCATCTCGCTCGCGTAATCCGGCAACGCCCCCGCCCGGGGCGCGGCGTTGCGCCAGACATCGGCCACCTGTGCGAGGAGAAAGAGTAACGCCGCCGCGCCGGCCAGTCCAACGATCCAGCGGGTGAAACGCGAAGTCGCGGGAGCGGCAGCTTGCGCGAGGATACGCGTCTTTAATCCAAACGGCGCTGCTATCGCTGCGAGATGCGTCGCCATCGCCCGGTCGAAGGCCTGCTCCTCCTCCCACCAGCGCGCCAGCTCCGGATTCTCTGCCGCCATCCGGAGCGCCTCGGCAATTTGCGGATCGTGCGGGTCCTCGACCGCCGGACGGTAGGACTGCAGAATGAAGCGCGCCTCTTGCTCAGTCATGGGCAATTCCTCCCGGACTCTCCCCCGTGGGCCCAGCGCCATCCGCCAGAGCCCGGCGCAAATGCTCTTTGCCGCGCGAAATCCGCGACATCACGGTCCCGATCGGCACGGCGAGCGCCTCCGCGATCTCTTTGTAGGAAAGCTGTTGCAGATAAAAAAGAGCAAGCGGCGCGCGATAGATTTCCTCGAGCGCAAAGAGGGCGTGCTGCACGATGTCGCCATCGAGTTGATTGACGACCGAGGCGGAGATCGCCTGCGCGCTGATTGCTTCGGCATTGTTTTCCGCTTCGACGAAACGATCCTGCTGCCGTTTGCGCCCCAGAAATTCCCGGTAAAGCGAAGTGAAGAGCCAGGTCTTGACCTTGGAGGCATCGCGCAGCTGATGGCCTTTGGAGGCCCAGAGAAAAAAAGTCTGCTGCACGAGGTCGCCCGCCTCCGATTCGTGCCGGGCGAGGGAAAGGGCAAAACGGTAAAGTGGCGTGTAATAGTTTTCCACGAGTTCTTCGAAATCGAGGGACGCCACCCTTCCAGCGTAAGTCGGTGCGACTGCGGCCGCCAAGTAAATCGAGCAAGTGACGCTCCTGGTATGCAGGTACGAGCGGGCGACGGACCGATTATTCCCGATGTCGCTCTAGTAAACCCACTTACCGCCCACGGAAGAGAGTGCCGGCAGCTCGCCAGTCGAGTAATCGGTCTTGCCGATCGCGCCCCACATCCGAGTGCCGGTGGCTTCGCGCCAGAGTTTGCTCATGCTCTCGCCCGTGTGACAGCCCCAGCTTTTCACATAGGCGTCGCGCGCAAAATCGTGCCGGTCGATCCGCTTCAACTCGGTCTCGTGCAGCCACGCCTTCGAGGCGCTGTCCACGATGTTGCTGTAATCGAAGAGGAAACAGGCCTTGTTCGAGTGCCCGAAAAATTCGAACCCGGAAATCTTCACCTGGTCGCGAGGCATCCCATTGTTCAGGTAATCGATAACGTCGCCGCCCCGATCGAAGTAAACCAGCTTGAGACCAAACTTGTCGCGCACACTGTTGATGTTCGCGATCAGATCCTGCTTTTCCTGGCGGCCACGATCGATGTAGCCCGGCTTATAAACCAGCCAGGTGATGAGCGCGTTCGGACCCCGCCCGGCCCGCAACTGCTCCGTCCGCACGCGCGCAGAATGGACGAAATTAGCCCACCAATGATCGTGCGGTTGGGCCTTGTATTGCTCCCAGGTATGAAGCGATGGCCCGCCGACGAGAATGATGTATTCGCGCTGCTGCGCCTGGGCGTGGGCCACCGCGAACAGACCGAGCAAAACGAGAAGTGCGAGCCGTGCTTTCATGACAAGAAAGGAGGGAGCAGTATCTATGCGCGGAAGGGAAGATCGCGCAAGGGTAGACACGCTTTCGCGAAACGCGCGGCCCCGCCCGGGTAGCTCATGCGTCCTGCGGGCCGGTCGCGGCATTTTGCCGCGACGCACTTTTCGAGAGGGGTCGGGTGTGGGCGCGTCCGGGAAAGTTCGCGACGGTGGAACACCGTCGCCAGCAGGCAGGATGCGTGCGCTACCCGGAGGCAGAACACCGTCGCCAAATCCCAATCGCACCGAGCAGCACGAGAAGGACGCCAAAGGTGCAGACGATCGCCGCCCCCGAGGGCAGATCCCATTGGAAGGAAAGGAACAGCCCGCCAATCCCGCCGATGAGCGCCACCAGGCAGCCAATGAGAAACCGTTTGCCTAACGAATCGGCAAGATTAATCCCGCAGACCGCCGGCACGATCAGATAGCTGAAGATTAACAGGACACCGGCGATCCGGACAAAGCTGGTCACCACTAGACCGAAAAGCGCGTAGAAGAGGAAGTCCCACCAGCGCACCCGCCACCCGCGTTCATAGGCCGCGTCGCGATCGAAAGAGACGAGAAGGAACGTGCGACGCAGAAGGAAATGGACGATCCCGACCAGGAGAAAAAGTGCGAAGCATTTCCAGACATCGAGCGGACTAACGAGCAGGATGTTGCCGACGAGCATGTTTTTGATCTCCTCGTCTCCCTCCGCCGCCCGGCTGAGGAGGAGCACGGCGGCCGCCGCCGCCACGACGTAGCTGATGCCGATGACCGCTTCCTGCGGGATCTGACTGGAGCGTTTCCCGGTCACGGAAAAAATCGCCGCCCCGAGCAGAGTAAAACCGAGCGCAATGGCAAAGGCGGGCCAGCCGTCGAGACGGAGATGGAGGAGGACGGCGACGCAAATGCCTAACGACGCCATCTGCGCCATCGCGATGTCGATAAAAATGATCCCGCGCCGGACGACATGGAGCCCGAGGTAAACCAGGAGCCAGGGCAAAAGGACACAGACCACGATGGGCCAAAACATGACTTCCCACATAATCAGTTCAGCGGTGGGCCGGGTCTTTCGAAGAGTCTGGCGCGACGTCTTTCATTTCAACGCCGCTGCCAGGTTATTTACGAGTTTGTTGATCAGTTGCACGTAGTTGTCCGTGCCCGGGAGCGCGCCGGGGAATTGCGCGAAATCGACCACCTTGGCGCCGGTCGATTGCGCGACTTTCTCCGCAATCTTCCGGTTGTGATACGGCTCGACGATGATGGCTTTGATCTTCTGCGCCTTCATCTGCGCGATCACCTCCGCAAGATGCGAAGGTGAAGGTGGAATGCCCGGCTTCGGCTCGAGGAAAACGCTGACGTTAAAACCGAAGCGATGCCCAAAATAAGGCCAGGAATCGTGATAAGCGACCAGGCTTTGCCCGCGATAAGGCAAGAGTTTCGCGCCCCATTCCTGGAGCCTGGCATTGATCGTGGTCTCGAATTTTTGCTCGTTAGTCCGATACTCCGCCGCCTGCGCCGGGTCGACTGCGGCGAAAGCGTTCGCAATGTGGGCCGCGACCGCCTTGGCGATGATCGGATCGACCATGAAATGCGGGTTGCCCGTGGCATGGACATCCCCGGCCGCCCGCGTCAGCTGGGCCGGCACTTCCATGAGCCGAATCCCCTGCGACGCCTGCACCCGCCCGGGCCGGCCGACTTCGATCTTCGAGTTGCGCGCGTTCTGCAAGAGCGGCGGCAGCCAGCCGATTTCCAGCTCGGCGCCGCCATCGATCAGGACATCGGCCGCGCGCAATTTGACGACGAAGCTGGGCCGGGCGTCGACGAAGTGGGGGTCCTCGGTGGGCTTGGCCAGGACCGTGACATCGACGTTATTCCCCCCGATCTCGCGCGCCACGGCGCCGAAATCGGGCAGGGTCGCGACGACATTGATCCTGGCCTGGGCGGTCAACGCTGTCGTCAGGCAGAGGCAGATGGCCGCTGTTGTTTTCGTTAGGCTATTTGGTTTCATATTTTAGAAAATTTCGCCGCTTGATGCTTGTCATCCCGAGGCGGCGAAGCGCGGCGAGGGACCTCGCAAGCCAAGCGCAACGCTTCAGACAGGCGTGGGAGCGGGACGGCGTCATCAAAATTTGTGCGCGCCGTGAGCGCCGAGGATGAACTCGAACTGGAAAAAAATGGAGTCGGCCTCCCGCGAGGAGAGGAAATCGTTCGCCTCCAGGAAGTCGTGGTTGTACTGCAGCCGGAGCTTGGAAAACTCCGTCGGATACCAGGTGAGATCGCCCGTGATCCGCGAGCGGCTCTGGCGCAGGTCGTCGTCGGTGAAAGCCGAGCTCTGCATGTGGACATAGTCGCCGCGCACCCCGGCCGTCCACCCTTTCTTGAAACCCCAGACGACCTGCGAATACATCCCCCAATCGTGGAATGTCTCCGTCACCGGGAACGATTGATCGACCCCGCGCCCGGCCTCGAAGCGGCGATAGATCGCTTCCGTCTGCCATTTCACGAAAGGAAACCCGCCTTCCGCCCGCGCCGATTTCCATTTGTAGAGGAGATCGGCTCCGTAGATCTGCGTCCGGGAATGTGCGCCGGTTTCGTTCGAACCGAAAGCGCCGGAAACGCCAAAGAGGACCGTCTGCGTCGGGCTGAGATCGAAGGAATTTTCCCAGCGCGGAATCCAGACAAAATCCTGCGGCCCGCGCACTTCCCGATCGGTCGTGAGGCGGCCATAAAACACGCCGTCCTCTCCCGGATTGCGAAAGGAGAAGCCTGTGTTCCCGCGCCCGTTTTGCACCCCAAGGATCAATTGCGAATACCACGAAACCGGCGCGGTCCAAGAGACCTGCGCGCCGACGCCGCGCAATCCGTCCGAGCCGAGAAAAAGTCCGTGCGCGAGCGGATCGTCGGCGAAATCCCAGGTGTGGGGATGCGTCGGGTTGATCCGCCCGAAGGCGGAAAAGAACTGCCCGCCCTTGAGCTGCAAGCCCCAGGGCAGATCGGTCGTTTGCATGAAGGCTTCTTCGACTTCGAGCTCGGTCTCGTTGTCGTTATCGAGTTTGAAAACAATGTTGGCGAACCCCTCGAAATAAGGATCGACCGCGCCATCGAGCGCCAGCTCGAGGTTACGCGCGTTGAAGCCGCGCTGCTGCGGGTCGTGGTCGCCGACTTCGAGATGATCAAGATTGCGATCGCTCGAATACGCGAGCGCAAACTGGCCGTCGAACGAGATGTTCATGTAGGTCCGACCGCCGCCCGCGATCGTCATCGGAGCGGTCAGCGAAGCGCCCGCACCAGTCGTCGAAATCGTCTCGCTCGAGGTCGTGACGGAGGCGTCGGACGTCGGGAACGCTTCGATAGTCGGCGCTGCGGTTGGGCCGGCCGCCGCCGGAATGGGCGTTGGTTGCGCGCTCATCGCGACGACCGATTCGTCCTCCGTCGGGAAAAGCGGCGGTGCACTCGCGTTTGGTTCCGGACTAGCGGCCGGCGCCTCGCTCGCCGGCAAGGCCGTCAGCCCGGCGTTCATTTTCGCCAGCGTTTCCTGCTGGTTTTTGACCTGTTCCTGCAGCGCCTTGACCGTTTCGGTCAACGCCTGCACCTGTTGACGCAACGTTTCCACCTCGTTAGGCGAAGGCGAGGGGCCCTGTCCGTAAAGCGTCGCCTGCGCGCAAAGCGACGCCGCCACCAGCAATAATTTTTTCACACTTCATCTCCATCGATCGCCCCGGGGCTGACCCGGATGCTTTCCCACAGCAACGGAATGCGTTCGGCCCGGCCTGGATTCGGCATCGCGTGAAACGCGCGCGCGACGCCGCCGCGCCAAGTGCGCGGCTCAATCCAGTCGTTAGGCGAGAGCAGGCGGGGCGTGCTCGAGGAGCGAGAAGAAGCAGCGTCCGGGAAGAAGCGCGACTGGCGGCAAAGACAGGGTGGTGAGGAAGGGAAAAGCATCGGGCGCCGCCGAAACCGGCCCAGCCGTCGCTGCTTCGCATTGGCCGGCGGCAAAAAGCGTGACGAGGCAGAGATGGGTCGAGCCGGAATCGGGATGGAGGTGTTCGTGCAGACCGGGCGAGGCGCTGAGGACAGCCGCGGCGATGATCGTGAGGGAAAGGAAGGCGGCGAGGCCGAATCGGCCTAACGAGAAAGAGCGTTGCTTCAGGCGCGTCAACACAGCGGGAGGAGCTTTCCGCATCGGCCGGGCGGTGGCAAGAAGGATCTTAGCGGTTTCTCGACGACCTCTGAAATTCCTCCCAGGAACGCCAGGCCCGCTCGGGGTCGCCTTTCGCCGCCCAGGCTTGCGCCACCAGATAATAAAAATAGGCCGGTGCACTGGAGCGCGCGGTGAAGTGGCGCGCGGTGGCGAGGGCGTCGTCTGTCTTGCCGGCGGCCATCTGCGCCCGATAAAGCGCGTAGCCGAGGGCGACGTCGCCCGGGCTGGCGTAAAGCTTTTCCTCCAATTGCGCGATTGATTCCGCCGCCTCCGCCTGGGGGAGGTCCGGCGGCGAAGCGTGTTGCCTAACGAGCTGCCAAGCCTCGGCAAACTCGCCCCGCCCGGCGTGGTCGCGCGCCATTCCCGGCCAGGCAAACTCGAGCCACTCCGGATGAGTCTCGACTCCGCGGACCAGCTCCTCGAGTGAATCCTGGCGCGACCAAAGCTCGAAGAGCCGCCGCTTCTGCGCGGCCGTGAATTGCGCCAGGGCCGGGTCGCGCCCGAGCACATCGCGCATGGCAGCTTCGAACTGCCCTTGGTTCGCGACCTCGAGGTAGTTGATCGTCAGGCCGGGTCGATTGATGGCAAACTCGCGCAGCGCTTCGTGCACCCGGGCATCGTAGGCGGCGGCGTCGCTCAGCATCCGCGGATAAATGGCCGCGTGTTCCGGAGCGCCCCGCTGCAGAGCGTCGCGCCAGGCAGTGATGGCGAGGGCAGGCTGCCAGCCGAGCCAGGCTTTGCCTTCCTCGTAGGGCAACTGGTAGGCGCTCGGCTCGAGAAAACGGGCCCGGCGAAAATCTTCGACCGCGTGCGCGACCGGCTGGCGCTGCCCGATGTGGGCGACGGCGCGGAGGAAGTAGAGTTGCCAATCGAGCGGTGCCCACTCCAGGCCACGATCGATGGTGGCAATGGCCTCGGCAAAGCGATGGCCGCGGTTGGCGATAGCGGCGGCCTGGCGTGCGTTCTCGATCCCAATCCGCCCGGGCAGCGGCCAGGCCCGGCGCCAGGCAAAGAACCAGGCGACGCTCACGACCACGAGGCCGAAGCCGACGAGACGAAACAACCAGGGGGCGACCCGGCTGCATTTAAGCGGCAAAGGACGAAACTGAGCGATCCCGAAGAGAAATGTGCCGGCGAGGAAAGAGCCGAAGCGGTGGCCGGAGACATCGACACAGCCATGGAGAACGAAGAGCAGACCACCGACGAGCGCGGTATAACGCAGGCGCTGGTTCGTTCCTTCCTTTAAAGGAAATGCTCGCCTAACGAGGACGAGTCCCCCCACGAACAGGAGGACGAGCGCCGGCCACCCCATTTCGGCGCAAAGCCAAAGCCAGTCGCTTTCGGGATGGAGCGAGCGGGTAAAGCCGCGGGACGCGTCGCGAAAGAGAGCGAAGACGCTCTCGAAATTTCCCAACCCGAGCCCGACCCAGGGCGAAGCTTTAATCATCGCCCAGGCATCGCGAAAAATGAGCCAGCGATAATCGGCCGTCACTGCGCCCTCGCTCCCGAGCCGGAGATGGAAGCGCTCGATCGTTTCGCCGCCGAAAATGAGAAGGCCGGTGAAAAGGATGAGGAGGAGCGAAGCGGCAATCGCAACCCCGGCCCCGGACCATTTTCGGAATGCGAAACGCACCAGCCAGGCCGCGCTTCCGACGACGAGGATGAGAATGCCGGCACGCGAAAATGCGAAAATGAGGGCGACAATCAGCAGCCCGACTCCAAGCAGCCAAAGCAGCCAGCGTTTGTGCCCACGACGGAAATCGTCCTGCATGCAGCCGAGCAGGACGAGCGTCGAGACGCCAAACAAATCGCCCGTCTGGTTGCGATTCGGGAAGGGGCCGAAGCCGCGCGCGTTGTGCCAGAAGGGCAACGCCTGACCTTTGAGATGAAGAAAAATGGAAAGCGCGGCCAGCACCATCATGCTGCCGGCAAAGATGCGGGCCGCCCTCCGGATATCGCGCAACTGGATATCGAGAGTCGTGAGGTAATAAATCCAGGCGAGACCGGCGAGGAGAAGAACGAAACTGTCGAGCGTCATCCAGGGTTGCGGCGAAACCGTGCCCGGCAGTTGCACCCCCAGATCTTTTGTTAGGGCAACCCGCCAGGCGGGCATGGCGAACCAGCGCGCGGGGAGAAATGCCACCGCGGCCAGGGCGAGGAAGAGGAGCGCAATCGTGTTCAGGACCGGCCCCAGCGACATGCGCGGCGGGCGCGCAAGGAGAAGGATGGCAAACCCGCCCAATACCACCGCCTCGCTCCAGCGCTGCGTGGCCCCGCCGAGAAACACCGCCAAAAAAACCAGGAGCGGCAAGGCGACCGCCGTCCAACTCGCGCCCGGACTCGCGCCGGGGCTTAATCGGGTCGCGCTGGATGAGTCGGAATGTTGCATCTCTCCTCTTCTTGCTCTGGAATATCGAAAGAGTTTACGCTCTCCAATGCAGCGAAGCAGTCTTCTCCTCGCCGAGCGACTTTATTCCTCCGCCGCCCAGCACACCCGCCGCCGGCCCCGCCGTCGCTCCTCATGATCACCCAGCGCACCCAGGGACTTTATCGTGTTTTTCTGCTTTGCCAGATCGTGATCGTCGCCGCGCTCTTTTGGTTCGGCGTCTGGGTGATGGTGACGTTTTATGCCAAAGGCGCGGAACTGACCTGGAATCGTTACAGCATTTATTGCGCGGCCCTCGTCACCGGATTGCTCGCTGAATCGCTCAGCCGCGAGGGATCGAAACGATATTTCCTCCAGGCGGAATTCCTCCGCCAGCATCGGCTCGCCTTGCGCCAGACTTTTGCCAGTGTCGGGGTCCTGGTTTTTTATCTCATCGCGGCCAAGGACTCGTTTATCTCGCGCGTTTTCTTTTTCAACTTTCTCCCCTGGCTCTATATCGCGCTGCTCTTTTCGCACCATTTCCTGCCCGAGTTTCTGGCCCGCCGGATTTTTCGTCAGGAAGAACGGACCCTCCTCGTGGGCTCGACCGAGAAAGCCAGGGCCCTGCGTTTTTGGCTGCGGCGCAAGGCCGAGACGGGGCTGCGGACCGTTGGAATTATCTGCGACGAGTCGCCTAACGGGACGGAGTCGAAGATCCCGGTCCTGGGCGGGTTCGATCGCTTCCGCGCCACGATTCAGGAACAGGGCGTGACGCAGGTGATCATGCTCGAGTTTCCAGCTTTCAACGAAGTCAACCGCAGGCTCATCGCAACCTGCGATCAGCTCGGCGTGCGGCTCATGATCGTGAGCGATCTGGAGGAAAAACTCGGCCATCCCGTCACCCATTTCGAAGACGACGGCTTTCGCTTCGTCGGGCTGCGGGAGGAGCCGCTGGAAAATCCGTTCAACCGCGGAGTGAAGCGAGCGATCGATTTCGCCATCGCCCTCCCGATCATCCTCCTGCTCTTTCCGCCGCTCGCCCTCATCGTCTGGCTCGCGCAATGCCTGCAATCGCCCGGGCCGCTCTTTCACAAACAGACCCGGGCCGGGATCCAGAACCGGCGTTTCGATATTTGGAAATTCCGCACCATGCACCCGCAGAATACGGACCTGGCGCGCCAGGCGACGACCGAGGACGAGCGAGTTTATCCGTTAGGCAAATGGTTTCGCAAGTTGAGCATCGACGAAATCCCGCAATTCTGGAACGTCCTCCTGGGTGACATGAGCGTGGTCGGCCCGCGCCCACACTTGATCGAGCATAACGAAGAGTTCTCTCACTTGATGGCCAACTATCAGGTGCGCACTTTCGTCAAGCCGGGCATCACCGGTCTGGCGCAGGTGCGCGGCTTCCGCGGCGAAGCGCAAACGAGCAGGGACATCGAAAACCGGGTGGTGTGCGACATCGAGTACCTCGAGAACTGGAATCTGACCCTGGAATGCGGCATCATCCTGCGCACAATCGCACAGCTTTTCGTGCCGCCGGCCTCGGCGTATTGAGGTGGACGTTTCGCTGTGCGAAACGCGCGCCGAGGCTCGCGCCTCCTCAAGGTGGCGTCTACACTACCTCCCGAGCCGTTGCGCCACCTTCTTCTGCTCGGCCAGCAGTTCTTCCGGTACGTTCGGCGCGAGCGTGGCGAAAAACTCCTCCTGTCCGGCCAGCTCTTTCTCCCATTCCCCGGGCTTGACCGCCAGCAACTCACGCATGTTTTCGGGCAAAACGTCCAGCTCGTCCAAGTCGAGATCCTCCGGGCGCGGGACCGCGCCGATCGGCGTGGTTTCCGCTCCGCCCCGCCCTTCACAGCGGTCGATGATCCATTTCAAAACCCGCATGTTATCGCCAAAACCAGGCCAGAGAAATTTGCCGTTCGCGTCTTTGCGGAACCAGTTGACGTGAAAGATGAGCGGCGGATTCGTCAGGCGCGGCCCAGTCGCGAGCCAGTGCCGAAAATAATCCCCGATGTTATAGCCGCAAAAAGGCAGCATCGCCATCGGATCGCGCCGCACCTGCCCGACCGCGCCGGTCGCGGCCGCGGTTGTCTCGGAAGCCATCGTGGCCCCGATGTAGACGCCGTGATTCCAATCATCCGCCTGGAATACCAGCGGCATGGTGTCGCTCCGGCGTCCGCCGAAAATCCGCGCGCTGATTGGGACCCCGGCCGGGTTTTCCACCTCCGGATCGAGGACCGGATTGTTTTGCATCGGGACCGCGAAGCGGCTGTTCGGATGTGCCGCTTTTTCTTTCGAAGCGGGGGTCCATGTGTTGCCCCGCCAATCGATCGCTTTCTCCGGCGGCGCTCCATCCTTTCCTTCCCACCAGACGTCGCCGTCGTTCGTTAGGGCAACATTCGTGAAAAGGGTGTCGTGCTCGATCGCGCGCATCGCGTTCGCGTTCGAGCTGTAGCTCGTCCCGGGCACGACGCCGAAATAGCCGTTCTCCGGGTTGACCGCGTAGAGCCGGCCGTCTTTCCTGATTTCCATCCAGGCGATGTCGTCGCCGATCGTGGTGATTTTCCAACCGGCGAAATGCGGCGGCGGAATGAGCATGGCGAAATTGGTTTTGCCGCAGGCGCTGGGGAAGGCGGCCGCGACGTAATGCTTTTTTCCTTCCGGCGATTCGACCCCAAGGATTAGCATGTGCTCGGCGAGCCAGCCCTGTTTTTTCGCGAGATAAGAGGCGATGCGGAGAGCGAGACATTTCTTGCTCAGGAGAACGTTGCCGCCGTAGCCGGACCCGACCGAGATGATGGTGTTGTCCTGCGGGAAATGACAGATCCAGCGCCGCTCTGGGTTGAGGTCGAGAAGCGAATGGACCCCGCGATTGAATTCCGCGTCGGTCTTTTCGCCGAGCTTCTCCGAGGCCGCCGTGCCCATCCGGGTCATGATCCGCATGCTCAGAACGACGTAGATCGAGTCGGTGATTTCATAGCCGACCTTGGCCAGCGGCGAAGCGGGCGGTCCCATGATGTAAGGCACGACGAACATCGTTCGACCGCGCATCGCTCCTTTCAGCAGTCCGTGGAGTTTACTGTAGGTCTCGGCCGGTTCCGCCCAGTGATTGGTCGGGCCAGCTTCCTCTTTTGTCGGGGTGCAGATGACGGTGAATTGCTCGACCCGCGCGACGTCGTTCGGGTTCGAACGATGCAGATAACAACCGGGATCTTTCTCCTGGTTCAGCTTGATCAGCACTTCCTGGCGACAGGCTTCGCCGAGCAGGTAATCGTTTTCCGCCTCCGAGCCGTCACACCAGAAAATGTTGTCCGGATGGGTGAGCGATTGGACCTCGTGCACCCAGTCGAGGACGGCTTTGTTGTCGGGTTTGGTTTCACCCATGCCACTGGGCGGCGAGATGGCAGGAGCGATGTTTTCCATAAACGTGAACCCGCGGGGGGCCCGGGCGAGCCCATAATTTGAACGCTTCCGCCGGGAGGCCAAGGAAAATCTAAGTTCGCGCAAGCTTCCAGCCGGCGGTCTGGAAGAAGCAAAGCTGGACGCTTGCGCTACCCGGCGGCGCGCCGTTTACTGTCGGTATGTTCGGCGTCGCGACCTCGGATGACTACCAGCCGGTAGCCTGGATGGGGCGCTATCCGATTCACGTCCCGACGTTGCTCGTCATCGTGCATGTCGCCTGCATGATCCTCGCCTGCTTATTGTTGGCCTTTGGCGGGGGCGGAGTTCTCGGCTTCTTCATGTTCGACAGCGCGCAGGTCTGGTCCGCCGGACGGATTTGGCAGCTCGCGACTTACGCTTTCGTCCATGCTCCCTCCGGCCTCATCTGGTTCGCAATCGAGATGTATATGCTCTTCGTTTTCGGACGCGAAGTGGAGCGCTTCATCGGCCGGCGCGCCTTCATTGCGCTTTATCTCCTTCTCCTTTTGGTCCCTTCGCTTTTGCTTTGTCTCTGGGGACTCTGGCAACGGACTGGATTGGCCGGCTCGGCTACGATTCACTTCGGCATCTTCATCGCTTTCGCGGCCATTTATCCCAACGTCGAACTCTTTCTCCGCGTTATGGCTAAATGGGTCGCGCTCATTTTCGTTGCCGCCTACTCCCTGCAACTGCTCGCCTATCACGCCTGGTCCGAGCTCGCGGTCCTCTGGTTGAGCGTCGGCCTCGCCTACGGATTCATCCAACTGCGGGGCGCCGGTCCCGAGCTCGCCTGGCTGACTGATTGGACTTCGCGCTGGCGTTCCAAGCGCTCTCTCCGCGTCGTCCCGCCGCCGAGCGCACGCCGCGTTGTCGAGCCGGAAAATATTTACGAATCGATCGATCCGGTGCTCGACAAGATCTCCAAGTCGGGCATCGGCAGCCTGACGGCAAGTGAGCGGCGCGCGCTGGATCGCGCGCGTAATCGGCTCCTGAACAAATCCAAGTGAGCGACCACGGGACCGCTTCGTTGCGGCTCAGCGTCATCATCCCGGCCTGGAACGACCACGCCAACTTGGCCCGTTCCGTGCCGATGCTCGCCGGGCTTGAGGCGCTGCACGAAGTCATCGTGGTCGATGCGTCGCCTGATCCGGCAACGGCGGAAGCAGTGGGTGCAGCGGGCGGACGATATCTGCGCGCGACAGAGCCGAACCGCGGATTGCAGATGAATCTGGCGGCGAAAACCGCCAGCGGCGACGTCCTCATTTTTCATCACGCCGATTCGGTCATGACCGCGGCGCATCTCGCCGCCATCCGCCTCGCCTTGCGCGATCCGGCGGTGATCGGCGGGGCCTTTTATCGCAAGTTCGATGCGCGCCATCCTCGCCTCCTCTGGCTCGAAACGGTCGGACGTTTTTTCACCCGGCACGGCGGCAGTTTTTTTGGCGACCAGTCCGTTTTCGTTAGGCGCGAAACCTTTCGCGGCCTCGGCGGCTTCGCCCCCATCCCGTTGATGGAGGACATGGAATTTTCCCGTCGACTGCGCCGCGCGGGAAAAGTCGCCATCCTCGATCCGCCGCTCGAATCGTCCGACCGGCGCCACCAGCGCTGCGGGGCTTGGCGCGCGTCGCTGCAGAACGGGCTCTTCATCCTCCTCTACAAATGCGGCCTCTCCCCGCGTCATCTGCATCGCTGGTATTATCGCGAAGCCTTATCCGACCCTAACGAGCCCGTCCTCGTCCCGCAGTCGGTCGAAGAACTCCCCCGGCGTTGAGGCTTCCATCAATCCGGCCCGCCGCTTTTCGTCGTTCAGGAGCCGGGCCAATGACCCTACGCAAATCAGGTAGTCGTTCACCATCTGTTGCGGGACGGCGATGACAAAAATGAGGTGGACCGGATTTTTTGGGTCGCCAAACGAGACCCCGGCCGCGCTGCGTCCGATCCCAAGGAGCAACTCTTCAACCAGCTCGGTGCGCGCGTGCGGGAAGGCCACCCCGCCGTTGGCGACCGTCGAGCTTTTTTTCTCCCGCTCCATGACCGCGGAAAAAAATCCTTCAGCTTTCCGCAGCTCGCCGCTTTCCCGCAGGCGCTCGACTATCTCCCAGACCGCTTCGCCGGCCGTGCCGCTGCGCAGATCGAGCACGACATGTTTCGGATCGAGCAGGGAATCGAGGAGCGGCGAGATCACGTTGAATTGATAGATTGACGCGCGGCGCTGCGATGTCGAATCATTCGGGACGCGTGGCGAACGAAAATCAGGAACCGACTGACGAGGCGCACCTCTCCGCTCATGGCAGCCTCTACGACCAGGGCTACGTCAATGCGATGTCGCATTTTTATCGCGGCGAGCTCGGGCGGATCATGATCTGGCGCACCCGGCTCGACACGACCACGAACTGGGCGGTGACGAGCAGCACCGCCATCATTACGATCGCGTTTTCCAATGCCGGGGTGCCGCATCTCATCTTCTTTTTCAATCTCGCGATCGTCTGGATCATGCTCTGGATCGAAGCGCGGCGGTATCGCTTCTACGACGCGTTTCGCGCCCGCGTCCGGATGTTGGAGGCGCATTTTCTCGTCCCGATGGTGATGGAAAATCGCCACCTGCTGCAGGGGGAATGGAAGAAACTGGTCTGCGAAGATCTCATTTTGCCGTCGTTCAAGATCGGCAAACTGGAAGCAGTCGGGCGGCGCCTGAAACGCAACTACGTCTTCATTTTCGTCCTCATCATGATCGCGTGGGTGATGAAGATTTTTCTGCACGCGACCGAACCGATCGACACCGTCGGGGCCTTCTATCGCGCCCTGCGCGTCGGGCACATTCCTTCCTGGCTGGTCGCGATCATTTTTGTCGGCACGCTTGTGACGGTGATTGGGATCGCGGTTTACGTCGGGCGCAAAACCTCCGGGGAAATCTCCGAGTTTGGCAGTCATCGTTCGCTCTGGCGGATTTGATGGGCGACTGGTGAATCCGTGAACAATCCCGAAGCGCCTCCCTTCGCCCGGCTCTGCGAAATCGTGGCGCAGCTTCGCGCCCCCGGCGGCTGCCCCTGGGATCGCGAGCAAACTCACGAGTCGTTAGTCCCCGGCCTCCTCGAGGAGGCTTATGAAGTGGCCGAGGCGATCCGGACGAAGGACGAGGCCAATCTCCGTGAGGAGCTGGGCGACCTTTTGCTCCTGGTCGTGATGCATTCCGAGATCGCGCGCGAGGAAGGGCGCTTCACGATCGAAGAGGTGGCGCGAGAAGTTGGCGACAAACTCGTCAGGCGACACCCGCACGTCTTCGGGGAAAGCGAAGCGCGCGATACCGGCGCGGTCCTGAAACAATGGGACGCGATCAAGCGGACAGAAAAGGGCTCGGGCGTTCCCGGCTATCTTGCCGGCCTAACGAGAGCTTTGCCGGCCCTGATGCTCGCGCAAAAAGCGCAAACCAAGGCCGCCAGGGTGAATTTTGACTGGAGCGATCTCGAAGGAGTAATCGCCAAGGTCGAGGAAGAGCTGGCCGAAGCGAAGGAAGCGATCGCGCGCGGTCAGCCGGAGGCGATCGCGGATGAACTCGGCGACCTCTTGTTCGCGGTGATAAATCTGGCCCGGAAGAACCACCTCGATGCCGAGACGGTTCTCGCCGCTGCGACCGAAAAGTTCATCGCGCGTTTCCACGCCATGGAACGCGAGCTGGAGAAGGAAGGAAAGCAGCTGGGGGAAGTCGACCTCCCGCAGATGGATGAGGTTTGGAATCGGTTAAAGAGCGCCCCGCAGTAAACGCGCTCTTACGGCCGCAACGCGAATCTGCCGATTTTCGATCGTCTTTTCACCGGGCGCCAGGTCGAGATTGATGCGGGCAAGTCCGGTTGCACTCGGCATTGTCCGACTCCCGGCTGCCCTTCCCGTTTCACCGATTAGTCCGCCACGGCCGTCCGCCGGTCGAGCGGCGATTGTGAGGCAGTTGATGAAGAACAGCAAAGCTTCAGCTTTCTCTTCGCGGATGAGTCCTTCGCTCCCGGCCCCGGCGCGCAGCCGGCCGCCCACGAGCGATGCTGAACAAGGACCACCCGCTCGCATGAAAACGAGGACCGTTTCAACCCGCAGAAAAATGCCGTCTCTCCGGAAAAAACGCGGCACGGTGCGCGTAATAAAGTTCTCCCTGCCGGAAGACGATTTCGATTCCCGACCCGGGATCGGAACACTTTACCGGACCAAGCGCCTGCTCCTCGCCGCGTTGCGTCTTTGGGAACTGAAAAACGGAATCTACTCACTCTGGTAAGGAAGGCTGGGGCGGGTCCGGGACGATCCCGCCACCTCCGCTCGCGCCGGCAATTATTCGCCGCGCAGGACGCAGGTCACGAGCGTGCCATGTCCGTCGGCTGATTCGATCGTCAATCGCGCCCCGATAACGTCGGCGCGATATTTCATGATGTGGATGCCCATGCCGCGGCGCGCGTTTCCCGGAGAAAACCCCTTGCCGTCATCCTCCACCGTGAGGACGAGGTCACGCCGGCTGCGCGTGAGCTTGATCCCGATCTTTTTCGCCTTCCCGTTCTTCAGCGCGTTCGTCATGGCTTCCTGTGCGATTCGGTAGAGATTCAAGGCGACCGCCTCGTCGCGCACCCGGACCTGGCGGGGACATTCGAAGCGGCAACTGATGTCGCGCAATTGGCTGGTGCGAAAGGCCAGCTCGCGCAGTGCGTTGGCCAGACCGGAGGTGCTCAATTCGATCGGATGGAGGCCGCGGGCGAGATCGCGCGCCAGCCCGACATTCGCGTTCACGATCCGGGCCGCCTCGGCCAGAACTTCGGCCTCCGCCTGGTTTTTTGTTTTTTGCGCGGCGGTCTGGAGAAAAAAAGCGGCGGCGGCCAATTCCTGGCAAAGGCTGTCGTGGAGATCCTGCCCGATCCGCCGCTTCTCGCGTTCGCTCACGAGCAGGAGTTCCTGTTCGACCTCGGCGCGCTGCTTGATCTCTTCTTTCAGCTTACGGTTGAGTTCGGTCAGCTCGGACGTGCGCTCCTCGACCCGGCACTCCAATTCGTGGTGCGAGTTTTTCAACTGTTCCTCCGCGCGGTGCAGATCGGTGGCGTCGCGCGCGATTTTCGCGAAGCCGCGCAATTTGCCTTCTCCGTCATCGAGCCGGCGCATCACCCCATCAATCCAGACGCGGCTGCCGTCCTTGCGCAGATGCCAGCGCCGGTCGCTTGCCACGCCGGTGCGCAAGGCGGTTTTGAGCTCTTTCTCCTCCTGTTCGGTCGCTCGATCCTCGGGAGTGAAAATGAGTTCGCCGCTCTCGCCCAGGGCTTCGTCCGCCCTCCAGCCGAAGACGCGCTCGGCCCCCGCGCTCCAGTAGATGATCTGGTTCCCGGGATCGAGCAGAAACATCGCGTAATCGGGCGTTCCATCGACGAGGAGGCGGAAACGCTCTTCGCTTTCCGAGAGCGCTTCGTTCCGGATTTTATCTTCGGTCACATCCTGGGCCATACCCGCGAGACGACGGATCGTCCCGTCTTTGCCCCGCACCGGGAAGCCGGTGTCGTGAATCCAGCGGATGGCGCCGTCGCTTGGTCGGATAATGCGGTAGTCGCTCACGACCGTCTCGCCTTCGAGGAGACGGGCCAGGCGAGCCATCGCCAGCTTATGATCCTCGGGATGTAAGGTCGTTTTCCAGGCATCGGGATCGCGCAGGAGTCGTTCGCGCGATTCTCCCCAGATCTGCTCAAAGGCTGGACTGAGATATTCGAGCCGCTCCTTTTCTACGTTGAAGATCCAGAGGACATCAGCGGAGTTATCCGCGAATTGCCGGAAACGTTCCTCGCTCGCCCGCAGCGCTTCCTGGGCCTTCTTCTGTTCGCTAGTGTCGACCACATATTTGACCGCCAGCTCGTCGGTCAGCATTGCGGCGCTGAAAAGGCCCCACCAGCGGGTCCCGTCCCTGCGGACGTATTCCTTTTGATAAGTCTGGGTTTTGCCGGCGCGCCGCAGCTCCGCCATTGCCTCGCCCGAGAGGGGCCGCCACTCCGCGGGCGTGAAATCGTTCCAGCCGAGCCGGCCTTGCTCGACCTCGTCGCGCCTCTGGCCACACATCCGGAGGAAGGCATCGTTAGCGTCGGTGATCCGGCCGTCGAGCGTGAAGAAAATCACCCCGACCGTCTCGATCTCGAGCGCCCGGCGCAGCCGCGTCTCGCTCTGGCGCAGCTCGTTTTCGGCATCTTTGCGGCGGGTGATATCGATGAAAGTGGCGACGACGCCGGCGATGCGATCCTCGCTCGTCCGGTAGGGCGCGATCCGCGTCAGGTACCAGCTCGTCTCCCCCACCCGCACCTCGTGCTCGATGGTTTTGAGATCGCGCAGGACCTGCTCGGTATCGCGGAGGAAATCTTCGTAGGCGAGCTTGTGCGTGATGTCGGAGAGCGGGCGCCCGAGATCGGCCGGGAGAAGATTGAAAATCCTCTGCGCGCTCGGGGTGAAACGCTGGATGCGCAACTGGCGATCGAGAAAGACGGTGCCGATATCGGTCGAGGCCATAAGGTTGTTGAGGTCGGCATTGGCCCGGCTCAATTCCTCGACGTTGTTCTTCAACTCGTGGTTCACGGTCACGAGCTCTTCGTTGACCGACTGCAGCTCTTCCTTGCTCGTCTCCAGCTCCTCGGTCGCGGAACGCATCTCCTCGTTCATCGCCTGGAGCTCTTCATTGGAAGCTTTCAGCTCTTCGTTGGTCGCTTCGTATTGCTCGACCGTCGAGCTGAGCTGCTCTTTCAGGTAATGGATTTCCTCTTCCAGATCGCGATTGATCGCATCGGCCCCCGGCGGCAGGGCTGGCGCGGCCGCCACGTCGCTTTGCCGCTCGAAAAGGACGAGATAAAAATCCTCTGGCGCACCGTCCTGCGCGATCGGACAAACGCTTACCGCGATCATTTCCGCCTTGCCCTCGATCTCGAGCGTCTGGGGCGCGCCGTGGACCGTCTCCTGATTCTTGTCGGCTTTAAAAAGCGCCGTCCGCACCTCCAGGCGCAGGCCGGGGTGCACGACCTTGAGGAGGTTCGCCGTGATCTCGCCGGCGGCGAATTGGAGATAACGGCCTGCGTGCTCGGAAAGATGCACGATGTCGTGCGCGCTGTTTACTACCACCGAAGGCGGCCCGTACTGCTCGAGCAATTTCAAGTGCAGCTCGCCGAAAAGCACCTCCCGCCGCGTCTGGCCGGTGCGCGGTGAACGCTCCATTTCGCTCGTCGCTTCGTCGATCTTGATCGGCTTGAGCGGTGGGAAACTGCGCGTCCGCGACCCACGCGTTACGCGAAACCCGATGTCCGGCGCGCGCAGCGACAGCACCGGAATTTTCCAGCCGGGGCGCGGAACGGAGCGCCGCACGTAGAGCCGGTGCCGCGCGTCCACTGGCGAAAACAACGACTTGGCGGTGGTCTCGTTTTCGGCTCCGCCGATGAAGAGCAGGCCGCCCGAGACGAGCGAGAAATGAAAAATGTCGAAGATTTCCGCCTGGGCGGGAGCGTTGAGGTAAATCAGCAGGTTGCGGCAGGAGACGAGATCGAGGCGGGAGAAGGGCGCGTCTCTCAGGACATTGTGGGCGGCGAAAAGGACTTTCTCGCGAATCTCTTTCCGCACCCGGTAGCGTCCGTGATCCGAGACGAAAAATGCGCGCAGCCGTTCCGGCGAGACGTCGGCTTCGATCGCGCTCGGGTAAAGCCCGTCGCGCGCATCGGCGATCGCCTGCTCATCGACGTCGGAAGCGAAAATCTGGATCGGTGGCGGCTCGTTCAGACGCGCCGCCTGTTCGCAAAGCAGGATCGCGATCGAGTAGGCTTCTTCGCCGGTCGCGCAACCGGCGACCCAGACGCGGATGGGATCATCCTTTTTCTTGCCTGCAAAGAGTTGCGGGACATGCGCCTCGAGCGCGGCAAACGCTTCGCGATCGCGAAAGAAATGCGTCACGCCGATAAGCATGTCCTGCAAAAGGGCGCGCGCTTCGGCGGCGTGGGTGCGGAGGAATTCCAGATACTGCGGGATGCTCTCGAGCGAATTGACCTGGAGGCGGCGCGCAATCCGGCGCAGGACGGTGGCGCGTTTGTAATGCGAAAAATCGTGGCCGGTCTGCGCTCGCAAATCGGCCAGCACTTTGCCGATTGCTTCTTCATCCTCTGCTTCGCGCGTTTCCTCGGAGACCGTCTCGCCGCCGGCCGCGTCCTCTACCTTGAGGTCTTCGACGGGCGCGTCCTCGATCTCGGGCGGGAGCTTCATCCGCTGCTCGTTGCGCACGAACTCGAGCAGGCGCTCCGGCATGCGACCGACCGGCAGCACCCAGTCGACCATCCCGGTGCTGATCGCCGTTACCGGCATGCTATCGTATTCGGCCTCGTTCGGATCCTGCGCGACCGTCACCCCGCCCTGGGCGCGGACGTGTTTCAATCCGATCGCGCCATCCGAATCGCTGCCCGAGAGAACCACGCAGACTGCGCGCTGACCGTAAGCCTGGGCGAGGGTGCGGAAGAACAGATCGATTGTCACCCGCCGTCCCCGCGCCTGCTGCGGCTCGACCAGCTGGAGGTGGCCGTCTTCAAACATCAACTGATTGTTAGGCGGAATGACGTAGACGTGATTCGCTTTCACCTTTTCCGCTCCGCTCACCTGCGTGACGGGCATGGAAGTTTTCTGCTGCAGAACGGCGGCGAGATTGCTCTCGTGCTCGGGCGAGAGATGCATGACGACGACAAAAGCCAGCCCGCTCTCGGCCGGCATCTCGGCAAAAAAATGCTGCAGCGGGGCGATCCCGCCGGCCGAGGCGCCGAGGCCCACGACGGCGGACGGCTCCTCCGGCTGGCGAAGCTTTTTTGCGCCGTTGCGCGCGTTCTCGCTCGTCGCATCAGTCGCCGCCGGGTCGTTAGGCGTAGTGTGGGATAATTCGGGCATGGTGACGCTCGCGCTTTTGCTGAACTTAACTGGAAAATGGCCGCCTTCCCATCAGAAATGCATCTCTCCCGTGATTTCGCCCTAAGATTTTTTCCGAAGAGACGAGACGACGGACGGCTAATTGCGTAGATCGCGGGATTTCGCTCTGCTAAGCGCGTCATGAAAAGGCACTTCAATCCCGACGAGAAGCTGGCGGTCTTGCAGGAGGCCGACACTTTCCGGAAATGGTATTCGCTCGATGACCTCCGGGCATGCGTGCTTTGCGACCGGGTGATCAGCGGCCGGATGATCAGCGTGCGCAGGAGCCGGGACGGCAGCTATCACCTGCATTGCCCCACCCCCGGCTGCCGCGCGAAGCCGCGCGACTGGTTTTATCACGGTGCCACCCGGCCGGCCGCGACGCGCGTCTTCCAGAGCGAGGCGCCGGTGATTGGGTTTGGGCTTTCCGCCATCTGAGCGGCCGAGGCCGCCGCGCCTAACGAATTATCACGACCCTCTTTCGGCCGCCGACCGGCTTTGCCTAACGATCGTTGTCGTCGCGCTCGTCCGACCCAGCTTGATGCCGGAAGAGATGCGGGTGCAGGACGTGAAGCTGATGGAGGTGGACCACGCCGTAATTCGTTCCGTCCACTTCGTCTCCGCAGCCGGGGCAGCGGTAATAGCGCCCCGGCTCCTGGGCGTGGCTTTGCTCGCCGGGCGCCGTCGTCTGCGGATTCAGTTTCGTGGCCACCTCTTAGTCAAACGACGCCAGGCCTCCTCCGCAATCGGGTTGAGGAAGGAAACAAAGGTAACGAAAACTCCTAGCGCTTCATTTCAGAGGAGGCCGAGAGGTGATGACATACCCCCCCCGCTACCATGAGGCGGAGGAGGCGCAGCTCGTCCGTTGACGCGCCATTGGTAGGGTTTTTACCGAAGCCGGAAGCTGGTTGCCGCCCGATTGCGACCCTGCGCGAAACAGAACATCCTTAGCACTTGTGAACACGCGCGTGCCCCTGGCCGAAAAGCTCCTGATCCTCCGCGAAGCCGATCCCACGCGGAAATGGCAATCGCTCGACGACCGCCGCGTTTGCATCCTCTGCGAAAGGGTGATCACAGGACGAATGATCGATGTCCGCCGGGACGGCCATGGCTCTTATCATCTTTTTTGCCCGACGCCCGGTTGCTCCTCCACGCCACGCGATTGGTTTTATCATGGCCCTGGCTTTGCGCCGGCCGCGGCGGTCAAAGCCAACCATCGCCTCCGGGTCGCGTCGGCCTAACGAAGAGAATAGAAGCCGGCTGATCGCATTTCAGCAAATCCTCTCTCTCGGCCGCGCGCGATAGATTTTGGAGAACGGATTTTATGGAAAAGAAGACCGTAGAACAAATGAGTGAAGCGCGGCCGGCCACACATTATCCGAGCGAGGGCGGCGAGCCGTCGCCCAAAACCAGCGCCGACATCGGAGCCCTGAGCAAAGGCTCAACCGGACCTGATCACACGACGCGGGCCAGGCAAAGCACCAGCACCGGTTCTCCCGAGACGCCCGTGTCCGACGATTTCCTCGCGAAGATGGGCGAGATGCACGATGCCGAAGAGCAACTCGCGCAGGCGCTTTTCCTGATGGAGAAAGCAGCGCAGTCCGAGGACCTGAAAACGCTTCTCGGAGTTCATCGGAAAGAGACAAACGCTCATGCGCAAAGCCTGGAAGAGATCGCCAGCTCGCTTGGCAAAGAACTGCCGGACAAGACTTGTCAGCCGGTGAGGGATCTGATCTGGGAGGCGGAAAAGGAGCTCGTCAAAACCTTCGTTAGTTCCAAGGATCGCGATGCGACGATCATCGCTGCCGGACGGAAGGCCGAACAATTTGAAATTTCCGCCTATCGACCACTGTGCGAGAAGGCGGATGACAACGATTGGACGCACGAGCGCGCGGTGCTGACCTCGATCCTGAATCAGGAAAAACTCGCGGACGAACTTTTGGCTGGTTTGGCCGAAGGCAGGGAGTCGCTGCACAAGTTGATCGAGAAGGCGTCGCTCGCGCACGCCAAGGGCGAGGCCGGCCAGGGAGGCTCTTCCGCCTGAAAACAAGAGCCCCCGCCGGAAAACTCCGACAGGGGCTCCGCATTTTTATTCCGCAGCAGGACCCGCCTATTCGGCGCAGCAGCTCAGGTGCACGAGGCAACAGGCCCCGCCGTTGCAGCAGTCGGTCGCCGTGGCCGAAGCCACGAAGGCAAAAACCGCCACCAGAACCAAAAGGTATTTCATCAAATATCCTCCTCTTGAAGTATTCCTATCCGCTCGCCGGCAGGTCGCCGACGAGCCCGGCGCTTTAAGCGAGCGGGGAGCGCGGGGGCGGAACGGGAGGAGGAAGCCCGAGCAGAATCGCGTTCTGGTCGGAGAGAGAAAGGTTGGCGCGAACCGCTTCCGGCGGAATCACCGCTGGCGGCGGATTGAGAATGCCAGCCAGAGCCACAATGCAGTTTGCGCAGCAGCGCTCTTCATCGCTCGTTTTTGGCTGGTGGCCGCTGCAATCGTTAGGCTGTTGGCCCATTATCATGTTCTCGCAGCAGCTCGCATCTTGCGGCGGCTGCGGAAAGCGGGTCTGCAGCGGGACGATCGCGCTCGCGAGCGAGGCCCAGAGGCAAAACACGAAGAGGCATTTCAGCAATGTCCGCATCGACTGAGAGATTAACCGATTCTGCGCCGCCCTCCAAGCTTGATCGGTGCCCGGGAAAGACTACGCGAGCCCCTTAGCGTTGGAAGCCGTCTCCGCCGGAAGTCGTTTTGGCGGAGCGGACCTTGTAATTCAACTGTCGCGAGAGCAGCCAGCGCACCCCAAACATGTCGATTGTCGCGCGGACCGCGCGATTGCCGAGGCCGTATTTGC
>DATBDG010000087.1:0-1567 GCA_036270055.1 Chthoniobacterales bacterium
AAGAACGCCACCGCGCAGGAGATCGGGCAGAAACTTGGGGTTGCGCATCTGGTCGAGGGAAGTGTACGCAAGGCCGGCGACGTTGTGCGCATCGCGGCCCGGCTCACTCGCACCGACACGGGCGAGCAACTCTGGTCGGAAAATTTTACTCGTGATTTGAAAGACGTGTTCGCCGTCCAAACCGAACTTGCGCAAACCATCGTGGGGCAGTTGAGCGGCCAGCTCACAGGCGGTGACGCGGATCCGGAGGTGAAGGCAGCGATTCGAGCGCAAGTGCAGGCGGCGGAAAAAGGTGGGACGAAAAATGTGGAGGCCCACCAGCATTATCTGCAGGGCCGTTTTTATGCCAATCTTCACTCGGAAAAAGGCGCGGGTGAGGCCTTGGCCGAGTATCAACGGGCGGTGGAGCTGGACCCTTCTTTCGCGCTGGCTTGGGCAGGTCTGGCTCAGACGCATGTGTGGTACTGCGGCTTTTCCAGCGCAATAGGACGGGCGGGCTACGACGACCATCTCGCTCTCGCGCGCGAGGCAGCGGCGCGGGCATTGGCGATCGAGCCCAACCTGCCGGAAGCGTTGCTTGCCCGCTCGATGATTCAGCTCAATTTCGATTTTGACTGGAACGGGGCGGCCGAGACCGTTCGGAGAGCTTTGGCCCTGGCCCCGGCAGATCCCGCACTCATCACCGCCTCGGGTACCCTTGCCTTAGCCCGCGGGGACACGAGGCGGGCCATCGAGCTCTATCGCCAGGCGGTCGCGTTGGATCCCGTCAATCCGTCAGCCCGATCGTGGCTGGCCTTCAACCTTGCGGTGACGGGGCGGTTCGCCGAAGCGAGGGCGGAATACCCGCGAGTGGTAGAGCTGAATCCGGCGGCGCCTTGGAGCCATGCCGGTCTCGGTGTCGCCTTCATGGTCAAAGGTAAATTCGAGGAGGCTGCGGTCGCGGCGCAAGACGATGCGGCGGAGTGGGCGCGGCTCTATGTCGTGGCCATGGCTCGCTGGAGTCAGAAACGAATCCCGGAAGCAGATGCTGCGCTGGCTCGGTTAACCGAGGGCTTCGCCGCCGATACGGGCGCCTACCTCATCGCCGACGTCTACGCCTACCGGGGGGACAAGGACCGGGCGTTCGAATGGCTGGAGCGAGCGCGCCGGCAGCGCGACGGAGGCCTGGGCTTCATGCGATGCGATCCTTTCCTCACGAACCTCCATGAGGACCCGCGCTGGGATGTGCTTTTACGCAAGATGGGCCTGGCCGACGATCAATTGAAATGAGGGCCCCGAACGGCAAGGCCAACGCATGAACTTCTTTGCCGAGCTGAAGCGGCGGAACGTTTACAAGGTTGCGGTCGCTTACGCGGTCGTCGCGTGGCTGCTGATTCAAATCGCTACGCAGGTATTTCCGTTTTTCGAAATTCCGAATTGGGCAGTGCGCCTTGTTGTGCTCGCAATCGTCATCGGATTTCCCATCGCGCTCATTGTCGCCTGGGCGTTCGAATTGACGCCGGAAGGATTGAAACGCACGGAAGATGTCGATCTCACCGCGCAAGGACACAGGAAATCGTACGTATGG
>DATBDG010000088.1:0-21480 GCA_036270055.1 Chthoniobacterales bacterium
GGGCCGATCTGCAGGATCCGGTGATTCGCGACTATATCGGGCCGGATAAGTTTGCCGAACTTTGCAGTCGCAACGGCATCACGCCCGATACGACCTGCATTTTCTATGGCGACAAAGCCAACTGGTGGGCCTGCTACGCCCTCTGGGCTTTCCGCCTTTTTGGTCACACCAAGGTGAAAATTTTAAACGGCGGCCGCGATAAATGGAAAGCCGACGGGCGCAAGATGACGCGTGAGGTGCCGAAATATCTGCGGACCGATTACCCCGTGCCGGCGCAGCGTTTGGACAAGGAGATTCGCGCCTTTGCCGACGACGCGCTCGCCCAGAGCAATGCGAAAAAGCCGCTGATCGATGTGCGTTCGCCGGGTGAATACAAGGGCGAGATCACTCACATGGCGGAATATCCGCAGGAAGGCGTGCTGCGCGGCGGTCACATTCCCGGCGCGAAAAGTGTGCCCTGGAAAACGGCGACGAACGACGACAACACGTTCAAGTCCGCGCCCGAGCTGGCCAAAATTTACCTGGAAGGCGCGGGCGTCAGCCCGGACGTCGACACGGTCGTCTATTGCCGGATCGGAGAACGCTCCAGCCATACCTGGTTTGTCCTCACCTATTTGTTAGGCTTGGATAACGTGCGCAATTACGATGGTTCCTGGACCGAGTGGGGCAACAAAGTCAGCGCTCCGATCGAGCGCAGCGCCTAGTTTGCACTCGTGCTCCTTGCTCGTAATCGTGCTCGGTTGCTCGATCCGATTACGAGCACGATCATGAGCACGAGCACGAGGCAAGGCATGTATCCCGAGAAGCTGCAAAACATCATCGACCTTTTCGATCACCTGCCGGAGGTGGAACGGCGCGAAACACTCGTCGCCTACTCCGACAGCGCGCCGAAACAGGAACCGCGCCCTAACGAAAAGTTCGACCTCGAAGATATCCGCAAGGACGAAGAATGCGCCGACAAGGTCGGCGTTTATCTCCAGGTCGACGACGACGGCCGGGCCCATTTGCGGATGACCCTGGGGCCGGAAGTGCAAACCCTGACCCGGGCCATGACCTCAATCCTGTGCAAAGGCCTCGACGGCGCCACCCCGCAGGAGATTCTCGATCTGCCACAGGATTTCGTGACCCGCATCGTCGGCGCCGAGCTCGTCAGGGTGCGCAGCCAGACGACCTACTACGTGCTCTCCCGGATCAAGGGCATCTGCAAGGTCTACCTCGACCGCCAGCGCGCCAGGCAGGCGGCCTAGGTTCGCGCCCTGGCATTCCGCGGCTCGAATCGGAAAGAGGTCGAATGTCTCGACCTTCGCCCGTTTTTGCATACGGTCCCGCTGCGCATGCCGCGGAACGATCAACTCCACAAGATCCTCCTCATCGGCTCCGGCCCGATCGTGATCGGCCAGGGCTGCGAGTTCGACTATTCCGGCGTCCAAGCCTGCAAGGCGTTGCGCGAAGAGGGCTACGAAGTCGTGCTCGTGAACTCGAACCCGGCCACGATCATGACCGATCCCGAATTTGCCGATCGCACTTATATCGAGCCGATCGCGCCCGAGGTCATCGAAGCCATTCTGGAGCGGGAAAAACCGGACGCCATCCTCCCGACGATGGGCGGCCAAACCGCGCTCAACGCCGCCATGGAGCTGAACCGCAACGGCGCGCTGGTCAGGCATAACGTTCGCCTGATCGGAGCCAACGCCCAGGCGATCGCAAAAGGCGAGGACCGCCAGCTTTTCAAGGAAGCGATGGTGCGCATCGGGCTGGATGTCGCCCGTTCCGGCATCGCGCGTTCGCTCGACGACGCGGCCCGGGTCGCGAATCAGATCGGCAGTTTTCCGCTTGTCATCCGGCCGGCTTTCACCCTCGGAGGCTCCGGCGGCGGCATCGCCTACAACCGCGAGGAACTCGAGATCATCGTCGAACAGGGACTCGACCGCTCTCCGGTCGGCGAGGTTTTGATCGAGGAGTCATTGTTAGGCTGGAAGGAATTCGAGATGGAGGTCATGCGCGACCGGGCCGACAACTGCGTTGTTGTTTGCTCAATCGAAAACCTCGACCCGATGGGCGTGCACACCGGTGACTCGATCACCGTCGCGCCCGCCCAGACCCTGACCGATCGCGAATACCAGGCGATGCGCGACGCCTCCTTCGCGGTCATTCGCGAGATCGGCGTCGAGACCGGTGGATCCAACATCCAGTTTGCAGTCAACCCGGAGGATGGCCGGATGATCGTGATCGAGATGAATCCGCGGGTCTCGCGCTCGAGCGCGCTGGCCTCGAAAGCAACCGGATTCCCGATCGCCAAAATCGCGGCCAAACTCGCGGTTGGCTACACACTGGACGAAATTCGCAACGACATCACGCGCGAGACGCCGGCCTGCTTTGAGCCGACAATTGATTACTGCGTGGTGAAAGTCCCGCGCTTCACCTTCGAAAAATTCCCCGAGGCCGACCCGACGCTGACGACGCAAATGAAGAGCGTCGGCGAAGCAATGGCGATCGGGCGCACCTTCAAGGAGGCATTGCAAAAGGCACTGCGCAGTCTGGAGATCAAGCGCTTTGGCTTGTGCGGCGACGGGCGGGAGACGCGGGTCGATGAAGAAACGCTCCGACGCAAACTGAGCGTGCCGAATGCGGAGCGGATTTTTTACCTCGCGCAGGCCTTCCAGGACGGGATGACGAGCGAAGAAGTTTTTGGCCTGACGAAGATTGATCCGTGGTTTTTGCAAAACATCGCGCAGGTCGTGAGGGCGGCGGAGAACCTGCAAGCGGGACGCCCGCGCGACGGATCAGGCGAGACGCCTGAGTTCCGACCGCGCGAACAACAACCCGCGGAGCAGATGACCGACCGGTCGACCGCCGACGACGTTTCGCGTTGCGGCGCGAGTCCCTCCGGCCAGTCGCCGCGTGGCGGCACGCGTAATACAGGCGCCTCGCCTGTCACGTCGAGCGGGCTTCCAGCCCGGTCATTCTTGTTCCGCGGTCTAGATCCCCAGGACGAAATCGAGCAATACCGCCGCAATCTCCCCCATTTCGAACAACCGGGCGCGACCTACTTCGTCAGTTTCCGCCTCGGCGATTCCATCCCGCAATCGCTGCTCCAGGAATGGCGCGAAGAAAAACAAAACTGGCTCAAACACCATCCTCCGCCGTGGGACTGGAAAACCGAGGAGGAATATCGCCGCCGTTTCATCGAGCCGCGGGAAGAATGGCTCGATTGCGGACACGGCAGTTGTCTCCTGCGCGACCCGCGCGCGGCCTGCATGGTAGCCGACTCGTTAGGGCATTTTCACCTTGAGCGCTACCTGCTCGATAGTTTTGTCATCATGCCCAACCACGTGCATGCCCTGGTCAAGCCGCTGCCCGGGCACGCGCTCGCCGATATTTTGCATTCCTGGAAATCGTATTCCGCCCATGAACTGAATCGGGCGCTCGATCGGAACGGCGAAGTCTGGATGAGCGAGAGCTACGATCATATCGTGCGCGATTGGGAGGAGTTGACGGCCCTGCGCGAATATATTGCGGCGAATCCGGAAAAGGGGCGGGTGGCGAAGGGCGAATTTGTTTTCGAGGAGCGAAAGGTGTTGGTGCTCGAAGATGAGCAGAGTGACCGGCCGAGACGGCCGCTCGACCTGTCAGGCGAGACGCCTGAGTTACGGCACTTCAAACGTCTCGGGTTCTCGGATCGACAATTGGCCTACTCGTTAGGCGTACGCGAGGAAGAAGTGCGCGGAGGGCGTGTCGCGGCCGGCGTTATCCCCACCTATCGCCTCGTCGATACCTGCGCGGCCGAATTCGAGGCTTACACCCCCTATTATTATTCCACTTACGGGGACGAGAACGAGATCCGCCGGAGCGCGAAGCGCAAAATCATGATCCTGGGCGGCGGGCCGAACCGCATCGGGCAGGGGATCGAGTTCGATTACTGCTGCGTCCACGCCGCCTTCGCTCTGCGCGAGCTCGGCTTCGAGACGATCATGGTCAACTCGAACCCGGAGACGGTCTCGACCGACTACGACACGAGCGACAAACTCTACTTCGAGCCGCTCACGCACGAGGATGTCCTGAACATTTACGAGCAGGAAAAACCCGAAGGGGTGATCGTGCAGTTCGGCGGCCAAACGCCGCTCAATCTCGCCGCCGGGTTGAAATCGGCGGGCGTTCCGATCATCGGCACCCAGCCGGAAAGCATCGAGCTGGCCGAGGATCGCAAGCTTTTCGCCGAGATGCTCGACCGGCTCGGGCTACGCCAAACCCCGAGCGGCTCGGCCGTCAGCGAAGACGAAGCGGTCGCGATTGCGGAGCGGATCGGCTATCCCGTGCTCGTTAGGCCATCGTTCGTCCTCGGCGGACGCGCGATGGAGCTGGTTTATCACCCGGAGGATTTGCGCCGCTACATGCGGAGCGCGATCGAGGTGAGCCCAGCGCGGCCGGTGCTGGTCGATCGTTTTCTCGAGGATGCGATCGAGGTCGATGTCGATTGCATCGCCGACGGCGAAACGGCCGTCATCGGCGCGATCATGGAACACATCGAGGAAGCCGGGATTCACAGCGGCGACAGTGCCTGCGTCGTCCCGACCTTTTCGCTTTCCGACGCCATTCTCGCGGAGATCACGAAGGCGACCAAGGCGATGGCGGCCGAGCTCAATGTGCGCGGCCTGATGAATGTGCAGTTCGCGGTGAAAGACGAAAAACTTTACGTCCTCGAAGTGAACCCGCGCGCTTCGCGCACCGTGCCCTTTGTGAGCAAGGCGATCGGGGTCCCGCTGGCCAAGCTCGCGGCCAAGGTCATGACCGGGATGTCGTTAGGCGAGCTCGGCCTAACGGAGGAGATTGTGCCCCCGCATTATTCGGTCAAGGAAGCGGTCTTCCCTTTCCTCCGCTTCGAAGGAATTAACATTTCGTTAGGCCCGGAAATGAAATCGACCGGCGAAGTGATGGGGATCGACCCTGATCTCGGCCTGGCCTACGCCAAGTCGCAGCTCGCCAGCTCCTGGCCGCTCCCACGCGCCGGCAACGTCTTTATCAGCGTGAAAGACAGCGACAAACAAAACGTGATCGCGGTCGCGCGCGAGTACGCCGCGCTCGGCTTCGGGATCGTCGCGACCGAAGGCACGGCTGCCGCCCTCGCGACCGGCGGAGTCGAGGTCACCCGCGTTTTCAAGATCGGCGCCGGCCGCCCGAACGTTCTCGACCTCGTGAAAAACGGTCAGATCCAGTTCATCATCAACACCCCGAGCGGCAAAATCCCGCGCAAGGACGAAGTCAAAATTCGAACCGCTGCGCTCGGCGAACGGATCCCGATCATGACGACCCTGCGGGCGGCGAGCGCGAGTGCCAAGGGCATCCGTTCCCTGCAAAAAGGCCCGATGACGGTCAAGAGCCTGCAGGAATACCATCAGCCCTCTCCTTAGGCGTCCAGACTGGGCTTTGCCTCTCCGACAGGAGGCAAAATCGGGGCTCGACATTTTCCGGGGCGGCCACTATGCCGTTAGGCCGCGATAGCTTGTTAACTTCCAAAGGAGCAAAACTATGCGTACCGCCAACCGTTGGGTGATTGCCATCGCCGGCGTCTTTCTGCAGATCGCGCTCGGCGCGGTCTATGCCTGGAGCGTCTTTCGGGTGCCGCTCTCGAAGCAATTCGGCTGGAGCATCTCGGAAGTCACCCTCACTTTCACGATCAGCATCTTCGTCCTCGGGTTCGCCTCCTTCTTCGGCGGGCTCTGGATGAGCCGGAAAGGACCGCGCATCGTCGCTCTGACTGCAGCGACTCTGTATGGCCTCGGGGTTTTCCTGGCCAGCTTTTCGGCCAACAAGCTCTGGTGGCTTTACCTCAGTTACGGCGTGATCGGCGGCCTCGGTCTCGGTCTCGGTTACATCGTCCCGGTGGCGGTTTTGGTGAAATGGTTCCCCGATCGTCGCGGCCTCATTACCGGGATCGCGGTCGGCGGGTTTGGCGCCGGCGCGCTCGTCACCGCGCCGATCGCGACGCGCCTGATCAGCTCGGTCGGCGTGCTGCCGACTTTTGCTTATCTTGGGATCGGTTATTTCGTCGTCGCGATCATCGCTGCGATGTTCATGCAAAATCCGCCGGACGGCTGGTTACCGGCCGGTTGGACGCCCACCGCCAAAGAAACGTCGCAGCGCGCGACGCACGATTACGCGCTCGGCGAAGCGCTCAAGACCTGGCAGTGGTGGGTGCTCTGGGGGATTCTGTTTCTGAATACGTGCGCGGGAATTGCAGTCATTTCGCAGGAGTCGCCCATCTTCCAGGAACTGACCGCCGTCTCCGCCATCGTTGCCGGCGGAATGGTCGGCATCGCTAGTCTGGGCAACGCTGTCGGCCGAGTCTTTTGGGCTTGGACTTCTGATTTTCTCACCCGCCGTGTCACCTTTATGCTCATGTTCATTGTCCAGGTGCTGCTCTTTTGGTTTCTGCCGAAGATCGCGCTGCCGACGCTCATGACCACGGTCACCTTCATTATTCTGATGTGCTACGGCGGCGGTTTCGGCACGATGCCGGCTTTCGCTGCGGACTATTTTGGCTCAAAAAATGTCGGGTCGATTTATGGCCTGATGCTGACGGCCTGGGGCTTCGCGAGCATCGCCGGGCCGCTCTACATCGCGCGGATGCGGGAGACGACCGGCCATTATAGCGTCGCTCTGCATGTCATCGCCGGAGTGATGGCGGTTTCGATCCTGCTGCCGATTGTCGTTAGGCCACCTCGCCCCGCGTGATGCACACGTTCGCATCCCGGAAGCGAACCTGCATCGCAACGTCGCGGCCGAAAAATACAGTGCGGTTTACCGAGGATATTAGCGACTCTGGGAAAATTATTTATGGCCGCAATTTTTCTATTTACGCCATCGGGCCGGATGCTCTTAATCGCCACGGAGAAATGTAATGAAAATCCCACACCTGTTTCTTCTTGGGATTTGTTGTGTCCTGAGTTTCCCGCTCGCGCGCGCCCAAGATAAGACTTCCTCGGAAGGCGAGCGGCTGAAAAAACTCGAGAACGCGGTGCGCCAATTGCAGGAACGCAACGCTGAGCTCGAAACCGAAGTGCGCCAACTCAAGGCCAGAAGCCCGTTCGCCCCGGTCATCTCAAGCGGCGAAAAAAATCCCGTGCCGGGCAATGAAAACAAAGCCGTCTTCGGCGCCCCCTCACCGCCTCCGATCGACGTTCACCCGGGCGGATCCGAATACAAGTTGACGTTAGGCGGCTATATTCAGGCCAACTTCGAAGACGGCGACGTCTCGGCTTTCGAAGGCCGCTTTGGTGCGACCGCCTTGAAAGACCGCTTTCGTTTGCGCCGCGCTCGCATCAGTTTGACCGGCGATTTTGCAGAACAGTTTGACTTCAAAATCGAAGGCGATTTTGAGCAGAGCGACGCTGCCATCACCGCGCTGAAATCAGCCAATCTCGCCACGGGCGCGACCACCACGGTTACAAATTCGAACCGGACAGAATTTTCCGGCACTGACATCTTCATCAACTGGCACGGCATTCCCGAGATGAACGTGAAGGTGGGCCAATACAAGGCGCCATTTGGCCTCGAGCAGCTCACGCCTGACACGCTCATCTACACGATCGAGCGCAGCTTGCCGACGGGGGCGATTACGCCGGAGCGGCAGATCGGCGTGATGCTTTGGGGAAAACCCCTGGCAAATCTTTCGCCACCGGAGAAAGACCTCGTCACCTATTACGCCGGCATTTTTAACGGCAACGGCCGCAACTTTAATAACAACGACAACAACGAATTCATGTACGTCGGCCGGCTCGAGCTTCAGCCGTGGAAGGGCAACGTCATGGCGCAGGAAGCGAGCCTGAAATTAGGCGCCGATTATTTCCACAGCCGCGATGAAACCGGGACCAACATCTCGCCGGCCCTCAACCTCCGCGTCAATCCCGACGGCTCGCTCAGTTCCTATACCCTAACGAGTCCAGATGAGCGCAACGCCTTTAGCTTCGATGCCTGGTTCAGGCTCGGGCGCTTCGATTTAATCGCGGAATATCTTGAGGAGCACGTCGACGGCCGCGCGGGCAACGGCATCCCGGCTTTCCCGGATTTCATCGCCAACGGTTTTTACATTCAGGGCAGCTACTTCATTATTCCAAAGAAATTGCAGGCAGTTGTGAAATGGGAAGCGTTGAATCCGGGACAGTTTGGGCAGGACGGCATTCATTCCATCACGGGGGGGCTGAACTACTACATCCACGCGGATAATGTGAAGGTGATGGGCAACTACGTGCATACCTGGTCGGACTTTCGCGAGACCCATCCGGAATTGGGTGACGATCAATTCGACGAGGTGCTGCTGCGTTTGCAGGTGATTTTCTAAGCAGCCAAAGTCGCCAGGCCGTGCGATGATTTTCTTGATGTCTTCGCTTTCAGAGTTGTTGGAGAGTTGGCCGCTCATCAGGCAAATCCGCGAGCGCAAGGACGGGACGGGGCTGGAATCGATGTCGCAAAAGACGCGCGAGATGCACGCGCGGATCGACGACGCGCAGGTCGCGCGTTCGATTTGTCCCTACTGCGGCGTCGGTTGTGGGCAGCTCGTTTATCACAAGAATGGGAAGTTGATTTCGATCGAAGGCGACCCGGAGAGCCCGATCAGCCAGGGCAATCTTTGTCCGAAAGGCGCGGCCTCCTATCAACTCCTGACTCACTCGCGGCGGGAAATGAAAGTGAAATATCGCGCTCCGCGCGGCAAAGAGTGGATGGAAATCTCGCTCGATCACGCCATGGACATGGTGGCGGAGCGGGTCTGGGATTCGCGCAAGCGCACCTTCATGCGGGAGAAGGAGGGCGCGCTGGTCAATCACACCACGGCGATCGCGCACCTCGGCGGCGCCACGCTCGACAACGAAGAGAATTACCTGATCAAGAAACTGTTTGCCGGAGGCCTGGGCATGGTGTGCATCTCCAACCAGGCCCGGATATGACATAGCTCCACGGTGCCCGGTCTGGGCACCTCCTTCGGCCGGGGCGGAGCTACGACCGCGCAACAAGATTTGGCCCGCGCGGACTGCATCCTGATCGAAGGTTCATCGATGGCCGAGGCGCACCCCGTGGGCTTCCGCTGGGTGATGAAGGCGAAAGAAAACGGCGCCACGATTATTCACGTCGATCCGCGCTTCGCCCGCACCAGTGCGCTCGCGGATATCTGGGTGCCGATCCGGGCCGGGAGCGATATCGCGTTTCTCGGCGGCATCGTCAGGCACGTGATTGAGAACAACCTTTTCTTTCGCGAGTATGTGCTGCGTTACACCAATGCCTCCTGCATCCTGCGGGCCGATTACAAGGACCCGGAAGATGGCGCCGACGGTTATTTCTCCGGCTGGAATGACAACGAGCGCACCTACTCGTCGGACACCTGGATGTATGAAGGCGATGATCTCAGTCATCCCCAGCGCGATCCTTCGCTCCAACACCCGCGCTGCGTTTTCCAACAACTGAAGCGCCATTTCTCGCGTTACACGCCCGAGATGGTGGAGAAGGTCTGCGGCATTCCGCCCGAGCTTTTCCATAAAGTGGCGGACGCACTCGTTAGGGCATCTGGGCCGGATAAGACCGCCGCCATCTGTTACGCGGTCGGCTGGACCCAGCATTCCAAGGGCGTGCAGATCATCCGCACCGCCGCGGTCCTCCAGCTCTTGTTAGGCAACATCGGCCGGCCCGGCGGCGGCATCCTCGCTCTTCGCGGTCACGCTTCCATCCAAGGCTCGACCGATATCCCGACGCTTTACGACATTCTGCCCGGCTACCTCAAAATGCCGATCGCCGGCGAGAACAACACCCTCAAGGAATATCTCGATGCCTACACGACCAAAACCGGTCTCTGGTCGAATTTCCCGAAATATTTCATCAGCCTGCTCAAGTCCTACTACGGCACGCGCGCGACCCGGGAGAACGATTTTGGTTTCAGTTGGATCCCGAAATTGACCGGCAACCATTCCTTCTTCGAGTTCCTCTACGAAATCCTGGAGGAGAAGGTGGAAGGCTTTTTCATGATGGGCCAAAATTCTGCCGTCGGCGCCCAGAATTCGCGGCTCCAACGCAAGGCACTCGCAAAACTAAAGTGGCTCGTCGTTCGCGACATGGTCGAGATCGAGCCCGCGACCTTTTGGTACGAATCGCCCGAGGTCGCGCGCGGCGAGCTGAAGACGGAAGAGATCGGAACCGAGGTTTTCTTTTTCCCGGCCGCAGGCCACGCGGAGAAGGACGGCGCGTTTACAAACACGCAGCGGATGTTGCAGTGGCGCGAGAAAGCCGTCGATCCTCCGGGCGACTCACGGAGCGAAGCCTGGTTCATTCATCAGCTCGCCCTGCGTTTGAAAGCGAAGGCGGCAGTCTCGGGGGACCCTGACGACGAACCATTGCGCGCTCTCGACTGGTGGTATCCGGAGGACGAGCTAGGCGAACCGAAAATGGAATCCGTCCTCGCGGAGATCAACGGCTGGCGAACCACGCCCGAAGCCGGCGCTGAAGGCACGCTCTTCCCTCACGATCGCGACGGCAAGCTTCATCATGGTCCGCAGGTCAGCGATTACAACGAGCTAAAGGACGACGGCTCGACCGCCTGCGGTTGCTGGATTTACTCGGGGGTTTTCAATCGCGACGGGATCAACAAAGCCCTGAAGCGTGAACCCAAGGATTATCTCGGTCACGGCTGGGGCTACGCCTGGCCGAGCGACCGCCGCATCATCTACAATCGCGCCAGCGCCGCGCCGAACGGCGAGCCGTGGAGCGAGCGCAAGAAGCTCGTCTGGTGGGACGCCGAAAAAGGAAGCTGGGGCGGAATGGACGTGCCCGACTTCAAGAAAGATAAGCGACCCGATTACCAGCCGCGCGATGGCGAGACGGGGCTCGATGGCCAGCCGGGCGACGCGCCTTTCATCCTCCACGAGGACGGACTCGGCTGGCTTTTTGTTCCGAAAGGTTTGCAGGACGGGCCGATGCCGACGCATTTCGAGCCGCTCGAATCGCCCGTCAAAAACGAGCTTTACTCGCGCGACACCAACCCGCCGGTGAAATGGTTCCCGCGCGAGGACAACCGAATCGCGCCGCCGGCCGATCCCCGCTTCCCGTATGTGCTCACGACTTATCGTCTGACTGAACATCATACCGCTGGCGGGATGAGCCGTTACCTGCCGCATCTCGCCGAGCTACAACCGGAGATGTTCGTCGAGATGTCGCCGGAGCTTGCGACCGAGCTGGAAATCAAGAACGGCGACTTTGTTTGTGTCGTTAGTCTGCGCGGCGCGATCGAGGCGCGCGCACTCGTTAGCCGGCGGATGCAACCGATGCATTTGAACGGCAAAGTCGTTCACCAAATCGCCGCCCCGTTTCACTTTGGCGCGACCGGTCCGGTGATCGGCGACGCCGCTAACGACCTCGGCGCAATCTCGGGCGAGCCGAATGTCACAATCCAGGAATCAAAGGCGGCGCTCTGCAACGTTGTGCCCGGGCGTCTCCCGCGCGGCCCGGCTTATCTCGAATGGTTCGAGCGCCACGCGCCGCAAAGCGGACCGGTGAATCTTCATCCCGAGGAACCGCCGCCCGGCGCGCCGCAAGGCGGGAAGCTCGGCGGCGGTGGCCACGGTCAACGCGGGAAGGGCGAATGAGAACGCCCTGCAAGGTAGCGCGAGCTTATAGCTTGCGCGTTTTTCAATCTGCAAGCTGGACGCTTGTGCTACCCTCATGATCGGCGAAGGCGTTCATAGCACGAATCAGCGTCGGCATTCCTACGTCGAGGAAGGGGCGACAGTCGGCTTCTTCACAGACCCGACGGTCTGCATCGGGTGCAAGGCCTGCGAGGTTGCCTGCAAGGAATGGAACGAAGTTCCAGACGATGGCTACGTCTGGACCGGCAACTCCTACGACAACACCGGCCATCTCGGCGCCTCGACCTGGCGCCACGTCATGTTCCTCGAGCAGGATCTTGCGAAAGGAAACCAGGTTGTCGGTTCGGCTTCGTTAGGCAACGGCAGCGATGGTGAAGATCCCTTCCGCTGGGTTTTTCTTTCCGATGTCTGCAAGCATTGCGAGGAAGCCGGATGCCTCGAAGCCTGCCCCACCGGCTCGATCGTGCGGACCGAGGTAGGCTCCGTTCTCGTGCAGGACGACGTCTGCAACGGCTGCGGCTATTGCGTGGTGAACTGTCCGTTCGGCGTGATCGACCGTCGCCCCAAGCCGCTACCGAACCACGGCGGCGCCTTCAAATGCACCTTCTGCTACGACCGGCAAAAGAGCGGCCTCACCCCGGCCTGCGCGAAGGTTTGCCCGACCGAATCGATCGTCTTCGGCCGTCTCGATGACCTGCGCGCGAGGGGCGCGGCACGCGTCCAGACTTTGCAGGAGAGCGGCTACAACGACGCGCAGCTTTATGATCCGCAGGAAACGTCGGTCGGCGGCCTGCACGCTTTTTTCCTTTTGTTAGGCGGGCCGGAAGCCTACGGGCTCCCGCCTAAACCGGAGATCCCGACCATTTACCTGAAATCTTCGTGGCTGGCCGCGGGCGCAACCGCGCTGGGTGCGATTGCCACCGTGGCGCTCGCCTTTGCCTTTTTCACGTGATGAACCCGCCTGACGAGCTCGCGACAGATCCGGGGAGCGCGGGCGCCCCGCCCGCTCCGTTGTGCGCCTCGCGCAACGGCCTCTCCGCGCGGGGAGGTGTTCGGCGAGGCGCACGCGCTCCCCGGAAATCACCATGAGCGCCGCTCGGAACTTCGAAGCCCGTCTCGATTCGCTCCGCGAGGAAGCGAAACATGGCGGCCCTGTGCCAGGCCAAGGCGTAGACGTCGCCGGCGGACCCATCCCAAAACGTCCCGGCTATTACGGTGAAGCCGTCGTGAGGCCACCGGTTTGGACCTGGGAAATTCCACTCTATTTCTTCGTCGGGGGCGCGGCCGGCATGGCGCCGCTTCTCGCCTGCGCCGGATTAGTTCTCAGGATGTTTGACCTCGTCCACGTCGCGCTCTCGATGGCCGCGATCGGCGCGGTTGTTTCGCCTATCCTGCTCGTGATGGATCTGGGACGCCCTGAACTTTTCCTCAACATGCTGCGCGTCTTCAAGCATCGCTCACCGATGTCCGTCGGAGCTTGGATTCTTTCCATCTTCGGCGGGTTGACCATCCCGGCCTGGCTCGTCTTCGAGCTCTACTACAACGGCGCCTTTGCTCCTTCGATTTATCCTCTCGTCCTCGTCATCGCCGGCTTGCTCACGGCCGGCGCCGCGATCGCTGGGCTCGGGCTCGCGACTTACACTGGCGTGCTCATCGGCGCCACCGCCATCCCGGCCTGGTTTCTGCATCGCGTGTTGTTGCCGATTCATTTCGGCACCGCCGGGCTCGGATCCGCCGCTGCCATTCTCGAGCTGGCCGGGTTTCCGATTCGCCCGCTTTACTGGATCGGGATGCTGGCGGCCGTGATCGAGACGCTCCTCTGGATCTGGCTCGAAATAAATCGCCATGGCCCCGCCGATCGCGCCCTCCACGAAGGCACCGCGGGATGGCTCATTCGCGGAGGAGAATTTCTCAGCGGCCCGCTTCCGATCGTTCTTCGCCTAACCAACCTGGTGCCGCTGGCCGCCATCTCGTTCCTCCTCGGCGCATTCGCCAGCCGCTTCGGATGGATCGCCGCCGGGCGCGTCTCCGGACGCGATCCGGAAGCGGTTTTCGCCTCGCAGGCGAGCCGCGGATAAATCAGCGCAGGGCGAAAAGAAAGGCGCCGCCCAGAACCGCGGTGCCGAGCGCGAGCCACGCCACGTAGTCGCGCAGGTCGCCGCTGTGCACCGCATGCAGCAGAGGAAGAACTGGCCTAACGAAAACGGTAGAAAGAAATGGAAGTGCGCGCGGCAGGCGTTTTCGAAACAGGCTGGCCACCGCCAGGCCCGCCGCGCCGAGCGCCGCCGCCGTCCCGAGTACCAAGCCGCTCGTCGTCGGCCTGACGGCTTCACTGGCGGCGATCGCGCCTGCCGCTTGGCTTTCGAGTACAGCGTGCGCGTATCCCGCTGACGCGATGAATCGCTCGGCTGCGGCCTGGCATGCGGGCCCCAGCGGAGGGACGAGCCCCGAAATGATCGGCGCAATCGCCAGCGCCGCGGTCATCGTCACCATCATCACCGGTAGCCGGTTGCCGCCTGCCTTCGTCTCGCGCTTTTCCGCAACCGTGGGCGACGAGCGATCAGGCGGCTCCTCTCCCCAGCCCAGAAAAACCCGCCCCATCACGCGCAGGACCGCCGCGCCGGTCAGCACGGAAGTGATAACAAAAAGCCAGGTCACCCATTCCTGCCCGAGACGTTTCGCTCCCTCTTCCATCAGCTCCTTCCCAAAATAGGTGCCGAAGGGGGGAAACCCGGCCAGCCCCAATCCGCCGATCAGGCCAATCAATCCGACCCATTTGATTTCGCCTCCGCGGCCGAACATTTCCATCTCGTCGAGCGTGCCGAAGCGTTGCAGTAAAAGCCCCGCGTTCATGAAGAGCGCGCCCTTCACCATCCCGTGACCGAGTACGTAAAGACTCGCCCCGGCAAGGCCGCGCGCGTTCAGCGTGCTGCAGCCGACCAGGATCATGCCGACATGGCTGATGGTGGAAAAAGCGAGAAGCCGTTTGAAATGCCGCTGCGCAAAACACATGACCGCACCAACCAGCGCGGTGAGCGCGCCGACCGAGAGAAAAATGGCGCGCAACCCATCGGCATAAGGATGGAGCACCGGCTCGAACACCATCCAGTAAACGCGGAAGACGCCGAACAGTCCCAACTCGACCATCACCCCGGAAAACAGCACGCAGACCGGCGTCGGCGCGACGGCATGCGCATCCGCAAGCCAGAAATGAAACGGCACCACCGCGGCCTTGACGAGGAACCCGGCGGCGATGAGGAGGAACCCAATCGGCACGAGCGCGTCCACCGGCGCAGCGACGAGCGCGCGCTGAAGCTGGGCGAGATTCAAGGCGCCGGTTCGGCCATAGAGCAAAGCGGTCCCGAGCAAGGTCAGGCAGGCGCCGATCGAGTTCGTGATGGCGAAATTCAGTGCGCCTTCGATCGAAGCGGCTTCGATTTTGTAGGCTGTGAGCGCGAACGCGACCACGCTCATGAGCTCGAAAAAAACGAAGAGCGTGAAGAGGTCGCCACTGAAACAGAAACCGTTCATGGCCGCGAGGAAGATGAGCATGAGGGCATGAAAGAGAGCGCCGATCGCTTCGAAATAACGCCAGGCGAAAAGCAGCGCGGCACTGACCAGAATCGCCGCCAGCGCTCCGAGCCCGCCGCTGAGCGGATCGATCGCGAAAGCAATTCCGATCGCGATGTCCCCCCGCGGTTTCCAACCGCCAAACCAATAAACAATCGTGCCGGCGCTGGCCGCCCGCACGAGAAAACAATTTCCCACCGCGGCCGCGAGCGCGGTCGCGATGGCGAGCAAATCGATCACCAGACGCGGCACCACCTTCGAGATCGCCACGAGAAGTGCAGCGACGAGGAGCGGAATGGCGATGGCGAGCGATGGCAGATGTTCCATTTAATCGTGCATCGGCCGGAGCGCGTGCGGATCGAGCGTGCCGCGCCGCTTGTGCACCTGCACCGCGAGCGCGAGGAGCAGCGCCATCACCGTCGCTCCGACCACAATATCGGTCAGGACCAGCGCGTGCCCAACCGGGTCGACCGCCGGCGTGCCGGGCGGCGCTTCGCTCTGCACAAAGATCGGCGCGACTCCGCCGGTGCGATAACCGACCGACAGAATCAGCAGGTAAGTGGACGATTGCATGACCGCGAGGCAGACGATCATCTGGATGAGGTTACGGCTCGTCACGATCGCGTAGAGCGCCACGAGAAAAAGCCAGCCCGCAACCGCGAAAGGCAAATGACTCATGACTCGATGTCCTCCGGTTTGGGCGTGCGGGTCTCCTCGAGAAATTCGAGAAACAAGAGGGCGAAACCGGCCGCGACCTCGAGCCCGACGGCGAAGTTAATCAGCGGGATGGTGCCGCCGGAGAAAAGGTGGCCGCGTTCGCCTAACGGCAAGACGTTTTGCAGAAACGCGCCGCCCGCGAAGATCGCGCCGAGACCGACGAGCGCGTAGCTGCCCGCGCCGATCGCTTCCACCACTTCGATCCATTCCTTCGGCGTGGTTTTGCGATAGCTCCGGTAGTCGAACGCGACGTAAACCAGGATCGACGCGATACCAAGGATGGCGCCGCCCTGAAAACCGCCGCCGGGGGTGAGATGGCCATGCAAAACCATGTAGCTGCCGAAAAGGTTGATCACGGCGATGAATCCCAGGCTGGCCCAGCGCAACGCATCGCTGCGCGGCACGAGGGCGCGTTCGTCAGGCGGATTCGGCGGTTCTCCAGCTGACTCGCCACGTTTTCCTCGAAGCAGGAGGACCAGACCGGAAACCGCCGCAAAGAGAATGAACTCTTCGCCTAACGTATCGAGGGCGCGGTAGTCGAAGTTGATCGCGGTGACGACGTTCGTGACCTGCCGCTCATAAGGCGCGAGGGAATTGAGCATATCGCCATACGGTCCCGGGTAATGACCGAAACCCGGCAGTCTCCAGATGGCGATCGCGATAAGCAGGCCGAGTCCGACCGCGCCGACCCAGAGGACGAAAAGGCGAAGCCGCGTGCTCATTCGTCGGGGTTGCGGACACTGGCGATCGCCGCCAGCAACATCAGGGGCGTGGCCGCCGCGCCGACCGCGAGCTCGGAGAGAGCGACGTCGCCGGCTTTGATCACGACAAAAAGTATCGTCATCAAAAGTCCGTAAAGGCTGAAGATCAGGGCCTGGCGAAGCGGGTCGCGGGTCAGCACCGTGAGCGTGCCGCCGGCCGCGACGAGCAGGAACATGACGACTTGGAGCGCGTTCATTTACTTTTCCAGCTCCAGTCTGCCGGTTTCACGCAAGCGCGCGGCCCGCGCCAGAGCCTGCGTCACGATCGGGCTGGCAAAGATCAGTGCCGCCGCGAGCAACAACACTTTAATCGTCGCGATCGAAAAGCCGCGCGCGGCGAAAACCGCGATCACGAGAAAGAGCGGCGGCAAAATGTTCGCCGGCGCGATTGCATGGAGGCGGTCGTAGGGATTCCGCATCGCGACGAGGCCGACGCAACAAATCCACGCGACCGCAACGGCGCCGAGCAACGCGGCAATGACAGTCAGCTCGCGCACGTTCATAGCCAGCGCTCGAGAAAGTGCGCGAAGAGCAGGCTGGCCGGATACGCCAGCAGCGCGAGCGCAAGCGCGATATCGAGAAACGACGGCCGGTGCAAACCCATCGCGACCAGCGCGAGGACGAGGATCGAAATGCTGGTCGCGAGCTGCAAGGCGACGAGCGCATCCATGATCGGCGCGCGCGCGAGCAAGAGACCGCACGGGACCAGGGCGATGACCAGCACGGCGGCGGCGATCAGCCAGGCGTTCATAACGGCCAGTCCGGATCGCGCTGCGCGTCGCGTTGCGGCACGAGCTCGTGCACCAGGATTCTGCCCGCCGCGCGATCGATCGCGAGGACATAACTATTCGGCGGGAGCGAAATCGCGGCTGCGACCAGCGCGCGGCGTGTCCTGGCGATGGCATGATCATTTCCCGGGTTAAATTTCCGTTCGCTGAACCGGCCGCTTCCGCGGTTCCGAAAAGGCCGAGCGCAATTTGCGCGCAGCACGAGCACGGAATCGGAAATCATTCGCCACGGCACTCCGGCGAGTGGTCGGGCCCACGCCAGTTTCCAATCAAATCGCGTTTTGCTCTGCGCACGCACGCTGCTGAGCGCCACGACCGCGAGCACCGCAACAACCGATCCGGCCAGGACCTCGGCACCGCTCAGCTTGCCGGCGAGGAGCAGATAAAGGCCGAGCAAACCGAGCCACCAGGCGATGAGTCGCAGGATGATTGTGGGCACAACCCTGAGATCGCAGCAGACCGTCGCAAAGGACGTTTGCAGTTGGCCAAGCCGTCCACCGCACGCTCTTGCGGCGAAGAGTATGCGAGGATGAACTAGCATGGCAAAAGCGACCGAAAAACGGCGGGAGAAGGAAGAGCGAGAAGAAAAGGAAATTCAGGAACGCACTTCGCCCGGCGGCCACATCGTTTACGAAGCCGTTCGGCAGGAAGGGCTCGACGAGCTGGAACGGAGCAACTCCGCTCTCGCCTGGTCGGGGGTCGCCGCCGGGCTCGCGATGGGTTTCTCGCTCCTGACCGAGGCGGTCTTGCAGAGTCACCTTCCCGACACCCCGTGGCGTCCGTTGATCGCGAAATTCGGTTACTCGATCGGTTTCGTGATGGTCGTGCTTGGGCGGCAACAGCTCTTCACCGAGAACACCCTCACCGTAATCCTGCCGCTGCTCCGCAGGCCGCACCTGCGCATGTTTGTGAATGTCGCGCGGCTCTGGTCCATCGTTCTCGCCTGCAATCTCATTGGCACTTTTGCCATGGCCTGGCTGCTCGGGCACCTCGACGTCGTTGAACCCGAGATCCGGAAAACGATGTTGGATCTCGCGCAGGCGTCGCTCAGTCACAGCTTCGGCACCCTTCTGATTCGCGGGGTCTTCGCCGGGTTCCTCATCGCCATCATGGTTTGGCTCATGCCGTTCGCGGAAAGCGCGCGCGTCTGGGTCATCATTCTCGTTACCTATGTGGTCGGGATCGCGCAGTTTTCCCATGTCATCGTCGGCTCGGTTGACGCGTTTTACCTTGTCGGTCTCGGCCAAAGAACGCTGCTTGATTACTTCGCCTACATGGTTCCGGTCCTGCTCGGGAACGTGATTGGCGGTTCGTCGATCGTCGCCGCCATCGCCCATGCGCAATACATTGGCGGCGGCGAAGGGAAGGCGGGCTAGCGAAGCCGGCGCCGGTCGCCTTGGCGCGTCGTCAGGCCGATTTTGTCGAGGTGCTCGAGGAACGGAATCAAAACGCGGCGCGACGTTCCGAGGCTCTGGCGGAGCTCGCTGCTCGTGGCCGGGCCGCGCGCGCGGAGAGTTTCCGCTACGATCCTTTTCATCTGGCTAAAGGCCTCCGTCGCCAAAAAAAGATCGCCGCTGAGCTGAGTGACCTCGCCAGTTTCAGAAAGAAAACGCAACGCCTGCTGCGCTGCTGTCGATGGCGCGAGTTCTTTCAGTGAAGGTGGATCGAACGGCCGCGCCGCGAGTGCCGCGCGAACCTGAACTCCGGCCGCCGCGAGCGAGGCCGGCAAGGAAGGTCGATGATCACGTCGCCAGATCGCGCCTTTTTCCAAGGTGAACCCATTCGCGTGGAGATCGCCAATGATCGCCTCGCTCAGCTCCGTTTCAGGAATCGCGAGCGCGGCTCTCAGTTCGGCCAAATCCATTCCCCGATGTTCGGGATGAACCTTGTGGTCGGCAGCGATCATCGACTCCGCGCGCCGGCACATCGTTTCCCACCAGCCTTTGTCAGCGGCGAATTCTCCTCGCACGACACCTTCATTCTCTCGAACCAACTCATCTAACGCGGTGCTGATTTGCCGGGCGCTAAAATTCGATTTGGTGAGAAGCGACTCCTTTCGGCTTGCTCGATCTCGCAGCAACTGAGTGCGAAGGAGTGTCGCAAGATCGTTAGGCGTAGCGGCGCGTGCCTCAAGAAAGGCGCGCTCGGTCGGCGAGCGAAATTTCGTTCCTGCCGCGTCTGGATTCAGCACGATGCCGCCGGCGATCGTCGCGCGGCCCGATGAATCGCGCAGGATGAAACGATCCCCGAGGAAGGCGAACACCGGCTTGGTGCAACGCAGCCGTGCGATGGCTTTTTCACCCGGCTGCACTTCGCGGCAATTGAGCAGCGCGATGCGGGCGGTGAAGCGCGCACTCCCGAAATGCATCTGGATCAGCGAAGCGTTTTTTAACGCCCCAGAATTGCTCTGGGTCCGAGCGGAGCGCTCGATCAATGCATCCACCGTGTCGCTCGCTTTCACGCCCGTCACGGTGGTGAGGATGCTCCCGCGCGAAATCTCCTCGAGGTGCAGATCGGGGAGATTTAGCGCCGTCCGAGTGGCGGGGTGCGCGACCTCAAGCGGCTGGTTGTGGCTCTGAAGCGCGCGCACCCGTGTCCGGCGATTCTGCGGCTGGAGCAACAAATGATCGCGCTGCTTGATTTGCCCGCCTGTCAAAGTCCCGGTCACCACAGTTCCGCTCCCACGCACCGTGAAGACGCGGTCGACAAACAACCGGGCCTTTCCGATGTCGGGCGACGGGGGCAGCGCTTCGCATGCGGCGGCCAGGTTTCGCTTCAATTCGTCCAGACCGGTTCCTGTTCGAACGGAGGTCAGCACGATCGGAATTTTGCCTGACGAACCATCTCCGACTTCCTCCTCTACTGCCGCACGGGTCCGCGCGGCGTCCGCAAGATCGCACTTCGTGATCGCGACCACGACGCGCGGGACGCGCAGGTAATTCAGGATCTGCCAGTGCTCTTCCGTCTGCGGCATCCAGCCGTCGTCTGCCGCGACTACGAGGAGCGCTAGGTCAATCGCGCCTAGACCCGCGATCATGTTGCGCACGAAATCCTCGTGACCGGGCACATCGATGACGCCGACCGAGCAACCGGGCAGCGCGAGATGCGCAAACCCAAGGTCGATCGTGATGCCGCGCGCTTTCTCTTCCGGCAAGCGGTCCGTGTCGGTGCCGGTGAGCGCCTTGATCAGTGCGGTCTTGCCATGATCAACGTGACCGGCGGTGGCGAGGATGAGGTTCCTTACATTTAGTTCGTCGCCAGACATTTGGTGAGAGCCGCGACCACGAGGTCGTCCTGTTCCGGAAAGATCGTGCGGAGGTCGAGCTTGAACCGGCCACCAGCGATATAGCCGATGATCGCAGGATTGCCGTGCCGGAGACGAGCCGCCAACTCGTTAGGCGCGACGAATGAGGAGACCTCGAGGGCGAGTGAAGCAATCCGCGACCGAGGTAGCGTCCCGCCACCGATCTCCGCTTCGCATTTCACCAGCCGCACTTCGATCGGCGCAGTCCGGAGGGAGGCGATCACTCTTTCGCCACGCGCCCGCAGTTCTTCGGCGGGTAAACGGAGCAGCGAGAGCAAAGGAACGTCTTCTCGCCGGAGATGAGCGTCGACCGTCGCGTCGAGAGCGGCCATCGCCAGCTTGTCGCAGCGAAGCGCGCGGAAAATCGGCTCCCGCTTGAGGGCGGCAACGAAACGTGCTTTGCCGGCGATGATGCCGGCCTGCGGGCCGCCGAATAATTTGTCGCCGCTGAAGGAAACGAGGTCAGCGCCGGCTTTCAGGATTTCGTCAAGCGTGGGTTCGTGCTCAGCCAGCCCGAGTTTTTCGGTTGCGAAGACCGCGCCGCTGCCGAGGTCTTCGGCGAACGGAATTTTTCTCGAGCGTGCCAGCCGGGCCAGTTCGTCGTTAGGCGGACTGCCGGCGAAGCCGCTGAGGTGAAAATTGCTTTGGTGCACCTTCAGGATGAGCCCGGTCTCAGGGCCGATGGCGTTCGCGTAATCGCTCAGCGCGGTTTGATT
>DATBDG010000089.1:0-30415 GCA_036270055.1 Chthoniobacterales bacterium
AGACATCTACGTCACCGGGCCGGACGACAAACTCGTCCCCTTGAGCACCGTGGCGCACATCGAGAAAAAGGTCGTGCCGCGCTCGCTTAACCGGTTTCAGCAGCTCAACGCCGTCACGATCAGCGGGGCTACGAGCATGCCGCTGGATCAGGCGCTCAAGCTCCTCGAGACCGAAGCCGCCAAGATGCTGCCGAAAGGTTACTCGATCGATTACACCGGCGAATCCCGCCAGCTCCGGGTCGAAGGCGACAAGTTTCTACCCGCCTTCGGGCTCGCGGTCGTGATGATCTTTCTCGTTCTCGCCGCCCAGTTCAACAGCTTCCGCGATCCCTTCATCATCCTGCTCGGCTCGGTCCCGCTCGCGCTCTTTGGCGCGTCGATTTTCATGTTCCTGAAATTGCCCAACCCGAACATGAGCTTTTTCACCAACGGCTGGACGACCACCTTCAACATCTATTCGCAGGTCGGCCTCGTCACGCTCGTCGGCCTGATCTCGAAGAACGGCATCCTCATCGTCGAGTTCGCGAACAAGTTGCAACAGCAAGGGCGGAACAAAGTGGCGGCGGTCGCGGAAGCGGCCCGAACCCGTCTGCGTCCGATCCTCATGACCACGATCGCGACCGTCGCGGGCCATTTCCCGCTCGTCCTCGTGACCGGCGCCGGCGCCCAGGCGCGTAACTCGATCGGTCTCGTGCTCGTCGGCGGGATGAGCATCGGCACGCTTTTTACCCTCTTCATCGTGCCCTCGCTCTATGTCCTGATCGCCCGCACCCACGACGAAGGAATGACCGAGGCGGCTGCGCGGGAGAGGGACTCGGAGCTGGGATCGGAGGGCGCCCTGCTGCCAGAGTACGCCGACGCCTAACGGTTCCGGTATCGGCGTCTGCCAGTTTAGCCCCGTCGTTTCTCGTTAGGCGCCATCCGCCTCCCGCGCGGCGATCGCGCTGCATCCGCGCAGGTCCAGTTTTCCCGTCGCGAGCACCGGGATTTGCTCCACCCGCCGAGTCTTCTTCGGAATCCAGAGATTCGGCACGCCGGCTTCCTGGAGCCGGGCGCGCAACTGCGCCTGATCGATCTCGATCGTGCTCAGGAGGACGAGCGCTTCCCCCTTTTGCGCGTCGACCACTGAGGTGACCGCGAGCGCGCGATCCCCTTCGTTCCCAAGCCCAAGGGCCGCGATAATTTTTTGTTCGACCGTTTCGTGCGGCACCATCTCCCCGCCAATTTTCGAGAACCGCGAAAGCCGGCCTTCGATAAAAAGAAAGCCGTCGCGATCGAAGCGGGCCAGATCGCCAGTCTTGAGCCAGCCATCGTGCAGGACCTCGGCCGTGCGTCCGGGATCGTCGAGATAACCCTCGAAAATGTTCGGGCCGCGCAACCAGAGCATCCCCGAATCGTGGAGCGAGAGTTTCTCTCCGCTCTCCGGATCGCGAATCTCGGGCGCCAAACCCGGCACGAGCTTGCCGACCGAGCCTGGCCGACTGGTCGGTTGCGCCATTCCCCCACACTCGGTCGGCGGCGGGTTGGGCAGATTCACACTCACGACCGGCGAGGTTTCCGTCAGGCCGTAACCTTCGAAAACCGGTTGGCCGAGCCGCTCCTCAAACGCCTCCGCCAAAGAGCGCGGCAATTTCTCCGCGCCCGTAATCGCGAGCCGCACGTGGGCGAACTGTTCCGGCGCGCCTTTGCGCAGATAGCCGCGCAGAAAAGTGGGCGCCGCCAGCATCACCGTCACTCGATAGCGGCCGACCAGCTCGGCGCATTTGCCGGCGTCGAGCGGGTTGGGGTAGGTCACGATTCGCACCCCGTCGATGAGCGGAAACCAGAGCGTTACGGTGCAGCCGAAACTGTGAAAAAAGGGGAGCGAAGCCAGCATCATGTCCTCTTTCGTGGCATCGAGCACAACGCGGAATTGGGCCACGTTCCCCACCAAGTTGCGATGACTCAGGATGACTCCCTTGGGATCGCCCGAGCTGCCGCTGGTAAAGAGGAGGACGGCCTCGGCACGGTCGCCCTCTTTCGGCACTTCCAGCCAGCGGATGACCCAGGAGGCCGGGAAAATAATGGCCGCCATCCACCAAAGAAAAATCTGCCGCTGCATCCCGGGGAGCAATTCGTCGAGCATGATGGTGTTTTCCGGCCAGGGAAAATCGGGAATGCGCCCGGCAAAAGCATGAGCCGAAATCGCCGTCTGGAGCCCGGCGATTTCCTCCGCGCGCAGAATCGCGTCCCGTCCGCTGGTAAAGTTCAATCCCACCGGCACCTTGCCCGCGAGGACGACGGCCAGATTCGCCACCACCCCGCCCTTGCTCGCCGGCAAAACAATCGCGATCCGCGGCTCCCGGCAGGCCCGTCGCAAATGACGGCTGAGGGCGGCGGCCGCGCCTAACAATTTGCTCCGGCTGAGTGACGAACCATCCGTTCCATCGATCACCGCGGTCCGAAAGGGATGCCGCGCCAGGCCGCGCACCGCGCTCACCCCTACCGAGAAGCGGAGCGCCCGCCGCCGACTGAAGCAGCTCTCGCCCAATTGCAAAAGTTTCTCCCGCACCGTCGCCATGTCGGCCTCCCCCGGCGCCAGCGCCCGGCCAAACTCGACCGCCGCCGGATAGGGAAAATGCCGCGGCCATTTGCGAAAGAAGCGGCGGCCTTGGAAAGAAAAGATCGAGCCCCAAAGCTGGTCGAGAAAGACGGGGACGACCGGCGCGTCGGCCCGGAGCGCGATCTGTTGATAACCGCGCCGGAGACCGCCCAACACACCGGTGCGGGTCAGCTCGCCTTCGGGGAAAACGCAAACGATCTCGCCCGCGCGAATCGCCTCGGCCGCGACCTGCATGGCCCCCTTCGACCGGCGGGAGGTGATCGGGATGGTGCGAGTCGTTTTCAGCACCCAATGCAACCAGGGGAGCCGGTAATACTCCTGCGCAACCATGAAGCGAATCGGGCGTGGGCATGCGATGGCGAGAATGATCCCGTCCACCCAGGTGATATGGTTGGGCAAAAGGAGAAAACCGCGCCGCGGCAATCGCTCCAAACCGATGGTCGTGACGTGATAAACCATCCGCACGAGCGGCAAACCAAAGAAACGCAGGACGCGCTCGGCAGTCGAAATTGGCGGCATCGCTTTATGGTTTACAATCTGGACGCGGCCTACTGCAATCGGCAACTCGATGGCTACTCGATCCCAGCTCAAGCCCGGTGCGCTGACCGCACTCACTCTTCTGCTCGGGATCAATCTCTTTAATTACATCGATCGCTATGTCCTGGCCGCGGTCGAGCCGGAGATTCGCGCGGCCTTTTTTCAACCCGGCGATCCAAACGCGATGGCGGTCAGCGGATTGTTAGGCACGGCTTTCTTTGTCACCTACATGCTCTCGGCGCCGGCGCTCGGCTGGCTCTCCGATCGATTCTCGCGCTGGCTCATTGTTGGGACGGCCGTCCTCATCTGGAGCATGGCGAGCGGCGCCTCCGGTCTCGCCGCCACCTTTGGTATTTTGCTTTTTACCCGCGTCCTGGTCGGCATTGGGGAAGGCGGCTACGGGCCGGCCGCGCCCACGATCCTGGCGGATCTGTTTCCGCTCGAGGTGCGCGGTCGCGTCCTCTCGGTTTTCTTCGCCGCCATCCCGGTGGGGGGCGCGCTCGGCTATGTCCTCGGCGGTCTGATCAACGCCCACCTCGGATGGCGCTGGGCCTTTTATCTCGTCGTGCCACCGGGTCTCCTGCTCGGCCTGCTTTGTTTCACCCAACCCGATCCGCGCGGTCGTGGCATCGACCAGCAGAAGCAGGCCCGCCCGACTTGGGATGACTATCTTACCCTCTTCCGCACCCGCTCCTACGTCATCAATTGTCTCGCCCAGACCGCGATGACCTTCGCCATCGGCGGCCTCGCCTTTTGGATCTCGGCCTACCTGCGTTATCGCGATCAGCCGCCTTCGGCGACGGCCATCTTTGGCCTCATCACGGCCGTTGCCGGGTTACTTTCGACCCTGACCGGCGGCATCGTCGCAGACAAACTCCGGGCGCATCATGCCGGATCTTATTTTTCGGTTTCCGGAATCGGAATGCTGATTGCCGCGCCAATGTTTATCGCGATGCTCTACACGCCTTTTCCAGCGGCCTGGGGATTTTTGTTCGGCGCAATCTTCTTTGGTTTTCTCAATACGGGCCCGTCGAATACGGCTCTCGCCAACGTCACCTTCCCGTCCGTGCGCGCGACCGCTTTCGCGCTCAACATCCTTGTCATTCACGCCCTCGGCGACGCGCTCGCCTTTCCTGCGATCGGCTATATCTCCGGGCACACGAACATGACCATCGGCTTCTTCGTTATCTCGGGAATGATGCTGCTCTCCGGCATCATCTGGCTCGCCGGGATGAAATTCCTCGGCCCCGAAACCGCGCGCGTGGAAGCGCTCTAGAGGTTTCCCTCTGGCGAAACGTGAGAGAAAGGAGCGCTACGGAGGCGAGCCCGCCTTCTCTTCCCCGCGCCCAACGAGTCGCTCATGCAAATGCACGTCCTTCGCTTCCGCCTCCGCCAGGGCGATGGCCGCTTCGTTAGGCCGCCCGGTCTTGCGCAGCAGCTCGCTCATCATGAGCCAGCTCTCTGCCCGATAGGGCGCAAGCACGAGGCAGCTCTTCAACTCGGTGATCGCCCGGTCCGGATAGCCAAGGTCGGCGAGCGCCTTGATGTAGCGCTGCTCAATCGCCCAATTCGGCGGCCCGAGCCGCGCCGCCAGCCGCAAACGAATCGTGTTCACCTTCCCGGTCTCACGGTTCTCCAGCACGGCCAGGCTCTCCTCCGCCCGCGCCCGAATCTCGGGCGGTTCCACGATCTTCTTCAGCCGGCCGCGGGCCGCCGCAAAATTGCGCTCCTTGATTTCGACCGCGGCCAGATTGAGCTGCGCCAGCGGATTCTCCGGTTCCTTTTCGAGCGCGCGCTCCAGCGCCCGCCGGGCCGCGCCCAAATGCCCGTCGCTCAACTCCAGACTGCCGAGATTGATCAGCATCCGGGCGGAATCGCCGCCCTCATCGATCGTGCGGGTGAGAAATGTGCGCTGATCTTTCCAGTCGAAAGCGCGGGCGAAGGTGCGCAGGGGAAGAAAGAGCAGCCAGATCGTCAGGCCGGCGCAGGCAATTCGCCATGCCCGTTTTTTCCCGCTCATCTGGCCTAACGATGCGGCACTCCTGGCCGCGGCCAGCAAGAGAAACGCGCTCGGGAGATAAAGCCAGTGTTCCGCGACCGTGGCGTTGAGCGTGACCAGCCCGCTCACCGGCAGATAAGAGACAACCGCGAGCAGGAGCGGGAGAAAGATCGCCGAGTCCCGCCGGGCGCGCCAGAGACCGTAGGAGAATGCGGCGAGGAGAGCGCAACCGAGAAGGGTTTGCAGTTCGCGCCAGGAGGCGGCGCGCAAGCTCGCCGGGGCAAATCCAAAAGGATGCGTCTCGACATCTCGATCCATGTGCAGATGCCACGGAAAAACAATCAGCCCGGCGTATTCCGCCACCGCGCGTGCCACGACAATTGGCCGCTCCGTGAGGCGGAGCGGCCTCGGTGCGGGCGGCGCAATCTTCGCCGCCGGCAGACGGAGACCAAGATAGGCGACCAACACCGCCGCCACGATCGCGCTCGCGCCTAACAATGCCTGACGCCGGCTTTGCGCGAGGACCAGGATGAGCCAGAGGAGCAGAAATATCAGGCCCATTTCCTTGCTGAGCGCACTGGCGAGAAAGCAAAGACCAGCGCCCAGAGCAAAAGCCCATTTTCGCTTTCCCTCGACCCGCAGCATGCGCAGCCCGAGATAGAGCGCGGCAAAACCAAAGGCGGCCGCCATCGGATCAGCCCGACCAGAGATGTAAAAAACGGCCGCGCTTTGGACCGGATGGATGGCCCAGACAAGCGCCGCAAAAAACGCAATCATCCAGCGCCGGACAGGCTGCATTTCGTATCGCACCAGAAATTCCCCGGCGAAATAAAAGAGCGCGATCGCGGCCGCCGCGTGCCAGAGAATGCTGACAAGATGATAGCCGAAGGGTGAAACAAAAAAGGCCGCGTAATCCAGCGCGTAGCTGAGGCGTTGCAGCGGCCGATAGAAATTCGAGGCGGCCGCGTCGGTGAAAAGAAAATGCTGAAATCCCTCCCAAATGAGCCGCCAACTGCGAATGAATGGATCGCGCAAGACGAGCGCCTGGTCGTCCCAGACGAAGCCATTTCGCAAAGCGGGCGCGTAGAAGAGGAGGGTCGTCACGAGCAACAGGGCGGGCGCCAGGATCGTTCGCCCGCGCCTCCACGCTGCGACTGGACGCCCGGGCGCGATGTGTAAATTGGCCGATGTCACGGGTCCTTCGATGGTTGCAGGCATTGTCGCTTCTCATCGCCAGCAGTGCCTGTGCCGCCGGGGTGCCGGACGATTGCGATCAGTTGATCGTGGGGCTCGCCCCCGACTGGGATTCGATGCGCGGCGTTCTGCAACGCTTCGAACGCACCGGCAACGGACCCTGGCGACCGGTCGGTGAGGAGACGCCGGTCCTCTTCGGAAAACACGGCCTCGCCTGGGGTCGCGGCCTCGCCGGCCAGGACGAAAGCGGACTGCGCAAAAAAGAACACGATGGCCGCGCGCCGGCCGGAGTTTTCCGCCTGGGCAAGATCTACACCTACGATCCGACGCTGCCCGCTGGAGCGGATTTTCCCTTTCATCAGGTGACGAAAGCGGACGCCTGGATCGACGACCCAACCCGCCCGGACTACAACCGTTTTGTCACGATCGATGACCCGGACCATCCGCCGCCCTGGTTCGCCAAGGAAAAGATGCGGCACCACGATTTTGCCTACCGCTGGCTGGTCGAGATCCGGCATAATTCCGATCCGCCCGTGCCTAACGAAGGGAGCGCCATTTTCTTTCACATCCGCCGCGGTCCGGCCCGTCCCAGCGCCGGCTGCACGACCATGCCGGAGGACGCGCTCGTGGGCCTCATCAGGTGGCTGCGGGCCGAGCGCCATCCCTGTTACGTCCTTCTTCCGCGCGCCGTTTACGAGGAGAAAGCGCGGGCCTGGCACCTGCCCGTGCCCGCGCCGATGGCGCGCGGCGAAAAATCATAAAATCATCCTGCGTTCATTTGCATAACCGAAAAGTTGACCTTACGCTCAACTCGTTAGGCCAAAAAATTATGAGGAAACGATCCAATCCCGACTCTGAGCAAAACATCAAGCGCATCGACACCAAGCCCCGGGCTAAAAAACAGACGCACGGGTTCCAGGTGCACTTCGTGCGCGGTTCGTCGACTGGCACCAGGATGTTCAGTGACGCCGTTTACGGAGGGAAAGAGCAGGCCCGCAAGGCAGCGCGCAAATATCGCCGCGAGGTGATGGGCGACCTGCCACCCCGGACGACGCTCGCCGCCCCCAAAGGTAAGAGCGCGAAACCCGCCAAGAAGGCGGCGCCGAAAAAAGCGGCCAAGTCCGGCGGGCGCCGTCGTTAGGCCGGTTGTCATGAGGCGCGCTCCACTCCGGACTGGTGGAGGCGCCAGCATGCGAGGAAGCCGGGTGCAAAATCGCCCGGCCGCTCCCCGATCCAGCGCGCGATCACTTCCGGCGCGAAAAACTCGATCGCGTCGATCTCGGCCCGGGCCACTTCAAACGGCCCCTCGTGCCGGCCGCGATAGAGCTGAATAAATTCCTGCCCGGTCTCTTCGGAGGCGGGCAATTTTCCCACCAAATTGAGCTCCGCTGTCACGCCGAGCTCTTCCCGCAGCTCGCGCCCAGCGGTCGCATCGTAGCCCTCGCCCGCCCTGACATGGCCGGCGGCACTCGAATCCCAAAGCAAAGGATGGCGATCTTTCCAGGGCGAGCGTTTCTGCAAGAGAAGCTCGCCTGCGTCGTTGACAAGGAAGATATGAACCGCCCGATGCCGCAAGTTATTCCCATGCACCTCGGAGCGCGGCGCGGAGCCAAGCACGCGGTCGAATTGATCGACAGTCGCGAAGGCCTCCGCGGCATTCGTTCCCTCCTTCTCGGCGGCCACTGGCTGACCGAAATTGGCCAGCGCGATCCACTGCTCGAGCGACAATTCCTCCGCCCGCGCCTGGGACGACGCGCCGATCTCCGCCGCTGCTCTCGGCCAGTCGGCGACCTCGTCCTTGAGCAACTTGCCAAGCTGTTTACGGCGCTGCGAAAACCCGCGGCGGACCAGCGCGAGCAGGCGCCCGCGATCGTGCGGCGGCAACTCGTTAGGCGCGCGCGGTCTCAGGCGCACAAAGGCCGAATCGACCTCGGGCTGGGGAAGGAAAACGCTCGCCGGCACCGTCCGCAGAAATTCGACCCGACACTGTGATTGCACCACAAGGCTAAGTACTCCGTAATCTCTGGAACGCGGACCGGCCGACAATCGAACCGCCACTTCCTTTTGTAACATCAACACTGCCAGCGTAATGGGAGTAGGCGTTTGGAGGAAGCGCAGAAGCAGCGGAGTCGAGATGTAGTAGGGTAGATTGCCTAACAATTTGACCGGGCCGCGCGGAAAGAGTTGTGCGACCTCAAACTCGAGCGCATCACCATGGACAATCTCGAGCGCGCGCCCGGCAAATTGCAGGCGCAAAAAATTCGCCAGTCGAGCATCCTTTTCGATCGCCAAAACTCTTGTGCCGGCATCGAGCGCGGGGGCGGTGAGCGCGCCGAGCCCGGGTCCGATTTCAAGGACAAAATCGCCCGCCGCAAGTTCGGCCTGCTGGACCACCCAGCGCGCCAGATTCTGGTCGTGAAGAAAATTCTGGCCCAGCGTCTTGACCGGCGTGACGCGGATTTCGCGCAGGGTGCGATCGATTTCCGAAAGCTTCATCGGCGGCGAAAGAGAGTGCGCAATGGTGCGCGAGAGCGGATCGGTTTGTTCACTAATTTCTGTGAACAATTAGCACCGAATCCCGGGTTTTATTCACAAGTTATTCGGCCCTCTGGACGGCTCCCCCCCGCGAGGCGCGAGAACAGTGCTCGTCAGCCCGCTCGACATCACCCCCGCGCTTCGCACAGCGAAGCGTCTAGAGGAGCTTCTTCGTTTCTTTCTCGGGAAGAGCGAGGCGTTTCTTCTTGTTTTGCACAAAGGCGCGGCGGGCGTCGCGCAGGCTCGCCCCTTCAATGAAGTAAACCATCGCCGCGCGGCCAATGGCAAAGGTGCCGGCACCAGCCACCATCCCGCAGACGACGTTCCCCCACCCCGGGAAAAACTTGAGCGCCGCCCGGGTCCCTTCACGCAGGATCATTCCGAGACCGACATTGGCCCCGAGGGCGCCGACAAACTCGGTCGCGGCGCGCATGCTGCGCTCGCGGCCGCTGATGTACATGATGCCGGAAACCATGACCAATTGCAGGGTGGTGAGGATGGGCAGATCCGCCAGCGGAATCGGTTGAGCGCCGATCGCGGCGCAGATCGCGCTGGTTGATTTGACGAGCATTTCCGCAATCTCAGCCTGGGCTTCCCGGTCGCCGCCGCTCCGCACCATTTCGACCCGGGCTTCGTTAGGCAATTCCCCCGCCAGAATCCGGCGGAGGCTCGGGCCTAACGAATAGATACCGATCAGGCTGCTCCGAATCGCCGGAGCGTCCGTTTCCCTCAGGAGCGGGGTGGATCCCCCAACCTCCAGTTCAACCAATTTCCCGATGGTGCCGTCGCCATTCGCCGTTAGCAATTTGTCGAGTCGTTCGATCTCTTTGCGGGTCGCCACTTTCGCGTCGCGCTCGGCCGGGAGGAAAAAGAACATGTCGGCTGGCTGCTGCCGCAGGGCTTCTCGCACCAGATCGAGCGCCGCCGCATCCGCCCCGCGGGCGTCGAGGAGTTGGATGGAGCCGTGTTCGCCCAGAGAAATTTTTTGCCAGCGGTAGAGGCCGGTGAGCGTTTTCCTCGAGGGCGCCTCGTCGGTCTCATCGGCAAAGATCCGGTAGACGAAGTCGAGCAGCGGCATCGGGTGCGGGCCGGTGAGGACGAAGCGTGGCGGGCGCTGTTGGAGAAAAAGCTCCTTCAGCGGGGTGAGCTCGCGCAATACCGGCTTCTGGATTGATTCCGGAAGCTTGCCCAGAAAGCCTTCGAGGCGTTCGACGATGTGAAGGAGCGCGGAATTATTCATCGGGCGAAAATCATCGCAGCCAACATGAATCGAAGCCGCGCGATTGGCGAATCGGTGGCTTTGAATTGGCGGGGCGAGATTCCGTCGAGCCGGAGGGGAGGCGTCGTCGCGGATGGTGGAAAGAACGGTCACTCCGTGTTAAAGAACCGGCTCGGGCGACACGCCCGCCTAACGACTCATGTTTTCACAACTCGGCGACAAACTGCAGGACATTTTCAAGGACCTGCGCGGGCATGGTTCGATCAGCGAAACGAACGTGAACGATGCCATGCGCCAGGTGCGCCTCGCGCTCCTGGAGGCGGATGTCGATTACCAGGTGGCGAAAAACTTTGTCGCCCGGGTGAAAGAGAAAGCGCTCGGCGAAGAAGTGCTGCGCAGCGTTACCCCGGGGCAACAGATCGTGAAAATCTTTCACGACGAGCTCGCCGCGCTCCTCGGAGGCGATGCCGAGCCGCTCGACCTGAACAAGCCGGCGCGCATCCTGATGGTGGGGCTAAACGGCGCCGGCAAAACGACGTCATCCGCCAAGCTCGCCGCATACCTAAAAAAGCAGGGGCGCGCCCCGCTTCTCATCGCCTGCGACCTGCAGCGGCCGGCGGCGATCGAGCAGCTCGCCACCTTGGGCCGGCAGATTGGGGTGCCGGTTTACACCCCGCCGCCTGAGGAAAAAAATGTCACGCGCTCGGCCGCGGCGAGTCTCGATTGGGCCGCGGAGCAGAGCGGGAACGTGCAGATTTTCGACACCGCCGGCCGTCAGGAGATCGACGCGGTTTTGATCGAGGAAATCAAGCAGCTGAAGGAATACCTCAAGCCACAGGAGGTGTTGCTGGTAGCTGACGCCGCGACCGGCCAGCAGGCGGTGAGCGTCGCGACGCATTTCCACGAAGCCCTCGGCATCACCGGCATCGTTCTGACCAAACTCGACGGCGACGCCCGCGGGGGCGCGGCGCTCTCGATGCGCGAGGTGACGCAGCGCCCGATCAAGTTCGCCGGCGTCGGCGAGAAGCTGGATCAGTTTGAGCCTTTCGTGCCTGATCGTTTAGCCGGCCGGATTCTTGGGATGGGGGACATCGTCGGCCTCGTCGAAAAAGCGGCCGAGGCCATCGACGAGGAAGAAGCCGCGCGGATGGAGCAGAAGCTTCGGACCGCCTCCTTCGATTTCAACGATTTCCTCGCGCAGTTCAAAATGATGCGGAAACTCGGTCCGCTCGAGAACATCCTCGGGATGCTGCCGGGCATCGGAAACATTAAGGACCTGAATGTGGACGAAAAGCAGATCAAACGGACGGAAGCGATCGTCCTTTCCATGACCCAAGAGGAGCGCAAGCGCCCCGACATCCTGAACGCTCGGCGGCGGCAGCGGATCGCGCGCGGGAGCGGCAGCACGGTGACGCAGGTGAACGATTTACTCCAGCGATTCAACCAGATGCGCAAAATGATGAAGAACGCCGGAAAGATGAAGCGGATGATGGCGCAGATGTCGCGGATGAAGAGCTGACTTGCGATTTTGCCGATTTGGGCGATTCGTTTCCTCCCTCCGGCTCTCAATCCGCCTGAGGCGGACTAACCAGCAACTTTCAACTCTCAACTTTTCAGCATGGCCGTTTCAATCAGACTCCGCAGAGAAGGCGCGAAGAATCGCCCTTGTTACAAGGTCGTCGTGGCCGACAGCCGCAGCCCGCGCGACGGGAAATTCATCGAGATCATCGGCACGTATGATCCGAAGAAAGAGGGGGAAAATAGCACGCTCAAGCTCGATCGGGCCGAGCATTGGATCGCACGCGGCGCCCAGCCGTCGGACACCGTGCGAAGCCTCCTAAAGAAAAACAAGGCGCGCGCGGCAGCCGCGCCGGCCGAGACCGAATCAGAAGCCGAGACCGCTCCGGCCGCAGCGGAATAGCTGGAGGGACGGGCGCGGTCCCGTCCGTGTTTCACAACCGGAAACCTCATCCGCCTCAGGCGGACTCTCCCTCCAATCCCAAACCCCAAGACGGGGGATTGGACAACGCGCAGACGCGTCGCTAAGGTCGGGCGCGTGAGACAGTTCCTCGAATTCATCATCCGCCAGCTGGTCGAATTTCCCGACGAAGTCATGCTCTCGGAAATTCCGAGCGGGCGCACGACCGTCTTCCGTTTGCAGATGCGGCAAACCGATGTCGGCCGGATCATCGGGCGCAACGGGCAAACGATTCGGGCGATCCGGGCGTTGCTCTCAAGTGCCGCGGCCCGGCACGGGCAACGCGCGACCCTGGATATCGTGGAGTAGCCGCCTCTTTTCGTGTTCCTGCTCCTAATCTCCCCGGAAAATAAGGGAGCAGGAGCAGGATTAGGAGCAATTCGTGCCTAACGATAAATCTCGACGCTGATCTTGCCGTCCTGATCGACCGTGCCGCGATACATGCCGGAGGTATTGAAGGGCAGGGCAAAATTCCCGTCCTTGTCGAGCGCGATAAGGCCACCATTCCCACCGAGTTTCTTCGCATTGGCGAGCGCGCTTTCGGCCGCCTGCCGCACCGGCATGCCCTTGTATTGCACCAGATCCGAGACGGTGTGCGCGACGGCCGCCCGGATAAAATATTCCCCGTCACCGGTGCAGGAGACGCCACACGTCTGGTTATCCGCGTAGGTGCCAGCTCCGATGATCGGCGAGTCGCCGACCCGACCGAATTCCTTGTTCGTCGTGCCGCCCGTGGAAGTGCCCGCGGCGAGATTTCCGGCCTTATCCAGGGCGACGGCGCCAACCGTCCCGTGCCGATCCTTCTCGCTCGTCGGCGCAGGTGACTTCTTCGCCTTTTCCTTCTGGAGCGATTGCCAGCGTTCGTCGGTGTAGAAATATTTTTCGTCGACCAGGCTGATCCCCATTTTTCTGGCGAAAGCTTCCGCGCCGGCGCCGGTGAGCATGACATGGGGCGATTTTTCCATCACGAGCCGGGCGAGGCTGATCGGGTTGCGAATATGCTTCACCGCTGCGACCGCGCCGGCGTTGAGGGTCTTGCCGTCCATGATCGAAGAGTCCAGTTCGTTCGTGCCTTCGTGGGTAAAGACGGCGCCTTTGCCGGCGTTAAAAAGCGGGTTGTCCTCGAGCACGCGAATGGCCGCTTCGACCGCATCGAGACTCGTGCCCCCGCGCTGGAGAATGCCGTAACCGACTTTGAGCGCCTGCTCGATTCCATCGCGATGTGCCTTTTCGTTCTCGGGCGTCATCTCGCTGCGCTCGATCGTTCCCGCGCCGCCATGCATCACCATGCCGAATTTCATTGCTTGCTCTTTCTGCTGCGCGATGACGGTGCCGGCAAGCAGGAAACCACCGGCCCAGACGAGGTAAAGAAATCGGTGCATATATTGGATTCGCGTTTCCTTTCGCCGGGCAATCCCTCGCCGGATTCTCAGGTCGAGGCTCTCTGGGATTTTGAGCGTGACCGTTTTCATCGTAATACCGGAGGTAATATTCTCGGGCCGCAGCTGTCAATCTTCGGCGGCGAAGGGTCGCAGGCTTGGTGCGGCGGCTCTTTGCCTCGCTTGCTGCCGGCGCTAACTGAGGCAACTTCACCCCTTGCCATGGCCGCGAATCTTTCGCCGAGTCCAGGAGCCGCTGAGACGATCGCGACCGCGCCGGCTGATCTCGTCGCCGAAGTGGGAGAGAAGAGCCGCTCGTTGCTCTTCGAGGTCGGGAGCATGTTTTGGTTCATCATCCACACCTTCGGGGAAACCCTCGACCGGATGCGACGCGGCCGGGCGCCCTTTAAGGCGGCGAGTTTTTTCAACTACACGGAGCGCGCCGGCGTCGGCTCGGTGCCACTGGTCGCGATGGTCTCATTTTTCCTCGGCCTAACGATGGCACTGCTGACCGGCTATCAGTTGGAGCGCTTTGGAACGGAACGCCTCGTGCCCGGTCTGGTCGCGATCGCGTTCACTCGCGAGCTCGGGCCGCTCCTCACCGGGATCATGCTCGCGGCGCGGATCGGTGCTTCCTTCACCGCCGAGCTCGGGACGATGCAGGTCTCGGAGGAAGTGGAGGCGATCGAGGCGATGGGGATCGGGCCGCTGCGTTTCCTGGTCGCGCCGCGCCTCCTCGCGCTTTTCGCGTTGATGCCGTGCCTGAGTGTGATCTCGAGCATGGCGGCGATCTTTGCTTCCGCGCTGATCTCGCGCGCCTACTTCAATATCGCGTTTGTTTACTTCCAGGATCTTGTCCTGCACGCCTTGCTCATTCGCGACATCATTACCGGCATCCTGAAGAGTTTCATGTTCGGCCTCCTCATCGGCGCGATCGCCTGCTACCGCGGGCTGACGGTGAAAGGGGGCGCGGCCGGCGTCGGCACCGCCACCACTTCGAGCGTCGTGACCGCGATCACGACCGTGATCGGGTTCGATACCCTTTTCAACATCGTCTACATCGTCTTTTTCCCGTGAAGGAGGCGCCCCATCATGTCGTTGAGCTCCGCGATGTGGAGCTCGAGTTTCCGGGAAAAAAAGTGCTCGATGGCGTTTCCTTGAAAGTCGAGCCGCTTGATCGGCTCGTCATCATGGGCCAGAGCGGGAGCGGCAAGAGCACCATCCTGCGTCTCATCCTCGGCATCCTGCAACCGACCGCGGGCGAGATTTTCTTCAAGCAATTCGAGATCTCGCGTTTGAACCGGCGCAAGTTGCAACAGGTCCGCACCCGGATTGGAATGGTCTATCAATATTCCGCCCTCCTCAGCTCGCTCAACGTGCGCGACAACGTCGCCCTCCCCCTCGAGGAATTGACGCGCAAAACCCCCTCCGAAATCGACAAGATCGTGGACGAAAAGCTTGAGCTTGTCGGGATGGCGGAGTCGAAATTTCAGATGCCATCCGAGCTGAGCGGCGGGATGCGCAAACGCGTCAGCCTGGCCCGCGCGCTCGTCATGGACCCGGAGCTGATCCTCTTCGATGAGCCCTCGGCCGGGCTCGATCCGGTCATCAGTTCGGTGATTGACGAACTGATCATCAGCTTGACCGAACGCTCGAAGGTGACTTCGGTGATCGTGACCCACGAGATGGACAGCGCCTTTCGCATTGCCACGCGCATGGCGATGCTTTATCACGGCAAGGTCATCGCCAACGACGAGCCCGAGCGACTTAAAAATTCTGACGATCCGGTCGTGCAGCAATTCCTGAGCGGCAGTACCGAGGGTCCCATCCTGGAAGGAAGCAAAGATGCAGTTGCGACGAAATGAGATCATGACCGGCCTGCTCGTCCTGAGCACGGTCGCGGTCCTCTGTTTTATCCTCATCCTGCTCGGAGCGCCGGGCTTGTTTCGTCCCCTGATTGTTTACAAGCTCTACTTCGATAATGCGGCCGGGATCAAGCTGGGCGCGCCCGTCCTCCTCGCCGGACGGAAGGTCGGGCAGGTGAAAAGCCTCAACTCGCCCGTCTCGCGCGAAGATGCGGCCCACGCCCTCGAGGCCGCGGCCAACCTCGGCACCGTGAGCGGCGGCGCCGAAGCTCTGCCTCGTCTCGAAGTGCGGATCGATATCGAAGTGGATCGCACCGCCTTGGTTTACAAAAACTCCAATGTCCGGCTCATGACGCTTGGGTTGTTAGGCGAGACCGCCATCGACATCTCGGGCGGGACCGATCATTCCGCGCGGGCGGAGGCGGGCCAGGTTTTTATCGGCAATCGCGTGCCGGATTTTTCGGAAGCGATCGCGAAGATGCTCGGCATCATCGGACCCGTCGCGACCCAGGCAACGGCAACCTTCAAGGAATTGCAGAACACCGTCGCACACATCAGCAAGCTCACGGACGAGAATGCGCCCCTCACCCTCGCCCTTGGGGAATTCAAGACCTTCACCGAACATCTCAACGAATTGACCGCGCCCGAGGGCTCGCTCTCGAAGTCGCTCGCCCATATCGAAGACCTGAGCAATCAACTGACGAAAAACGATAACATCACAGTCACCCTGGCTAACTTCCGCGATGCGTCGGCGAAATTGGACGCCGCGCTCGAGAGCCTGAACCCGGACCTCAAGGCCACGATCGGCAACGCGAAGGATTTCACCGCCACCGTGCGGTCACAGCCTTGGCGCCTGATCTGGCCGAGCACGAAGAAGTATCCGCAGGATGAAGCCACGCCGATCCCAGTGCGCCGGGCCATCCCGGTGAAACCGCGACGCGCGACCCCTTAGTGGCGCGATCGATTATTCCACGCCGGCGACGTGTGACACCGGGAAACAGATCGGTTTCCTTCCCGGATTCGTCTCGGCTGTTGACGCGATGCTCGCCAGGGAGGATGAAGCTCCCATTGTGGCTAAGGACATGGTGTTTGCGATCAAGGCAGAGGTGAAAAATACGGGCGCGAAGACGTTCGCCTTCCGCGCGCAAAAGACGATGTATGGGGGCAAAAAGATCGCTAAAGGCGACCCGATCTTTGTTTTGGCGAGCGAGAACGAGGGCGGGCCGGGGTTAATCGCGAGCGGCGTTGTGACTTCGGTCGAGCCGGTGGCAAGGAAACCCGGCATAGCCCGGCAAACTCCGCGAGTGAGCATCACGATCAAACGAACGGCGGCCGTCCGGCGGCGCCTCGGACGGAGCGAGCTGAAACCCTTCTCCAACTGGAAGGACGGCCGGCCGGAAACCGAGTTGAATTTCAAGTTCTATCGTCAGGCGACGAACAAGATTGTGGGTCTCTCAGAGGAAGCGGCGTTGTTCCTGCGCAAATTCTTTTGACGCGGCCCTTGTGGACGTCGCCCTGTGGGCGACGCGAGTCTGCGGGTGGCCGTCAGGGAGACCAAGTAAAAGGTTAGTCCCGCGCTTCGCACAGCGAACCGTCGAGAACGCGAGCGTGAAGCACCTCCGGACAAGGCGACTGGCGACGGCGGCCAAATTCTGTTAGGTAGCGAGCCATGCCTGCCGCCGCCGAGTTTCAACACACCCTCGCCAAAGCCGCTTCCCTGAGCGGCACTTCCCTCCACACCGGCGCCAGAGTCTCGCTCAAAATCCAGCCCGCGCCGCCCGATCACGGGATCAAGTTCAAGCGCAAGGATCTGCAGGACGAACCGACGATCGACGCCACGATCGCGAACGTGAAAACGGTCGAGCGCGCGACCACGATCGGCGAAGGGTCGATGCGGGTGCACACGGTCGAGCATGTCCTCTCCGCGCTCTCCGCCCTTGAAGTCGACAATGCCGTCGTCGAGATGGACGCCAATGAGCCCCCGATCGGCGATGGGAGCGCGCTCGGCTATGTCCAAGCGATTCGGAAAGCCGGCCTCGTCGCGCAGGAAGCGCCCCGCCATTTCTTTCATGTGCGCGAGCCGATCTCGATCGAGACGAAAAGCGGTTCGCTCCTCGTGCTTTTGCCGGATGAAGGATTTCGCATCTCCTGCACTCAGGCCGGACCGGAAAATCGTTTCACGCAATTCATGTCCACGCCCATCACCCCGGCGATCTACGAGAGCGAAATAGCGCCCGCCCGCACCTTCGTTTACTACGAGGACGTGCAGCCGTTGATGGAGAAAAATTTGATCAAGGGCGGAAGTCTGGAAAACGCGATTGTCGTTAGGGGAGAATCGGTCCTGAGCAAGGAACCGCTGCGCTTTCCCGACGAATTCGTCAGGCACAAAATCCTCGATATGATCGGCGATCTCGCGCTTTTTGGCCGCGCGATTCGCGGGCATGTCGTGGCGGTCAAACCTGGCCACGGGATCAATACCGATCTTGCCCGCGCCCTGGCCAAAACACAGGCGGCGACCGAAGCGCTCCTGCCGAAGCGCAATTTCCCGGCGGATGAAGGCGCGCTCGACATCAACGCCGTCATGAACATTCTCCCGCATCGTTATCCGTTTCTGATGGTCGATCGCATCCTCTCCTTCGAAGGCGAGACGAAGTGTGTCGGGATCAAGTCGATCACGATCAACGAACCGTATTTTCAGGGGCACTTTCCGGGTCACCCGGTCATGCCAGGCGTGCTCCAGGTCGAGGCCATGGCGCAGGTCGCGAGCGTCCTCATGATGCGGATCAGCAAAAGCGCGAGCCGGGTCGGTTATTTCATGAGCGCAGATGGGGTGAAATTCCGCAAACCGGTTTTCCCGGGCGACACGCTTTTCATCCACGCCGAGCTGACGAAATCGCGCGGCAACCGTCTGGCCAAGGCGATGTGCCGTTGCGTGGTGAACGAAGCGGTCGTCTCGGAAGGCGAACTGATGTTCACCTTTCTCGATAAATGAGCGACGTCACGGTCCATCCGACCGCGATCGTCGATCCCGCCGCTCGACTCGGCGCCGGCACGATCGTTGGTCCTTACTGCATCATCGCCGCGCAGGTTTCGTTAGGCGCAAATTGCTGGCTCCAGCATCATGTCACCCTCAGCGGTCCGCTCCGGGCCGGGCGCGGAAACAAATTCTACGCCTACTGCTCGATTGGGCAGCAAACCCAGGACCTGAAGTATGGCGGCGAGCCGACCTGGCTGGAGATCGGCGACGACAACACTTTCCGCGAGTTCGTCACGATCAACCGCAGCACTTCCGGGAGCGGCAAAACCCGCGTGGGGAGCGGGGGAAATTTTCTCGCCTACTCCCACATCGGGCATGATTGCACGGTCGGTGACGCGGTCATTTTCTCGAACAACGGCACCCTCGCCGGGCACGTCCAGGTGGGCGACCACGCCGTCATCGGGGGGCTGACGGCCGTGCACCAGTTCTGCCGCGTGGGGCGCTTCGCCATCACCGGCGGGTGCTCCAAGATCGTGCAGGACGTTCCGCCCTTCATGATTGCCGACGGTAACCCGGCGGAAGTGCGCGGGATTAATCAGGTCGGGCTGGAGCGGGCCGGTTTTCCGCCGGCAAAGATCAAGCCGGTGAAGGAGGCCTTTCGGCTCATTTACCGCGGGAACCTTAACACCGCCCAGGCGCTCGGGGCCCTGCGAGAAAAGCTCGGCCAGAGCGAGGAAGTGCAGACGATCATCCGTTTCATTGAGGAAAGTGAACGCGGGATCATTCGTTAGGCAGCGGGCCTATTGGTGGAGGAACGCCCGCGTGGCGTCCGTGTTTCTGAATCGGGGACGGGACTGCGCCCGTCCCTCCAGGCGCGGCATCCTCCGGACGAGGTCGTGGGCGGGTCCCGGATCCTAACGATCAGGCGGCGAGGAGAGGCGAGGTGCCGGGCACGAGCGTGCCGTTGAACTTCGGGTAGAGATAGCGCGCCACCGGTCCGTTGCTTTTCGCAACCGCGACCGCGCGGGTGAGCCCTGCTTCTCGCAACTGCCGGAGCGACTCCCCGAGCAGGGCGGTCCCAAGACCCCGATTGCGATACTCCATCTGCACGCAGGGGCCGGGGGCAAGGTGATCTTCCGCCGTCGGATCGGGCACGAGGATGGCCGCGCCGATCATGCGCGCGCCATGCCGCAGCCCGAGGCAGAGCCCCGATTTTTCCGGATCGAAGGCCCGCTCCAGCCAGCCCGTGACAAGGGCGTTGACCTCATGGATCGCGTCGCCCCAGGAGGAATCGTGCGCGAAGGAGCGCGCGATGAGTGCGCGCAATTCTTTCTCCTCCGCCGGCCGGACCGAAGCGAAATGATAATGCTCGGGAAGCAGGGCTTCGAGGGCCGGCAATTTGTCTAATTCCCAGTTGAAACGAACCCATTGAACGAGCTTCATGGCGGCGCCGCGCGAAACTACCATGGGCGATCGCGACACCGCAACCGGCTTTCCTTAAAACTTCGCGCGCCGAGAAGCCGGCTTTATCGCGCCCGAGCGGCTTCGAGCGTCTGGCGAAAGGGCGCGTAAAGATCGCCATACTGGGCCAGACCGCGCCGCAGAACCGGCGTGAAATTGCTCAGGTCCGAGATGTTGATAATCTGATCGACACTCTGGGCGAAGGCAGTCAGGGGATCGTTCGTGGCGCAGCGATGGCTGAGGAGGATGACGAAATGCTCCCGCCGCAGGGAGCCGGATCGCTTCATCAGCTCGCGCAGAATTGGATTCTCATCCGCGCGCGCGCCTTTGAAGTTCTCGTAGACGACGACGACGTTGTAGCTGTAGGTCGCGAGCTTGAGAAGGACGTCTTCCTCGAAAAGGCCGAGGTGCACCTTGTAGGCGAGATCGGTCAACTGGGCTACGACCATCTTCTGATATTGTGGATGATCGATGCAGACGAGAGCCGTCTGGTCGCCGAGATCGAAGAGGTTTTGGTCGGAAGCGGTTTTCATTTTCTGGCCTAACGAAACGCGTTGGCGGGCAGGTCGAGCCGCAGCCCGGTGTCATCGAAATCCTTGTCGATCCCGCGCATTTTCTGAATGAGATCCAGCCCGCGGGTGACCCGGCCTTTGCGGGAGGCAAAGACGTTGGCGGTCTCTTCGCTGATCGTGCCCGCTTCGTAGGCGCTGAGAATGGATTGGTCGAAGGTGCCCCAGCCGAAAGGGGAGCTGGCCTCGATGATATCGTAAAAGGTGCGGGCCTCATTTTCGCCCAGCGCGATGGTTTCACGGGTGCGCAGGTTGTTTCCCATGATCTCGGTGAGAAGCTGGCGCCCGCCACCGACCTTGGGCGCGAGCCGCTGGCTCACGACGTAGCGGAGGCTGTCGGCGAGGCGGAGCCGGAGCTGTTTCTCTTCCCCGAGGGAGAAGAGACCGAGGATGCGGTTAATCGACTGGCCGGCATCGACGGTGTGGAGGGTGCTGAGGACAAGATGGCCGGTCTCGGAGGCCATGAGCGCGATCTCAACCGTGGCCCGATCGCGCATTTCGCCGACGAGAATCATCTTCGGCGCCTGGCGGAGAGCAGCGCGTAAGCCGTTGGGATAGGTGTCGAAGTCGTGCCCCAGCTCGCGTTGATTGAAGGTGGCCCGCTGGTGCAGATGAATGAATTCGATTGGGTCTTCTAAGGTCACGACGTGGACCGATTGTTTCTCGTTCACTTCATTCAAGATGGCGGCGAGGGTCGTCGTTTTGCCGCTCCCGGTCGCGCCCGTGACCAGGACGAGGCCGGTTTTTTCTTTCGCGATCTCCTCGAGGATGGAGGGCAGGCCGAGGCTCGCGATCGAAGGAACATCGGCCTGCAGCTTGCGCATCACGATCGAGAAATTGCCCTGCTGGCGAAAAATGTTGACCCGGAAACGCGCCTCGTTGCTGAGGGTGTAACTGACATCGCAAGAGCCATCGGCCACATAATCCTGCATCAGGCGCCGGTTCCCCTGCATGAGCAGGAGCGAGATCTGTTCCGTCTGGTAGGGCGTCAGGTGTTCGATCGGGGGATCGACAAAGACGGGCTTGAGTTCCCCGAAATCCTCCACTTGGAGGGGACGACCGACCGTAAAATTGAGGTCGGAAATGCCATCGTAAGTTTTCAGCATGGCAGACAGGATGCGGTCGAGGTCGGGCGCTCTCATCTTGGGAAACTTCTATTCTTCAAAATCGTCCGTAGGCGGCGACTTGAGGAAGGAACGGAATTTCTTTTTGTCGATCGACTTGTCGTAGGCTTCCTCGGGCGAAATACGCATCTGGCGCAGGTGATCCATGATCGCGTCGTCCAGCGGCTGATTGCCCTTCTTCTTGCCGACCTGGATCATGCCCGGGATCTGGTGGGTTTTGGCTTCGCGCAGCAGATTGGCGATGGCGGTGTCGACCACCAGGATCTCGAGCGCGGCGAGACGGCCCGGCTTATCGATTCGCTTGAAGAGGTTCTGCGCGATCACGCCCTTGAGCGACTCGGCGAGGGTGGCGCGAATCTGATTTTGCTGATCGGTCGGAAAGACATCGATGACGCGGTCGAGCGCTTTGGCGGCGCTGGAAGTGTGGAGCGTTCCAAAAACCAGGTGACCGGTGGCAGCGGCCGTAAGGGCGAGTTCGATCGTCTCGAGGTCGCGCATTTCGCCCACGAGCAGGATGTCGGGATCTTCGCGCAACGCGCCGCGCAGAGCAGAGGCAAAGGAGCGGGTATGAGCGCCCACCTCGCGATGCTGGACGAGGCAATTCTGACTGCGATGCACAAACTCGATCGGATCCTCGACCGTGATGATGTGGTCGTGACGCTGGAGGTTGGCGTAATCCATCATCGCGGCCAGGGTGGTCGACTTGCCCGAACCCGTCGGGCCGGTGACGAGGATGAGGCCTTTCTTGAGGAGCGGGAATCTTTTTAGAACTGGCGGCAGACCGAGCTCCTCGACCGTCAGGATCTTGGATGGGATGAGGCGGAAAACGGCTGAGATGCCGTATTTTTGCTGGAAAAAATTGGCGCGGTAACGCGCCACCCCGGGAACTTCGTAGCCAAAATCGACATCGTAGGTTTCTTCGAAAATCTTAATTTTTTCCTCGGGCGCGATCTCGTAGACCATGGCCTTGAGCTCGTCGTTCTGGAGTGGCGGATAATCGACCCGCACCAGGTCGCCATTGATGCGGAGCATGGGCGCGTTGTTGGTCGAGAGATGGAGGTCGGAAGCCTTTTCCTCGGCCATGAGTTTGAAGAAAGCGTCGATGCGAGCCATGGAGCGTGCCCCCCATAAAAGCTAAATTGATGCCAGCGGAGGCGAATTCCTGAGGAGAAACAGGGAGCTGGACGCTCTTGCCGTCGATCGTTAGGCGTCGAGGATCAGGCGCAACTGTTCCATCAGTTTTTCGTGCGTGTAGGGCTTGGGAATGAAGCCCCGCAGACCGCGCGCGAGCATGCTTCCGAGCCGAGCATGTTCGTGAAACCCGCTGCTCAGCACCACCTGCACGTCGGGATCGATCGCCTTCAATTCGTCGAAAACCGCGTCGCCATCCATCACCGGGAGAAAATAATCCAGGATGATGAGGTCGATTTTTCTTCCCATCTGGCGATAAATCTCGAGCGTCTCGAACCCATCTTTCGCGGTCAGAACCCGATAGTCCTCGAAGTCCAACATGTCGCCTGTGCCAGTGAGAATGTCCTCATCATCGTCCACGAGCAGGATCAGTTCGCGCTCCCCGTTGGGGTTGCGGATCGGCGGAACGGCCGCCGTCGTCTTCGGGAGTGCCATTTCTCCCACCGGCAGCCTGACCGACACTTCGGCCTGCGCGGAAGAGACCCCCTTCTCAACCGTCTTCGGCGCGGCGCTGGCCGCTCCGTTCTCGTCGCTCACCGCGCTGGCGAGGATGCGGGCCGTGACCCGATCGAAAATCGACTGCGACAGGCGTGACGCCCTCCCTACCTGCTCCTCAATCAGGTCGAGGTTCTGCCCATTGCCGTTGTTTTTCCGGGCCTGATCGGCGCTATGCGAGACCTGTTGGAGAAGGCCGTTGAGCGCCGTTGTATTGGCGGCCAGCCATTTCAAATCAGCGTGATTGAGCATGTCGTGAGAGTTTATCTAGGATTCCTTGGTATCGTTCACGCAAGCCCACCAAACCGAGCCAAAAATTCCGCAGCAAATGAGGAAAAACGCGCCAACCGAAAGCATGACGGGCCCCCGAAACTGCACTTTTCATGCCCGAAGGCGCGCTCGGTCGTAAAATGATTTGCCTCGTCGGCACATGAAGGAGCGCGTTATGCCCTCGACTTTCAGGAACGGCTTTTACGCCGGGCTCATCATTGCTCTCTTCCTCGGACTTTGGCTCGCCGAACTCTGGTCGGCGGAAAAGCAGGTGCGACTCCACAGCGAGCATCTTCTCCGTCAAATCGAAAAACGTAACTGGACCGCGGCGGGCGAATTCGTGGCTGCTGACTACCATGACGAGTGGGACGACGACCGCGCGCTCCTCCTGAGTCGGCTTCGTCTCGCCCTCCGCTTTTTCTCCAGCCTAACGATCAAAGCCGCGAGCCCGCTCGTGCAGCTCGAGCCTCCATTTGGGATCTGGCGCGCCCGGGTGGAACTGGCCGGAAAAGACGCTGGTGCCGAGATGACGCCGGAGATCATTCGCCGGGTCAACGGCCTCACGACTCCGTTCGAGCTGCGCTGGCGCCGCGAAAGTTGGCAGCCGTGGGATTGGAAACTGGTCGAAGTGCGCAACCCGGAGCTGGAACTGCCCGCCGGATTCGACTGAGCTTACTTCCCGAGCGCCTGCCGCAGTTCGCTTTTCGCCGCCGCCACGTCGCTCGCGCCGTGATGGCAGAGGAGGATCCCGCGCAGTTTTTCTCCCTGGAAATAACGCAGCGCGAACCGCCCTTTCGCATAGGAACCGCTCAACTGCACCCGGGTCGGCGGGAGATTGAAGTCGCCGATAAAATCAAATTTCAGGTCGAACATTTCCGTCCAAAAATATGGGATCTGCTCGTAGCGCTGCCGTTTCTTGCCCGTGATGTTGGCGCCCACGGTGAGCCCCTGCTCGCGCGCATTTTCCCAATGCGTTTGCCGGCGCATCCCGCCCATCAGACGATCGGGATAAAAGGCGAGGTCGCCGACCGCGTAGATTCCCTTTTCCTCCGTCTCGAGATACTCCGTTACGGGCGAACCGTGCGGCCCGGAGAGCGGCGTGTTGCGGACGATCTCGAGATTCGGCTCCGAGCCGCAGGCTACGACCGCGATTCCGGCCGCCACGCGTTCCCCGCTTTTCGTCTGGATATTGCGCAGGACGGTTTTGCCTTCAAAGCCGTTCAGGCTCGAACCCATGAGCAGGGTCACGCCGTGTTTGCCAAATTGCTCCGTCACCCAGGCGGCCGTCTCGGGGTCGAGATAACGATTCATGAGCGACTGGTGCCGGTGCATGACCGCGACCTTTAGTTTGCTCTGGCGCAGGCTGGCCGCCACTTCGCAGGCGAGCAATCCGCCGCCTACGACCACGACCATCTTTTCCGAGTGCGACATCTCGCGCAACGCGAGCGCGTCGCGAATCGTGCGCAGATAAATGACGTTGCCGAGCCCGATCCCGGCGACCTGCGGCCGCACCGGGCGGCTGCCCATCGCGAGACAAGCTTTCTTGAATTCGATCGTTTCACCATTGCCGAGGACCGCGAGACGGCGATCGATGTTGAACTGGGTCACGACCGTGCCGAAACGGGTTTCGATTTTGTGCGCGGCGTACCAGCGATCCTCGAGACAGGGAAGTTTTTTGAGCGCTGGAGTTTTGTCGCGCAGGAACTGCTTCGAAAGCATCCAGCGTTTGTAAGGGTAATAAGTCTCGCCGCCGACCAGAGTGACGCTGCCCTTCTTGTCGAACTGGCGAATGCCTTCGCAGACGCTGCTCCCGCCGATGCCGCTGCCGATGATGAGGTAATCGCGTTGAATCATGTAGGAAAATCGGACGATAGAGAATGGGACGAGGAGATGGCGAGGGTTTTTTTGGGAGCGTGAAGCGTTACATCGAAGATCGCGCGGGTCCGATTCACGAATCTCGAATCTCGACTCACAGATTCCCCCCCAGCACCGCCCGGCAAATGATCACCGAAGCGACGACCCCGGTCAGATCGGCGAGCAAACCAGCCGGGATCGCGTGCCGCGTCTGCCTGATCCCGACCGAGCCGAAGTAAACCGCCGCAACGTAGAACGTGGTTTCCGTGCTGCCGTAGATCGTGGCGGCCGTCAGGCTGACGAGGTTTTCCGGCCCGAGTCGATGCACCACGTCGGTGAAGAGGGCGAGGGTGGCGCCGCCGCTCAGCGGTCGCATCAAAGCGATCGGGAGGAGATCGGTGGGGAAATGGAGCGGAGTCAGGATAGGCGAGAGGACCCGGGCCAAAAGATCGATCCCGCCCGCCCCCTTGAACATGCCGATCGCGACCAGCATCGTGACGAGAAAAGGAATGATTTTCAGAATGACCCCGAAACCCTCCTTCGCGCCTTCGACAAATTCGTCGTAAACCTTGAGGCCGCAGAGCGCGCCATAGAGGGTGAAGAAGGCGAGCAGGAAAGGGATGGCCAGAATCGAAAGCCCGCTCACGCTTCGCACGAAATAGCTCGGCGAAGGCGCGCTCGAACCGGCGCTCAGCCCAAACCACTCCGGGAAAACCTGCCTGACGAAAAGGGCGAGAAAGAATATCGCCAGCAGCGCGAGCATTCCCCTGCCCCAAAGGGGCAGTTTGTGGCCAGGGGCGCTGACTTCGGCCGCGCCAGGCAACGTTTCCCCCTCCACCGGCGGTGTTGAATTTCTGGCGGCATCCGACGCGCGGCCGGGGTCAACGCCCCCGGCTCCAACTCGGAACCACGGCAGTTTTTCGAGCAGCTTCACCGTGACGATCGCGACCGTCGCGGCGCACAACGTGGCGAGGAGCGATGTGCCGACGATCGCGGTCGGATTGGTCGAGCCGGCCGCGACCAGGATGGCGATCGCGGTCGTCGGAATTAACTGCACTGAGCTGGTGTTGATCGCGAGAAAGGTGCACATCGCATTCGTCGCCGTGCCGGGATGCGGGTTGAGCGTTTCGAGGTCGCGCATCGCGCGCAGCCCGAGCGGAGTGGCGGCGTTGCCCAGCCCGAGCATGTTGGCCGCCATGTTCATGAGCATCGAGCCCATCGCCGGGTGGTCGTTAGGCACGCCCGGAAAGAGCCGCACCATGACTGGCCGCAGACCGCGCGCCAGTTTCTGAATGAGCCCGGCGCGTTCCGCCAACCGCATCACCCCAAGCCAAAGCGCCATGATCCCGATTAAGCCGAGCGCGATCGTGACCGCGGTTTTCGCGCCGTCGAAGGCGCCGTCGGTCACTTCCTTGAGGTGATTGTTCCAGCCGCCGATCGCGACCGCGAGGAGCACGAGCGCAAGCCAGATATAATTCAGCACGCCTTCCTATAACCGCCGCTCCGGCTCGCCGAAAACAGTTTTCTTGTCTGAAGGCGAGGGCGCCTGGCCTAACGAAAGGCGATGAATCTCGCCGGTCTAGCGGACCACCCCGATAAACTTTTCCAAGGCGGATTGTGCTTCGCGCAGTTCCAGGGCGCGCGCCTGGAGCGCATCTTCAAAAGCCGCGCGTTGCGTGTCGAGCTGGACGTAGAGATGACGCATCATGAGCAAATTGCCGATGCGCAACAATGCTTCCACTTCATCGAATGGCTTGAGCAGAAAGTCGGAAGCTCCCGCGGCCAGAGCGCGCAGCTTGGTGCCCTCGTTTACATCCGCGGTGAGCACGATGACCGGGAGAAAAATTTCCTCCGATTCCGAGCGAAGCGCTTCCAGAATGGCGAAGCCGTCGAGGTGCGGCATCATCAAATCAAGCAGGACCAGGTCGGGCTTGAAGGTTCGGAAGGCTTCGAGCGCAGCTCGTGAATCGGTCACCGATTCCACTCGCGCATAGCCCTGCTCGCTCAGGATCACTTCGAGCAGCGCCACGTTGGCGGGTTCATCATCGATCGCCAGGATTTTCATTTTGGCGAATTGGCTGAACCGGCCCAGTCGCAGGGACGGAGGGCCCGCCGCGGTCCCAGGATCAGGCAAAGGTGTGGCGCTCATCGTTAGGCTGCAACGCATTCTTCCGGCCGGGGGCTGGCCACTTCCAAGGCGCGATAAAACTCCGCCACATCGAGCGGCTTCGTCAGATAAGCGCGGGCGCCGGCATTCATCAGGCGCTCGATCTGGTTCGAAGTCGCATCCGCGCTGATCACGATGATTGGAATCTGGCGCGTCGCCTCGCTGGCCTGCAACTGGGCGAGCACTTCCCAGCCCGGCAAATCGGGCAGGTGCAAATCGAGCAGGATCAGATCGGGCGAAGAGCGCCGGGCCAGGTCGAGGCCAATGCTACCCTGCATCGCAGTCAGCAGCTTTATGCCCGGTTGTTCCTGGAGCATCTCTTCGATCAGGGTCAGGTTGGAAAGATTATCTTCAATGTAAAGAATAGTGCGCTGCCGGCCGAGGTCGGAGAGGGCGAGGCGGTCGGTCATTAACCGCTTTCCGACCGCGCCGCGCACGAGCGGCGATTCGGTGCGCGGAAGATGAATCGAAAACCTGCTTCCGCCGCCCACGCTACTCTCGACCGTGATCGTGCCCTGCATCGCAATCATCAGCCGCCGACAAAGCGCCAGCCCCAGGCCGCTGCCTTGAATCGAGGAAAATTCCGCGCCCAGGCGATCAAAAGGAGTGAAGAGGCGCGAGAGCTTTTCCGGCGCAATCCCGGGCCCGTTGTCGCTCACAGTGAGGCGAATGTTTTCCGCGCCATCGAGAGTAGCGGAGATGCCCACTGCGCCGCCCACCGGGATGTATTTCACCCCATTTGAAAGCAGATTCAGCAGCACTTGTTTCAGGCGTTGGCGATCGGCCAGAACGTAAAGCACCGGATCTTGGGATGGAGCGACTTCCACTGAGATCTGCCGTTCCGCGGCGAGCGGTCGCATCAAATCGACCGCCTCGGCGACCGCATCGGCGACACAAACTGGCTCGAGCGAAAGTTGCAGACCGCCGGCCTCAATCCGGCTGATGTCGAGCACTTCGTTAATCAGGTCGAGCAGATGCCGGCCGGCGTTCGTAATGTGCCCGGCGTAGTTGCGCTGCGTCTCGCTCGCGCTTTGTCGCTCCAAAAGCCGGCCAAATCCCAGGATGGCGTTGAGCGGCGTGCGCAGCTCGTGACTCATCCGGGAGAGAAATTCGCTCTTGGCACGATTCGCGCGATCGGCTTCCTCCTTCGCCTCGCGCAGGGCTTCTTCGCCACGTTTTCGTTCCGAAATGTCTTCGACCATGATCAAGGCATGGCGCGGCTTGCCCGCTTCATCGCGAATCATGCAACCGGTGCGAGTCGACCAAATCACCTCGCCGTTCCGGCGGCGATAACGCTTCTCAACCCGATGGCTTCCGGCGGTTTCGAACATCGCGCTGGCTAATTGGCGACTGAGCGCGACATCCTCGGGATCGGTCAGGTCCAGCGGGGTCCGATCGCGCAATTCTTCCTCCGAATATTCCACCATTGTGCAAAACGCGGCGTTCGCCTGCCGGAAGCGCTCATCCAATCCGACCACGGCCATTCCGATCGGTGCTTCCTCAAAAATCTGCCGGAAATTCTGCTCGCTCACTTCCAAGGCCGCGGTGCGATTGGCGATCGAGAGCATTTCGCTGACGCTGCGCGCGCATGAGATGACGAGAAATACGTCTTCGAAAATGACCCAGGCGGCATGTTCGATCGAACGCCAGGGGCTGGCGGCGAGAACCCCGTAGACTGAGTAGGGCCAATAAATCCCGCGCACGAAGTGATCGAGCGCCACGACCAGGGTGGCCGGGATGAGGACCCGCCAATCGCGATAGAACGACAGAATTACGAGCGAGCCGAAAACATGGAAATGCGTCTCGATGCGTCCGCCGCTCAGACCAATGAGCAAGGCCGACATGAGCATCTGAGCGACCGCGATGACGTGGCGCGTGATCGCCGCGCCGGGAAAAACGCGCGTCATCCAAATCGGAAAGACCGTGATCGCGCCGCCCAGGAAAATTGCCGCCCAAACGTGGATGTGAATCTGGCTCGTTTGTCCGTTCCAGGTTTGCGGAGAAATGACGAGCGCGGCGATGATTCCGGCAACCCATTGCGCGAGCATGAGACGCGCAAAGAGCGCATCGGTCTTATGATAGATTTCCTGTTGATGCTGCCGAAACAACTGATCGGCGCGTTCCGCCGAGGCCGCTTCTCGTTCGAAGCCGATGCTTATTTGCGACATGTCAATTGGCCTCCACTCTTTTGCTCGCCCCCGCTGAGCGAACAACCAAACACCAGAGTCGCGGAGCGTTCGGCAGGCTGATCGTTGAGCAACGCGACGAGCGCGTTCTCACCCGCATTTGCACCGGCATGCCCGCGCGATCCAGTGATGCCTCCGCTGAAAACAAGGTGGCCATTTGCATCAAAAAGCAGGGTATGTCCGGAGGTTTGGGCACCGAAAAGTTTGGCTTCGGCGCCGTCTGGATCGGAGAGAACAGTTACCCCGGGGATGGCGGCAGCCGCGCGCTGAAGAGAAGTTTCCGCCCAGTCCCGCTCTTCGGGTTTCAAGAACAGCACATAGGAATTCACTTTCCCGTGAGTATGGGCGAGCAGCTCCGCCAGTTCGTCGATGCTTGCGCTCGTGCACGGGCAACGCGGATGGGCCAGCATCACCAGGGTCGGCTGGCCCGGAGTTCGCCGAATGCTCGATTTTTTCGGCCAAGTTTGCGCGAGGAGTCCGACCGCGCCGGGCGTGGCTTCGTAAGCAAGCAGGGTCCGCAGGCCGAAGGCAATGGCGCCGCTCCAGGCGAGCGCGAGGAGGACGGTGAAGACGATGATTTTCTTTCGTTTGGGCAAAGCGATTTTGGGGTTCGCTCAAAAGAGCTCACCGGTAAAAAAGCAGCATCTGCGCCACTGCCCCGCGGTTTTAGAGAGCGCGTCGGTGCCGGGCCGTCGCCGCCGTGAGGCGTCACCGCCTCGTTAGGTAACCGCACACTTTTCCCTGCTCGAGGCGGTCTGTTCCATCACTTGATAGAACTGGTCGACATCAATCGGCTTGGTGATGTAATCGCGC
>DATBDG010000090.1:0-10030 GCA_036270055.1 Chthoniobacterales bacterium
CGCGACGCGGGCTGATGGCGTTCGGTGCAAGGAAAGTTCGCCACGGTGAAACACCGTCGCCAGCACACGTGGACGTGTGCGCTACCCGGCCGACTGCTTCCATTCGCGGTGGTCATTTCAAAATTTCAGCATGCTGATATCCTCGACGCGTGTCGTGCGCCGGGCGCGGTAGAGCGCGACGATGATGGCCAGCCCGACCGCCACCTCGGCCGCCGCCACCGTGATGATGAAGAAAACGAAGACCTGTCCGTGATAGTTAGGCAGACCCGCCGCGTCGAGCCGAAAGCGCGAGAAGGCGACGAGTGAGAGGTTGGCCGCGTTCAGCATCAGCTCGAGCGACATGAAAATGATGATGATGTTGCGGCGCAGGAGGACGCCGGCGAAGCCGAGCGTGAAGAGCAACCCGCTGACAAAAAGATAATCGCCCAGCGTCACCATCTCAGCGCAGCTCCCGCTTGCTCAGCACGATCACCCCGATGGTCGCCACCACGAGCAGCACCCCGATGACTTGAAATGGCAGGTTGTAATTGCCGAAAAGCAAAAGTCCGACGCTGTGCACGTCATCGGCCGGCGCCGCCGGCAGTGCCGGGAAGGGAAGTTTCGCTGCCCGCAAGTGGCCGATCACCAAATAAAGTTGCCCGAAAAAGATGATGGCGACGGCCGCCCCGCCGGCGAAGGCGACGAAATTGATCCGGCGCCGTTCTTCCGCGCGCAGATCGAGCAGCATAATGATGAAAAGGAACAGCACCATGACCGCGCCGGCGTAGACGAGGACCTGAATGATTCCGATGAAAAAGGCATCGAGCGACATGAAGAGCGCGGCCAGCCCGAGAAAGGAAACGACCAGGCTCAGCGCGCTCGCCACCGGGTTGCGGTTGATGATCACCGCGGCGCCGAAAATCAGCATCAAGGCCGAAGCGATCCAGAAGAAGACGGGTGACATGGGTCAATGGAGTAATGGAGTAATGGAGTAATGGAGTAGTGGAAGAGTGCGCTCCCTGAGCAACACTCCATTACTCCAACACTCCATTACTCCAGTCCTTACTTCTTCTCGTTCCATTTCAAAACCAGCCCGTGCAGGGTGCCGCCGATCTCGATCAGCTTTTCCTTGTCGTGCACCATCTGATCGCGCGTGTAGCCGGTGATGGCGTAGTCTTTGCGCAGGAAAATCGCCTGTTCCGGGCAGACCTCTTCGCACATCCCGCAGTAGATGCAGCGGATCATGTCGATGTCGAATTCCTCCGGATATTTCTCCACCTTGGCGAAGCGGTCGCCTAACGGAATTTCGCCCGGCACGATCTTGATCGCGCGCGGCGGACAGATGAACTCGCAGAGCTGGCAGGCGACGCAGCGGACCCGATCCTTTTCGTCCTTCACCAGGGCGGGCGCGCCGCGATAATGTTCGGGCAGGTGGCTATCCCACTTTTGCTCGGGGTATTGCATCGTCACCTTCGTCTGCCCGGTGAGCATGTTCTTGAGATGGCGCAAGGTGATCGCCATCCCGCTCAGTATCGCCGGAAGGTAAACCTTCTCCGACCAGCTCAGGTTTGGACGTCGAACGGTGATGGCCATGGGGAAATCAGACAGGATTTACAGGATTAACAGGATTCAGAAGAAGACATGCGAACACGCCATCGCGCTTCGCGCCTAATCCTGAAAATCCTGTTAATCCTGTCCAATTCATTTCGGCATGTAAGCGACAATGATTGCGGCGATAAAAATGTTCACGAGCGCGATTTCGAAAAAGAAAACCCAGCCCAGGCGCATGAGCTGGTCGTAACGGAACCGCGGCAGGGTCCAGCGCACCCAGATGAAGAAGAGAAGGAGCACGGTTACTTTGGCGAAGAAACAAAAGATGTTGAAGAGCCCACCGAGCACGCCGCGCCAGCCTCCTAACGAGCCGTCGATCAGGAGCCAGTGAAAGCCGTGGGCGTGATTCCACCACGGGACTGGCAGGTGCCAGCCGCCGAGAAAGAGAGTCACGATGATGGCCGAGCCGGTAATCATGGCGGCGTATTCGCCGAGAAAGAAGAGAGCGAACTTCATCGAGCTGTATTCGGTGTGATAACCGCCGACCAGCTCGGTTTCCGCTTCCGGGAGATCGAATGGGAGCCGGTTCGTCTCGGCAAAGATCGCGATCGTGAAAACGACGAAGGAAATAAACATCGGGATGGCGAGGAGCCATTTCCAAATGTCGCCCCAGTGGCCGATGAATGGCGCGATCATCCAGCCGTTCTCGATCTGATAGCGGACGATGGTCGTGAGGCGGAGCTGACCGACGAGGAGAAAGATCGGGATTACGGCCAGGCCTAACGACAGCTCGTAGGAAATCATCTGCGAACTGGAGCGGACCCCGCCCAGGAAGGGATATTTTGAATTCGAGGACCAGCCGGCGATGACGATCCCGTAAACGCCTAACGACGCGATGGCGAAGACGTAAAGGACCCCGACGTTGATGTCGGCGATCACCATCGGCACGCCGAAGAGCGTGCTGCCGAAGGGCACGACGGCGATTGTCATGATAGCCGGGACCATCGCGAGACAGGGCGCGAGCCAATAGTAAAAGGTGTTGACGTGCGCCGGGGTGAAATCTTCTTTCAGGATGAACTTCATCGCGTCGGCCACCGGCTGGAAAAGCCCGGCTGGCCCGACTCGATTGGGACCAAGGCGATCCTGAATCAGGGCGCTGACCCGACGCTCGGCGTAAACGGCGTAGGAGACCATCGGCAGAATGATCAGGAAAACGATCCCGATGATCTTCAAAAGCGAGGTGAGGACGAAGAAGGTCATGGCGTGACACAGCCGTCCCGGCTGTTAGTGGTGCGGGCGTCTCGCCTACACTGCATGAAACGTCGGGCGAGGCGCCCGGCCGATGAAGAGGCGAGGACGCCTGTGTTGCGCCTCGTCCTCATTGCGGGTGCTTCTCCTTTTCCCGTTCGCGCACCTTTTCTTCCGATGGCTCGCCCGGTGGATTTGGTGAGCGATCGGTTTCCATCACCTGCACGCCGAGGTCGCTGATCCGACTCAAAGTCAGGCCTTTCAACTCCGGGACCGCCTCGCTCATCTGGCGGAAGACGTCTTCGATCGTGTAAATGCCGTTGCCGCCGGAAAGGGCCTGAATCAGGTCGCGCAAGATCTCCCAGTCGTCGCGCGCCTGGCCCGGACCGCGGACTGCGCGATTGAGCCGTTGCAGGCGGCCCTTGCCATTGATCATCGAGCCGCGCTTTTCGGCGAAGCCTAACGACGGAAGGACGGCGGTGGCGAACCCGGTCGTTTCATTCAAGAGCAGGTCGAGCAAGACATAAACCGGCAGCTTTTCCAATTGCTCGAGCGTGACTCCGATCCGAAGCGGATTTTCGCCTAACGAAATCAGAGCGCGAATCTGGCCGGACCAGATCGCTTCCTTGATCTGTTGCAAGCCTTCGCCCGTGCCGGACCCGATCTTGAGGAGGCGCGCGCCATTCGTGTTCGGGTTACGGTCGGCGCTGAGCAGAATGTCGTCGCCCTCGCCGGTGCGCGGGACGATGTCGATGAGCGTCACCCCTAACAATTCCGCGAGCCGCCCGGCGAGCCAGAGTTCTTCGTTCGTCATCCGGCCGGAGGCGAGGATGGCGGTCTGCCAGCCGGCCTGTGGTTTAAGCTGTGCGGCCACGGTTTCGATGGCGTGTTTCCAGGTCACGGGCTGGAGCACGTTGTTCTCGCGCACGAGCGGCTCGAGGAGCCGGCGATCGCTTTGCAGGTAATCGAAATTGAGCCGACCGTAGTCGCACATCCAAGAGGAATTAACCGCGTCGTTCTCGCGCGGGGTCTGGCGATAGATCACGCTCTCGCGCGAGCCGATGACGGTGTTGCAGCCGGTCGCGCAGCTCGTGCAAAAGCTCTTCGTTTCCTTCAAAAACCAGACCCGCATCTTGAAACGAAAATCCTCCGAGGTCAGGGCGCCGACCGGGCAGATGTCGACTGTGTTAAGCGAATAATTGTTCTCCAATCGCTTGCCCGGATGGGCGGTGAGGACGGTGTGGCTGCCGCGGTCGATGAACCCGAGAACGTCGTCGTGCGCAATCTCTTTGCAGAACCGGATGCAGCGCGAGCAAAGGATGCAGCGTTCATCGTCGAGCGCGACGCGCGGGCCGATCTGGACGTTTTTCGGCTTCTTCACTTTGTTCTCGAGGAAACGCGAATCCTGCCGGCCGTATTCCACGCTGAATTCCTGGAGGCGGCATTCCCCCGCCTGATCGCAGATTGGGCAGTCGAGCGGATGATTGATGAGGAGAAATTCCATCACCCCGCGGCGGCATTCCTCGACGAGTGGCGAATGGGTCCGAACCCCGAGGCCTTCGGAGACATCGGTAGCGCAACAGATTTGCGGACGCGGCATCCAGTTGATCTCCGGTTTGCCATCATCGCCGAGGACCGGTTTGCGATCGGGGCCCATTCTCGGCATGCCCATTTCGATCAGACACATCCGGCAATTGCCGGGCGAGGAGAGCTTCTTGTGGTAACAATAGCGCGGCACGTAGCTGCCGGCCTCTTCGCAGGCCTCGATCAGGCGGGTGCCCTTGGGGAACTCGTGCCAGACGCCGTTGATCTGGACATTCACCATCGTTGAGATTGGATCGGGCATGAATGAATCAGGAAAGCAGGAAAGCAGGAAAACTAGAGGATGATCTCATCGTTGTTCGAGGTCGCCGGCGACTCGCGACAGAAGCGTTTAATTGTTAAGGGCGTGGTTGCGAAATTCAGCAGCAGGCCGTCCTGCAGCGCTGTCGCCTTCAGATAACTACGACCGATTGCGAAGTGGATGTCTTCGAGGGCGCGAATCGCCTTCAGTTCCACCACGAGCAAATTTTCGACGAGGAAATCGAGACGATGCCCCCCGATCTGATGATCCTTATAAAAAAGCGAAATCGGCTTTTGCCTAACGAACGCAATGCCGGAGAGCGCGAATTCTACTGCGAGCGCTTCTTCGTAAAATGATTCCAAAAAGCCCGGGCCGAGCGCACGATGAACCGCAACTCCAGCGCCAATGACACGCTGCGTCAGGTCGCGATTCCGCAAATTCTTTCCTGTTTTCCTGCCTTCCTGATTCATACCATTCCGGCGGCGCCGGCTTTGTCCCAGCCGGGGTCGTGGGCGAGGGCGACGGTTGGAATTTCTTTTTCGGCGATCAATTCGCCTGGGGTGTACTCGGGTGGGAGCGGCGGCGGGACCGGCTTCTGCGCGCGAGCGGCAAATTCGTCGGGGAATCTCTCGAGAAAGCTTTGCGTCGGCCAGGCGCAGGCTTCGCCGAAGGCACAGATGGTGCGGCCCGCGATGTTGTCGGCCACGTTTTTCAGGGTCGCCGGGTCCTGCGTGACGCCGCCGCCTAACAACATCCGGTCGGTGATCTTTTTCATCCAGAGCGAGCCTTCGCGGCAGGGGGTGCACTGGCCGCAGCTCTCGTGGGCGTAGAACTCGTTGATGTTATTCAGCGTCCAGACCATGTCGCGCGAATCGTCGAGCACGATGACGCCGCCGGAGCCGGCCATCGAGCCGGCCGCGGCCAGCGAATCGAAATCCATCGGAATTTCCTCGAGCGAGACTTCGCGGTCTTTCAGTTTGAAGCGGTCGCCGGCGCGCAGGACCTTGGCCGAGCTGCCTCCGGGGATCACGGCCTTGATTGTGCGGCCGGGTTTGGCTCCGCCCGCCATGTCGTTGATCAATTGTCCCATCGTGATCGCGCCGACTTCGATCTCGTAATAACCCGGCCTAACGACATCGCCGCTCACGCAGACGATGCGGGTGCCGGTGTTGTTAGGCCGGCCGAGTTTGGCGTATTCCGCGCCGCCCATCGCCATGATGTGTTTCACGTGGCAGAGGGTCTCGACGTTGTTCACAATCGTCGGGCACATGTAGAGACCGAGGACGGCCGGGAAATAGGGCGGCTTGATTCGCGGGTAAGCGCGTTTGCCTTCGAGCGATTCGATCAGGCCTGTTTCTTCGCCGCAGATATAGGCGCCGGCGCCGCGATGAATGTAGAACTCCACGTCGAAACCGGTCCCGAGCATGTTCTTGCCAAGAAAATTTTTCGCGCGCGCTTCCTCGATCGCGCGCTCGAGGATTCTGGCGCCTTCGGGAAATTCGCCCCGGATGTAGATGTAGGCGGTGTGCACTCCGAGGGCAAAACAACTGATCAGCATGCCCTCGAGCAACTGATGCGGATCCTGATGAATGATGTAGCGATCCTTGAACGTGCCCGGCTCGGATTCGTCCGCATTACAGATGAGGTAGACTGGCTTTTTCTCGTCCGGCTTGATGAAACTCCATTTCACCCCGCAAGGGAAACCGGCGCCGCCACGTCCGCGCAGGCCAGAGGTTTTGACCTCGTTGACGATCTCGGCCCGGGCCAGTTTAATCGCCGCCTTGAGTTGTTCGTAGCCGCCGTTTGCCAGGTAGCAATCGATGTCGGTGGTGTAGTCGGCGCGCCCGATGTTTTTGAAGATGAGACGGTGCTCTAGCGGGTGGGGTCTGGATTGCTGGTTGCTGATTGCTGATTGCTGATTGCGAAGAACCGACGCGGCGTCGTTGCGATTGACCTTTTCATGCAATTCGTCGTCGAGCATGCAGACCGGCGCGGTCCCGCAACTCGCGAGGCATTCCACGAACTCGATGCTGTATTCGCCATCCGGGCTCACAGAAATGGGAGTGTGCATCCCGCCCCCCTGATGTTCGCGATCGATCTTCGTGAGGCCGGCGAGCTTTTCCATCAATGGGTAGGCGCCGGCCATGGCGCAGCTCAGGGTGCGACAGACGCGGATGTGTTTGCGCCCCGCCGGCGCCTGGCGATACATCGGATAGAACGTCACCAGCTCGAGAATGTTGATCGGCTCGAGCCCGAGCTTGGCCGCGATCCAGTTGATGCCTTCGTCGCTGATGAAGCCGAAATGTTCCTGCCAAAGGTGGAGGAGCGGCATCGAGGCACTGCGCCGGTGCTCCGTCGGGTAGCGCGCAATCGTCTCGTCCATTTTTCGTTCCAGCTCGGCCGGAACGTTTCTCGTCATCGTCGCCTCCACGGATGACGGCTATTTGTGGAGGTTGCTTTCCTTGGTCGCGACCTCGTCGTTAAAAAAGACGATCGTGACCGACTCGTCACCCTGCTTGTAGATGTAGGTGACCTTTTTCGTCACGAGCAGGTTGGTGCTGTCGACCGAAGTGGGCGGCCCGAGGATCGACTCGACTTGTTTGCGGCTCATCCCGGTCGAGACCTCCTCGACGTTCGCCTTTGTCAGGCGCTTGCCGTGACAGGCGCTGAGGGCGAAAAGCGCGGCCAGGAGCAGGCTGAGCCAGGGCCACGATTGCAGGTGCTTGTTCATCAGATTGACATCGCGCCGCGCCTACGGCTCGCGTCCCAGATTGGTGTCCTTGCTGTCGACCTCATCGTTCTTGAAGGTGATGATGGCGAACTTCTTCCCGTCCTCGTAGCGGTAGGTTGTTTTCTTGAAAATGACCATGTCTTTGGTCTCGGCACTGGTCGGTGGGCCAAGGATGGTTTCGACCTGCGCCTTCGACATGCCGAGGGTGATCTGGTCGTAGTTGGCGCTCGTCAGCTTCGAGCCAGAAAGGCCGTGATCGCATCCGCCTAACGACAGGAGCGCGAGAAGCCCGCAGAGGAAACCGAAGAGGTGAATCTTGCTTTTCATAGGGTGTTTCATCTGTCGCATTCTCCCATCACGAAGTCCAGACTACCGAGAATCGCGACCACGTCGCTCATCATGCTGCCGGGCAGGAGCTCAGGCAGAATGCTCAGATTAACGAAAGAAGGGGCACGGATTTTCAAGCGATGAGGGACGCCGCCGCCCTTGCTCTTGATGTAAAAACCAAGCTCGCCCTTCGGGTTCTCGGCTCCGAAATAAACCTCGCCCGGTGGAGCATCGAGCCCCTCTGTCACGACGATGAAATGATGGATCAGCTCCTCCATTTTCGTCATCACGCGCGACTTGGGCGGAAGCACGTTCTTCCAATCGACGACGTTGGTCGGTCCGGACGGCAATTTGTCGATCACCTGGCGAAGAATGCGCACGCTTTGCCGCATTTCCTCGATCCGCACCAGGTAACGATCGTAACAATCGCCCGCGCTCCCGATCGCGACCTCGAAGTCGTACTGCTCGTAATCGAGATAGGGATGCTTGCGTCGCAGATCGTGCTCGATCCCGCTCCCGCGCAGGTTCGGACCGGAGAGCGCGTAGGCGATCGCGCGATCTCTTGGGATTACGCCCACGTCGCGAGTCCGGTCGACGAAGATGCGGTTGCGCGACAGGAGGCGATCGATCTCGTCGAGCTGCGGGATGAAGCCGTCGAGAAACGCCTCGAGTTGCGGGATGAAAGTTTCAGGCAAATCGCGAATCTGCCCGCCGACCCGGGTGTAGGAAGTGGTGAAGCGCGCGCCGGTCAGAAGCTCGAACAGATTATAGAGCTTCTCGCGCTCGGTGAAGGTATAGAGGAAAACCGTCATCGCGCCGAGATCGAGCGCCATCGCGCCCAGGCCTAACAAGTGGGAGGAGAGCCGCGCCGTCTCGCAACAGATGACGCGGATCGCTTTCCCGCGCGGCGGCAATTCCCAGCCCATCAGCTTCTCGACCGCGAGGGCGTAGGCGACGTTATTCGAGAGTGGGGCGAGATAATCGAGCCGGTCGGTGTAGGGGACAAACTGGTTGTATTGCATGTTCTCCGCGATCTTCTCATCGCCGCGGTGCAGGTAGCCGACCTCGGGCGTTGCCTTCGTCACCAGTTCGCCGTCGAGTTCGAGAACGAGACGCAAAACGCCGTGGGTCGCCGGGTGCGACGGCCCCATGTTGAGGATCATCTTCTCGCCCACCAGGTCGTCGTTAGGCGGGGCTTCCGCCTGCGCCTGCACCGTGCGGGCGAGGGGATCAGGGGCTTCCATTTCGCGGGTCTCCGGCGGCATTGGTGAAGATGAGATGGCAATGGCTGATTGCCAATCGGCAATTTCGAAGCGCATCCGCTGCGCTCCGCTCGGGATGACGGCTGCTGTTGGGACGACTACTGTTGTGACCCCTGGTTTTGGGACCGTAGCTCTTCGAAGGACTGCTCTTGCACCGCCGTCGCGGCTGGTCGGATTGCGATTGCCAACTGCGAGTCGGCGACTTTGAATGAACCGAGATGAGCCGAAAAATCGCACTTCTTTTCGCCGGCCAGGGTGCGCAGGTCGTCGGCATGGGCCGGGACCTGGCCAGGGAATTCACCGAAGCGGCCGATTTGTTTCAGCGCGCGGACGAAGTGCTCGGGCGCAAATTAAGCGAGATCGCCTGGCACGGCCCGCTCGAGGAGCTGACTCGCACGGCAAACTGCCAGCCCGCGCTCTACGTTCACGGGCTCGCCTGTCTGAGTGTCCTGCGCGAGATCGCGGGGGAATTACCGGTCACGGCCGCGGCCGGCTTGTCGTTAGGCGAATGGACCGCGCACGCCGCCGCTGAAACGTTTTCCTTCGAGGACGGCCTGCGCTTGGTGGAGGAGCGCGGCACCCTCATGCAGGCGGCCTGCGAGGCGAGCAACGGCACGATGGCGGCGCTGATCGGCGGCGATGAATCCGCCGTCCGCCAACTGGCGGCCGACACGGACGTGGATGTGGCCAACCTCAACTCGCCCGGCCAAATCGTGATTTCGGGCGAACGTGCCAAGGTCGAGCTGGCCGTCGGGCTGGCGAAAGAGCGCGGGATTCGCCGCGCCACGCTCCTGAATGTCGCCGGGGCCTATCATTCGCGACTGATGGAAACTGCCTACCAGGAACTCGGCTCGGCTCTGCTCGAAGTCCCTCTCCAAAAACCGGCTTTGCCCGTCATCAGCAACGTCACCGGCACGGAAGTGGAAACGTTGCCCGAGATTCGGCGCACCCTCCAGGATCAGGTCACGAGCACGGTGCGCTGGACCGATTGCATGGAGCGAATGCTGGCGATGGGCTGCGATCTGTTCCTCGAGTTCGGCCCCGGCGGCGTGCTCGCCGGCTTGCTCCAGCGCACCCGCAAAGGCACCG
>DATBDG010000091.1:0-21077 GCA_036270055.1 Chthoniobacterales bacterium
CGTGGTGCGAAGAATGGTGCCACCGTCGCCGACCGCCGTCCCAGTGTTCGCGTCGGTCAGGGAAACATCAAAGAGAAAAACCGTGCCCGGGTTTGCCTGGATGGTCCAGTGCGCTCCGCCATCGGTCGTGTGCAGGATCTGGCTTTGCCCAATCGTTCCACCAACGGCGATGCCATTATTCGCGTCGGCAAATGAGACGCCGAAAAGCGTGAAGACCGTTCCGCTGGTTTGCGCGACCCAGGTATCGCCGCCGTCAGTGGTGCGGAGAATCACGCCGCTGGCACCGACTGCCGTGCCATTGTTTGCGTCGGCGAACGAAACACCGCGCAGTTCAGCCGTCGTTCCGCTCGTTTGGCTAAGCCAGGTATCTCCTCCATCCGTCGTCCGGAGAATTGTTCCGCCGGCGCCCACCGCGGTCCCGTTATTCGCGTCGCTGAACGAAACCGCCCACAGATTTTGCGCCGTTCCGCTGCTCTGGATCGTCCAGTTGTTTCCCCCGTCGGTGGTTCGGACGATCGTGCCATAAAACCCGACCACCGTGCCGGTATTGGCGTCGACAAAGGAAGCGCCACGGAGGTCGTTGCCCTGCGGCAGAGGATTTTGCCACGACCATTCACTGGAGCTTGCGTCGTTCGTCTTCACCCCGGCCGCATCCGACGACACGCCGAGGCCAAGGAGAGCCAGGCAAACAAGCAGAAGACGCAGTTGGAATCGGGCAAACAAAGAAACGGATTTGGTTCTCATCACACCAGGGTACTACAGAAAACTTTGCGTCGCGTTACGCGAAAAGGTTTGGAAAAATTCGGCCGCTTCGCGGCTCACGGCCGGGCGGTGTTTTCCGGCGCAAGTGAGGCGACGAGTTTTTCAAAGCGCGGATCGCCGCGCAACGGATCCCAGAATGGGAGCAACTTTAGCTGGCCGTAGCTTAATCCGATCGGGGGACGAACCGCGATTGCGAGCTGGGCGCAGGCCAGATCTTTCTCCCCCACCCAGGCCGCGATCATGGCCAGGTATTCGATCATGTGCGCGCCGTTGGAGGCGTCTTTTTCCCGCGGAAGCAACTCGACCGCGCGGCGTCCTTCGCGCAGCGCCTCCTCTTTTCTCCCCAGACCGGCGTCGATTAAACCGAGAACGCAGAGCGGCGGTCCATAATCGGGCTGCGCCGCGACGATTTTTTCCTGAGTCGCCCGCGCCGCCAGGAGAGAGGCCCGCGCTCCCTGCGGGTCGTTTTCCATCCGGGCGATCAAAGCGTCGCCGAAGCTGCGCGGAAATCTGACCGCGTCGTTTCCAAACGTATCCTTCCCGAACACGGATAAGGCGACTCTGGCCGCGGCCGTGTCTCGCTCGGCCAGGGCGCAGGTGAACAGGCTATCGGAGACGCCCGCGATGGCGCCCGGATTTTTCGCCCGAATCTCCTCCATCAGCCGGTGCAAGGGCCCGGTGTTGGCTTTCCAAATCAGTTCCAGGTTGGCTCGCGCGACCTTGACATCGAGATCGTCGGGATCGATCGCGCGCGCCCGCTCCAGGGCCGACTCCGCCGCAGGATAACGGCGCAGATCCTGGTAACTCATCGCGATCTGTCGCAGGATGAAACTGTTCCGCGGGTCGAGATCGGCGGCGCGCTCCAGACTAACGAGAGCCCTTTCCTGGTGACCGCGGCGACGTTCGATGTAGCCTTCGAGCGCAAAAACGCGCTGGTCGTTGGGCAAAGTGCGCCGGGCCAGGGCCAGTTCCGCCAGCGCACCTGCGTAATCGAGATAACCGCGATAGAGATTTCCCGCCCGGGTCAGATGCGCCTCCCCGGCGTCGGGCCGGAGACGAAACGCCTCCGCAATCGCTCGTTCGGCCAGCGCGAGCCGGGCCCGGGTATGATCGAAGCCGAAGAAATAGAGAGTGTCGTGGGTGTAGGCGAGTTCGCAGTAGGCCTGGAAAAAGGAAGGATCGACGGCGGTAGCCCGCTCGAGAAGCGCCGCCGCCTCGAGCAGGCTGGCTTTTCCGTTGCCATTGAAGTTTGCCGTCAGGAGAAGGTTTTCGGCCCGGGCGTAGAAATCAAACGCCGCCAGGTCCACCGTCGGCGGTCGCGCGATCGCCAATTCCTCCGCGGCCGAGACTTTGACATGAAGTTGCTCCGCAACCTTGCGCGCGATCTCACCCTGGAGCGCGAACATCTCGCTCGCGTCCCGGTCGAATTCCTCCGCCCACACGTGTGTGTCGGTACGGGTATCGATGAGCTGGGCGTTCAAGTGGATGCGGCCATGCTCGCGGCGCACGCTCCCTTGCAGGACATGCGAGACGCGCAACGCTTCTCCGATCTCGCACGTATTTTGCGCGCCGCGGTATTGCATCACACTCGAGCGACTGATGACCTTCAGGCCCGCGATCTTGGCCAGCTTGGTGAGGATGTCGTCCTGCACGCCATCCGCCAGCCAGGGGTTCTCTTTTTGTGCGCTCAGATTTTGAAAGGGCAGCACGGCAATCCCGGTCGGCATCGGCCGTCCGGCGGATTCGCTTTTCCAGACGATCGTGCCGACGGCGGCGACGAGCGCGACTAACGAGGCCGCGAGACCGGTCGCCGTGGCATTGCGCCACACCCATTTCCGGCCGCGTAAAAGGATTCCGGTCCGCCGGGCCAGGATTGGTTCGTGCCGGAGCCAGCGCTCGAGGTCTTCGGCCAGGGCGCGAGCCGATGGGTAACGTCGCTCCGGATCCTTCTCCAGACATTTCAGGCAAATCGTGTCCAAGTCGCGATCGATTTTCGGATTCCGACCTCGCGGCGCCCGCGGTTCAGCACCGAGCACGAGCTGAACCGTTTCGAATGCCGTCCGGCCGGCAAACGGAGGATGACCGGTGAGGAGCTGATAAAAAACCGCGCCGACCCCGTAGACATCGTTCGCGGGTGTCGGCGGCCGGCTTGGATCGCCGCCGGCCTGTTCCGGTGCGATGTAACTCGGTGTTCCCAGAAGCTCCGTCGTCCGCGTGACGGTGCTCTCGGTCTCGACCAGCCGGGCGAGCCCGAAATCGGTCAGGTGCGGTTCGCCGTTTCCATCGAGCAGGATGTTTCCCGGCTTGATGTCGCGATGGAGAATGCCGCGCTCATGCGCGTAGTGCACACTCCGCGCCATTTTCGCGGTCAGTGCCACCGCCTCTCGCAGGGGCAGCGGTTCGCGCCTAACGACTCGGTCGAGCGTGCTGCCCTCGATCAACTTCATGCTGAAGTAGCAAAAACCTTCCCGCTCCCCCACTTCGTAAATCGGCACGATCCCGGGATGATCCAAAGCCGCCGCCGATTCCGCCTCGAGCCGGAAGCGTTTCAAATGAGCTTCGGTCGCCCACGGGCCCAGGCCGACAACCTTGAGCGCGACCGTGCGGTTGAGGCTCTTCTGCCGGGCACGGTAAACGACTCCCTGACCGCCGCGCCCGACTTCCTCCTGCAATTCATAGTCGCCGAAATCCCCCAGCTGCCACGGGGAGGATGGCATATCGTCGGCGCGCTGATCAGAGGGCGACGTCTCCAGCTCCGCACCGTCGACCCCCAGCAAAGTTAACCCTTCTGCAAAAAGACATACGGGACAGCCCTGCTTCCGATCATCCGTGACGGGCGTCACCCCGCACTTCGTACAACTTCCGTCTTCCGTCAGCATCCCGCGAATCAGGCGCGCAGCACCGTGATCAGGTGGCGCAATTCATCCTCCACATCGCCCGGCAGCATGACGGTCCGGGAAATTTCTTCCCGCAAAATTTCCCGATAACGCAGACGAAGGCGATGGAATGCCTGCCGGACGGCGTTTTCGGTCATGCCTAGTTCCGCGGCGATTCGCGCCTGCGAAAGCTTGCCGGGGTCGTCGATCAAAATCTCATGGAGCCAGCCGAAGAGCTGGCCGTTGCCGGCCGCCTCGTATTCCTCCCGTAACCGGGCGAGGACCTGCTCGAGCACGGTCAGGGCCCAACGTCGCTCGTAAATGAGTTCCGCCGTCGTCTTCTCCGACCCGGCACGGCCGCGGCCATCACCGATTTCCTCCAGCGGGACGGGGCGCTCGCCCGCTCCGCGCTTCAAAGCCAGAGCGCGGTCGCGCGCGTTGAAGAGAAAACGTTTGAGCGAGATGAGCAGGTAGGAACGGAGCCGGCCTTTTTCTTTCCGCGCCGCCGCCAGATCACGCCGTTCGAGAAGCCGGGCAAAAAAACTCTGGGTCAGATCCTGCGCCTCTTCCGGCCCCCACCCCTGGCGCCGGACGAACGTGTAGAGCGGTTTCCAATAGGTCCGGCAAAGCCGTTCCAGGGCTTCCTCCGCCGCGCGCGACGATCCCTGGGCGGCGGCGAGCACACTCCAATGCGTCGTGGCAAAGGCCGTCGCCTGGTTCGTTTCGTTGAAGCCGAACGCAGTCGGGGCAGAAGACGGTTCCTTATGGGCCAGCACGTTCCAATCCAGGTGAAGCGCGCGCGAGGACCAGCGATTTCTGGTCTCGCACATCCATTCGCGCCTTGACTATCGCGCAAAGGCACTTTTCCAGCAATCGGTTTTGCCGCCCTAACGAACCGGCTGCATTTCCTTTACCGTCCTCCCAGCCAACCGCGTCGGATGAGGCTGACGGCGATGGCGGCGAGGAGCAGGGAGACGAGTTTAGAAATCCCGTTGATCCCTTGTTTGCCCATCCATTTCGTCAGGCGATCGGCGTAGCAGAAAACCACCGCCACAATCACCAGATTGAGGATCAACGAGACGAGGGTGTAGAGCATTCCGACGGAATCGATCAGGACGAGGAGCGCGGTCAGCAAGGCCGGGCCGGCGATCAATGGCATCCCGAGCGGCACGATCCCGAACGATTCTGGCGTCGGTCGCTTTTCCCCGCCGACATCGAGCAGATCGCGAATGGCGAAGGTGAGCAGAAGCAACCCGCCGGCGACTTGGAAATCCGCCACCGTGATCCCGAGCGCCTGGAAAATCAGTTTGCCGAGAAACATGAACCCGACGGCGATGGCGAGCGCCGTCCCGATGCCAAGCAGGGCTTCCTGTTGGCGCCGCCTCGGCTCCACGTTTGCCCCCAAGCCGATGAAAATCGCCACCATTCCGATGGCGTCGATCGCGACGAAGATCGGAATGAAGGCAGTGAGGAATTTGGTTGCGATATCGCGCATCGCAGTGCGGCAGTCAGAGAGAAAAAAAGACAGGATTAACGGGCTTTACAGGATGAGTCAGTTTCCTTTTTCTTCAATCCTGCTAATCCTGTTAATCCTGTCCTAATCGAATGCCAATCGAAAACTCATGAAACACTTCCTGCTCGTTAGTCTGCTCCTCGCTCTGCCTCTTGCCCTCCGCGCCGAGGACGTCAAAAGTCTCTCCGATTTTCAAGCTGCGGCCGAGAAGGCGCGCGAGGTCCTGACGATTCCGGATTGGCCGAAGACGCCAGTCGAAGTGCAGGGCAAGATCAACACCGCGATCGCGAAGGCGAACGCCGCGCTCGACACGATCGGCAAACAGGATCTGGGCAAGGTGACTTTCGCCAGCACCGTCGGCGCGCTCGACAACATCCAAAACGAAGCCCAGATCGCCGTCTCAAAAACGGTCGTCATTCAGCAGACCAATCAGGAAGCCGCGATGCGAGAGGCGGCCGAGAAAGCGATCAAAGTTTTCCAGGATTGGGCGGTCGGGATCGATTATCGGGAGGATGTTTATAAGGCGGTGAAGGCGTATGCCGACACCAAGCCGTCGCTCCAGGGCGAGGACAAGCTTCTCCTCGAGCATACCCTGCGCGACTATCGCCGGGCCGGCCTCGCCCTTTCACCCGAGAAGCGGGCCGAGGTCGAAAAGCTCCGCAAGGAACTGGCCAAACTCGAGACCGATTTTGAGGCCAACATCGTCGCCGTGAAAGCGCCCGTCGTTTTCACCAAAGTCGAGCTGGAAGGGGTGCCGGATACGATTCTCGATTCGCCCGGGGTCAAGACGGGCGACAATGCCTATACCATCCTCGCGAACGTCACCTTCCATTACAACACGGTCGAGGAAACGGCAAAAAAGGAGGAGACGCGGAAGCATCTTTACGAAGTCCGTTTCAATCTTGCGCGCGAAAAGAACGTCCCGGTCCTGAACGATATCCTCGCGCATCGCAACCGGATCGCGCTCAAGCTCGGTTACAAATCGTGGGACGATTTCCAGACCGAAATCAAAATGGCCAAAAGCGGCGCGGCCGCGAAAACGTTCATCCGCGATCTGGTCGCCGGGATTGGACCGAAGTTCGACGCGGAAGTGGCAGAGCTGCGCAAGCTCAAGGTCGCGCAGACCAAGGATCCCAATGCCCGGATCAACATCTGGGACTGGCGCTATTTTCAGAACGAGCTGAAGAAGGATAAATACACCGTCGATCCCGAGGCGTTGCGGGTTTACTTCCCTTTCCAGCGCGTCCTCGACGGGATGTTCGACATCTACCAGAGCATCTTTGGGCTTAAGTTTACCAAGATCATCGCGCCCTATAAATGGGTCGACGATCTCCAGCTTTTCATGGTGACGGATGCCGCCAGCGGCAAGCCGTTAGGCATGTTCTACCTCGACATGTTCCCGCGCGAAGGAAAGTTCAATCACTTCGCCGAGTTCGGGATTATCCAGGGAAAATTGCTGCCGGATGGGAAGTATCAGCGCCCCACTGTCGCCCTGATTTGCAACTTTCCACCGCCCTCGAAGGACAAGCCGTCCCTGCTCAGTCACAACGATGTTGAGACACTCTTCCACGAGTTCGGGCACGCGCTTCACGCCATCGTGACCACTGCCAAATATGTGCGCTTCTCCGGCACAAGTGTGCCAGCGGATTTCGTCGAGGCGCCCTCCCAGATGCTGCAAAACTGGGTCTGGGACAAGAAGGTGCTCGACACTTTCGCGGCTGATTATCGCGATCCGAAAAAGAAGATCCCGGCCGAAACGATCGCGAAAATGAAAGAAGCCAAGCTCGCGACCGTCGGCGTCTTTTATCGCCGGCAGTTCACCTTCGCCGACATCGATCTTACTTTGCACGACGTTCATCCCGAGAGTCAGCCTTACGACTGCGTCGCGATGTCGAATCCGATCTTCCCCAAAGATTTTCTCCCGATCGATAACGACACCGCTTTCGTCGCTTTCTTCGGGCATCTTGCGGGCTACGACGCCGGCTATTACGGCTACGCCTGGGCGGACGCGATCGCGGCCGACATGGCGACGGTCTTCGAAAACGCGCCTCACGGATTTCTCGACAAGGAGGCGGGAATGAAGCTGCGCAAGGAGATCTACGAGCCGGGTGGGTCGCGCGAGATTGACGTCTCGATTCACAATTTCCTCGGCCGCGACCGTTCGATTCAGCCCTACCTGAAAACGCTGGGGATCGAGACCCCGGCGAAAGCGGAGAGCGAGCCGCCGGCTGAGAGTGAGCCCGCCGCCGCGCCGCCGAAACCGTAGGAGCGCGTGGCGCGATCAATCCTTCCTCCGGGGAGCACGGGCTGCCAGGCCGTTGGCGGAGGCAGTCTGCCTTCGCGAACTTTTCTGAATGCTCCGTTGCTCGGAGGACCGTGCGCATAACCGTTAGGCTCGGCTGCTTAAAGTTCGCCGGTGCGGATTGCACCGGCTCACGGGGTAAGACCCCGTGCTCCCCGGAGTTCTGGCGCGACGCTTTTTGTGCAATCGCGCTGCTCTGTCTTGCCTCCTGCCATCGCCCCGAATCGAACGTCGAGAAAGGCAATCGCGAAAAAATCCTGCACAAAGGCAACGGCCAGGAGGTGCAGGATCTCGACCCGCAGCTCGTGAACGGCGTGGGCGAATACAACGTCATCTCCGCCCTCCTCGAAGGTCTCGTCTCCGAAGATCCGCACGATCTTCACCCCGTCCCGGGCGTGGCCGAGAGCTGGGACATCTCACCCGACGGCAGGACCTACACCTTCCACCTCCGTCACAACGCCAGGTGGTCGAACGGCGATTCGGTGACGGCGCGTGATTTCGTCGCGTCTTATCACCGCATTCTCTCCCCCGGTCTGGGCGCGGACGGCGCCTACATGTTTTACGTCGTGCGCAACGCCGAGGCCTTCAACAAGGGGACGCTCGAGGATTTCAACCAGGTCGGTTTCCGTGCCCTCAACGATTGGACACTGGAAATTACCCTAACGAACCCGACACCTTACTTCCTCTCCCTTCTCAACTACGACGCGTGGTTCCCGGTTCACATCCCGACCGTGAAAAAATATGGCCCGCTCTACGAACGCGGCAGCTACTGGACAAAGCCCGGCCGCTTCGTCGGCAACGGTCCTTTCACGCTCGAAGAGTGGCGCCTCAACCAGGACATCAAGGTGAAAAAAAGTCCAACCTACTGGGATGCGGCCAGCGTCCGCCTCAACGGCATCGTCTTTCACACCATCGACAGCAACAACGTCGAAGAACGCGCTTTTCGCTCCGGGCAGTTGCACGTCACCGACACGGTGCCGGTGAATCGGATCGATCGTTACCGGCGCGAAGAGCCAAATCTGCTCCGGATCGATCCCTATCTCGGTACCTACTTCTTCCGGGTCAATGTCACGAGGCCGATCCTGAACTCGCGACTCGTTAGGCGCGCGCTCGGGATGGCGATCGATCGAAAGAGCATCGTCGAGCACGTGACGCGGGGCGGACAATTGCCGGCCTTTTGTTTCACCCCACCGAGCACCGCCGGCTACACCTGCGAAGCGGCCCTCCCCTACGATCCGGCCGCGGCGCGCCAGGCTCTCGCCCAGGCCGGCTACCCTGGCGGCCGCGGCATTCCGCCGCTCGAGCTACTCTTCAACACTTCTGAGAACCACAAGATCATCGCCGAAGCCGTGCAACAGATGTGGCGCAAACAACTCCAGATCGACGCCCGGCTCGTGAACCAGGAACTCAAGGTCTACTACGACACCCGGCGCGAGATGAATTACGAGATCATTCGCTCGACCTGGATTGGCGATTACGTCGATCCGAATTCGTTCCTCAATCTTTGGACGACAAACGGCGCGAATAACCAAACCGGTTGGTCCAATTCTCGATACGATCAGCTCATCGCCGAGGCGGCCCAGACGAACGACCGGGCGGCGCGCTATCGCGCCTTCCAGCAGGCGGAAGCGATTCTGCTCGAGGAGGCGCCGGTCCTGCCGGTCTATTTTTACACCCACGCCTTCCTAATCCGCCCGGGCGCGCACGGCTGGTGGCCGACGATCCTCGATCATCACCCCTACAAATATGTCTACCTCGAGTAGGCGCCCTCGCGGGTCAGGAAGGTGGACGCTTCGCTCTGCGAAGCGCGGGCCTGCGTGCGCCACGCTCCTGCGAACACCATCGCTCTCGCGCTTCGCACAGCGCAGCGTCCACAGGGCTTGCATGAAGCGAGGACGCTTTCGCGTTAGGTTACGAACTTCATGAAACGAATCTTCCACGTCTCGCTCGCTCTCTGCGTCCTCTCACTTCTCGCAGCCACCACCCCTCCCAAGCCTCCCCAGGAAGCCGAAAATGCGATCGATCAGGACGGCCTCCTCGAGCACATCAGGGTCTTGGGTTCGGATAAGTTCGAAGGCCGCGCACCCGGTTCGAAAGGCGAAGAGGAATCAGCCAACTACATCACGGCACAGTTCAAAAAGCTCGGCTTGAAACCTGGCAATCCAAACGGCACCTACACCCAGGAGGTTCCGCTCGCCGGCATTTTCGCGACCCCGACCGCCACCTTCACCATCGGCGACCAGAAAATGGAACTGCATTCGCCTGACGAGTTCGTCGCTTTCACCCAGCAGATCACGCCTCACGTCAACGTGGACGATTCCGAGATGGTCTTCGTCGGCTACGGTGTCGAGGCACCCGAGTACGGCTGGGATGATTTCAAAGGCATGGACGTCAAAGGCAAGACGCTCGTCTTTCTCATCAACGATCCGCCCGTCCCGTCGTCCGACGATCCGTCCAAGCTCGACGAGAAAATGTTCAAGGGAAAAGCGATGACCTACTACGGCCGCTGGAGCTACAAATACGAAATCGCGGCCGCAAAAGGGGCCGCCGCCGCGGTCATCGTGCACGAGACGATTCCCGCTGCCTATCCCTGGTCGGTGGTCGAGAACAGCAACGCCAAAACCAACTTTGTGATCGATGCCCCGGATAAAAACATGAACACGGTCGGAGTCCGTTCCTGGATCCAGCTCGAGACGGCGCGCAAACTTTTCGCCGCCGCCGGGAAGAGTTACGATGGGCTGAAGAAAGCGGCCCTGAGCAAGGACTTCAAGCCGGTATCGTTAGGCGCGAAAGCCAGCTTCGCGCTCCAGAACGAGATCACGCATTTCAAATCGCACAATGTGGTCGGCAAACTGGAAGGGAGCGATCCGGCGAAAAGGGATGGATACATCATTTACAGCGCGCACTGGGATCATCTCGGCCGCGACCCGAAACTGAAAGGCGACCAGATTTACAACGGCGCCCTCGACAACGCTTCCGGTGTCGCCTCCATTCTCGAGCTCGCGCAGGCCTTCACCAAACTCCCGCAACCGCCGCCGCGCAGTATCCTTTTCATGGCCACGACGGCGGAGGAAGCGGGATTGTTAGGCGCGAAATACTACGCCGAGCATCCGCTCTACCCGCTCGATCACACCCTGGCCGACATCAACATCGATGGCGTCAATCCCTGGGGGGAAACCCGCGACATCGAGGATATCGCAGCCGGCAATTCCACCCTCGACGATCTCCTCGCCGAGGATGCGAGAGAGGCCGGACGAGTGGCGAAGCCCAACAGTGAGCCCGAGAAAGGCACCTTCTTTCGGGCCGACAACTTCGAGTTCGCGAAAGTCGGGGTGCCGGCGCTCTACATCGGAAGCAAACCCAAAGATTACCTGGGCCAGCCGGCGGATTACGGGCAGAAGAAGAGCGACGATTATACCCTCCACCATTACCACCAGGTGTCCGACGAGGTGAATTCGAAGTGGAACCTGTCAGGCGCGGTCGAGGACGTGCGACTGCTCTTCGAGGTCGGCTATCAGGTCGCAAACGGCGATCGTTATCCCACCTGGAGGCCCGATTCGGAATTCAAAGGGAAGCTGAGGCGATGATGCCGCAAAAGAAATAACGCCTGACCTGGTGGGCGAGACTCCGTCGAGCCGGGGGTAACGCGCCCATCTATTCCAAGTCGCGCCTCAGGCTCGACAGAGTCTCGCCCCACCAGGAATAAGCAAAGCGATATCGTGGATTCACAACTTTGAGCCCATCCGATAGATTCGTGAGATGAATTTCTCCGTCCCGATCATCAGCGTGCTCGTCGGGCTCGCGCTGCTCCTCTTTGGTCGCCGCCTCTTCTGGCTCTTCGTCGCCGCGCTCGGGTTCGCCCTCGGCCTCGAATTGGCCCCCTATCTCAGTCACAATCCGCCCCTGTGGCTTTCCCTCGTCCTCTCTCTCGGCCTCGGCTTGATCGGCGCCCTGGTCGCGTTCCTCCTGCAAAAACTCGCCATCGGCATCGCCGGTTTTCTCGTCGGCGGCCGGATCGCGCTCGCGCTCGCGGCGGCATTTCTGGCCAATCACGCTCATTACTCCACCATCACTTTCGTGATCGGCGGCGTGATAGGCGCCATCCTCCTCCTCGTGCTTTTTGATTGGGCGCTCATCATCTTTTCTTCGATCGAAGGTGCGCGTCTGATCGCGGAGGCGGTTCACTTGCCAAGCAGCGGCACGACGGTCCTCGTCGTGGTCCTGGCAATCTTCGGCATTCTCGTGCAGGCAATGATGTTCGGGAGCCGGCAGCGCCGCCGGCCAATCTAGAGCCGCGGTTGTTGTGTAACGTGGCCCTCCCGGCTTTCAGGCCAGGTGGGCGTCTCACCTGCCGTTGCGGGCGAGACGCCCGCTCGACGGATCAGGCGGGACGCCTGAGTTACGGCAGCGACGGAAACAACCTCAGCGAGGTGCGTCGCACAGGCGTCCCGCCTGATCCGTCGAGCGGGTGTGAAGTCAATGCCGGAAATGGCGCACGCCGGTGAAGACCATCGCGACCTTTCGCTCGTCGGCGGCGGCGATCACTTCTTCGTCGCGAACGGAACCCCCCGGTTGGATCGCAGCCGTCGCGCCGGCTTCGGCGGCGGCGATGAGGCCGTCGGGGAAAGGAAAAAAAGCGTCGCTCGCGACCGCGCTGCCCTTGAGGGAGAGGCCGCCTTCCTGCGCTTTCCAGACCGCGATGCGCGAGGCGTCGACCCGCGACATTTGGCCAGCCCCAATGCCTAACGTGCGATCGGCCGCGGCATAGACGATGGCGTTGGATTTCACGTGCTTCACCACCCGCCAACCGAAAAGCATGGCGGCCATCTCCTGTTTCGTGGGCGGACGTTTGCTCACCACCTTGGTCTCGAGCCCTTCCAGCTCGGCGGCGTCTCTTTGCTGCACGAGCAGACCGCCGCGGACGGAACGGAGATCGATCTCCGGTTTTTCGTTAGGCAAAGTTGGCGCCAGGGCACGCATCAGGCGGAGGTTTTTTTTCTTTTGCAGGAGCGCGCGTGCGTCACTCGTGAATTCCGGAGCGATGATCACTTCGCTGAAAATTTCGCTAATCGCTTTCGCGACCGGCAGATCGAGGGCGCGGTTGCAAATGATGATCCCGCCAAAGGGGGCCTGCTTGTCGGTCGCGAAAGCCTTGAGCCAGGCTTCGCGCAGGTCGGGATCGCTCCCCACCCCACAGGGATTGGTGTGTTTCAGAATCGCGATTGTCGGCTCCGCAAATTCTTCGATCAGATCGGCCGCCGCTGTGATGTCGAGGAGGTTGTTAAACGAAAGCTCCTTCCCGTGTAGCTTCTCGAAGTGCTCGGTGAAATTGCCGTAGATGGAGGCGGTTTGGTGCGGGTTTTCGCCGTAGCGCAGCCGGCTGACGAGCGGCAGCGAAAGCGAGAATGACGTTTCGGTTTTCTGCTTTTCGTTCAGGTAGTTCGCGATTGCGCGGTCGTAATCGGAGGTGGTGATGAAGGCTTTGATCGCGAGGCGCTCGCGTAATTTCAGAGTCGTCTCGCCTTCGCGATCGCGCATTTCGTCGAGCACCGGCTGGTAATCAACCGGGTCGACGACGACCGTAACGGACTGATAATTTTTCGACGCGCTGCGCAGCATCGAGGGTCCGCCGATATCGATCTGCTCGATTGCTTCGGCCAGTTTGACGCCCGGTTTCGCGACCGTCGCTTCGAAGGGATAAAGATTTACCACCACGAGATCGATCGGCTCGATCCCGTGCGCGCGGGCGGCGGCTTCGTGTTCCTTGTTCCCGCGCAGGTAGAGAAGCGCGCCGTGCACTTTCGGATGCAGCGTCTTCACCCGACCATCGAGAATCTCGGGCGAGCCGGTGAAGGTGGAGATGTCGATCGCCGGCACGCCTTCCTGGCGGAGCAGGCTGGCAGTCCCGCCGGTGGAGATTATTTCGACCCCCTGTTTCTCGAGCTCGCGCGCGAAATCGGCCACGCCGGTTTTGTCGGAAACGGAGATGAGTGCGCGTTTGATTTTCATGAAGATTTACGCTGCACGAGCAGGCAGGCGACGGCATACATGAGGAGGCCGAAGCCTAACGACACGCCAATCGAGAAGGCGTAGCCCGGGAGATGAAGGACACCCGGGTCGCCGGCGTAGAGGGCGCGCCGGATGGCCGCGACCCCGTAGGTAACGGGGTTGAGGTGGACCGCCCAGAAGATCCAGGAATGCGGGTTGGTGGCGGGAAAGAGCGCACCCGACATGAGCCAGAGCGGAATGAGAAAGACGTTCATGATGGCGTGGAAACCCTGGGTCGATTCCATCGGCCAGGCGACGAGAAAACCGAGGCCGGTGAGGCCAAAGGCGACGATGAAAAGCGTGCCGAGGCAAACGAGAAACCGCTCCGGGGAGATGTGGATGCCGACAAAGGGTGCGAGGAAAAGAAAGATCAGGCCCTGCAAAAGGGCGAGGGTGGTGCCGCCGAGAATTTTTCCGCAAACGATGCTCCCGGGCGAGATCGGCGCGACTAGAACCGACTGGAGAAACCCTTCCCGCCGATCTTCGATGATCGAGATGGTCGAGAAGATGGCGGTGAAAAGCATGATGAGGATGAGCGTCCCGGGATAAAAATATTCGAGGTAGCTGATGCCGTGAGGCGAGGAGCCGGAGCGAAAAGACGGCCCGATCCCGGATCCGATGACAAACCAGAAAACGAGCGGGGAAAGGAGCGCCCCGATGATCCGGTTGCGCTGCCGATAGAAGCGCACGATCTCGCGCTGCCAGAGGGTGACGGTGGGTAAAAGAAAAAGGCCGGAGCGTATGCCTCCGGCGCTGGCGGCCGCTGCGCTCATCCGGCCTAACGATCGAGCACGATGTGCTTCGCGGCCGGATAGAGGACCGGGCAACAGCCGATCGTCTCACAGAAGGCTTTGCTGAAATGGCTCAGGCTCGAGTAGCCAACCTCGGTCGCCGCTTCCGTCACGTTGTAACGCCCGCTCCGAAGCAGCTCGGCGGCGCGTTCCATACGCGCGTTGCGCAGGAATTGCGGGATCGTAAGTCCAACTTCCTTCGAGAAAATCCGGCTGAGATAAAACGGGCTGCAACCGACTTCCTGTCCGAGCATTTCGAGCGTCGGCGGATCGGCTAGGTCGCGCACCAGCAATTCCTTCGTCCGCACGACCCGGTCGCGCGCCACGCGTTTTTGCCGCATGCAGAAGAACTCCGGATCCTTCGGCTCGAAAAGGAAATGCGACATCAGCTCGAGCGCCTTGCTTTGATACCAGAGGATGCGGGCCGCTTTCGGCACCGGCGGCTCGGCCAGGCTGGCGACGATCGCGCGTTGCTCGGCCGTCATCGGCTGCGGCGAGGAAACGACGCTCTGTTCGCGCTTCGGGAAAATCACTTCACGCATCGCGGGCGTGAGATCGCCCTCGGAGGCGGCGAACTGCGTTTGCAGATGTTCTCTCGAATATTCGAGCGTGACGAAGCGATGGCGATCGTGCGCCTGCCGAGTAGCGCGCAGCGGCTCGTCGCCGATCGCATAATAACCGGAGCTGCTCGGGCCGTAGTCGTGCGTCGCGTTGCCGCGTCCGATTGCACCGCGGCCATCGAGGTTGAGGCAAAACTCGATGCTGCGCGGGCGAAAACTCTCCGCCCAATCAAGCGGCCGGCTGGTCTGGAAATCGTGCCACTCGATGCAGATCCCCATTTCCTCGAAGCTGCCGTAGAGGCGTTGCCAGCCGTGGCTGACGTTCGTCCATGCGGCGGCTTCAGGAAGCTGTCCTTTCATCGTGCTCATTGTCGGGCGCACGCCGGAGAATGCAAGATTCCTCTGTCGGGTGTTGGAGGGGCGGTCTGCGACCGCCCTGGCGAACGTCCAAGCAAAGCGCGGCTCGGCGGTCATAGACCGCCACTCCAAATCGCGCCCACTCATTTATCCCGAAAGAAATCGATGAACGAGCGGCGCACCTTGTAGAAGGTCCGTTTTACATCATCGCGCGCTTCCCGGAACGCTTCCTTGATCCGGCGCTTGATAATGTTCTGATCGCCGTCGTCATCATCGTCGTCGTCCGCATCCTCGCGCTGGGGCTGCTCGCTTTGCTCATCGTAGACCGTGTTCTGATCGCTCCCCGCAAAAAGCCCTTCCGTCCGCGTCACCGTCCCGTGGTTGGCGCCGATGAAGATCGTGCCGACGGGTGCGCCATCCTGGCGCTGCAACGCGACGCGCCAAATGGGATTGCCGCGATCGTCGACCCGCAGGGTGTAATCGGCGGTGGCAAAGGAGACGTGCGACCTATCGGCCGTCTGCTGGGCGAGGGCAAAGGCGCCGCTCGAATCGAGATTCAGCTTCGCGGTGTCGATGACCGCGCCTAATGAGCCTTCAACCGAAGAACGGAGTGGGGTCCGCTCCGAAATGATCCGGCCATTGCCCACCTCGACCTCGCGCACCCCGCCCCGGGCCTGCGGATCGTCGAGCAGAATTTTCCACGTCTCCGGCTGGGGATCGCCATTCGTCCCGCTGAGTGAGATGACGTGCTCGACAAAATCGCGATTGAGCTGGTTGCCGACGGTGCGCATCGCCTCGTAAGCGGTCGGCCGTTCCTGCGCGAAGACCGGCGTGGCGAAGAAGAGGAGAGCAAGGAGCGATTTCGACATGCGAAAAAGTGCATGGCTCGCCGCAGATTGCCAACCCGATGATGCGACGAGTCGGTGGCCTGACTCGCCCCACCACCACAGTAGCCGATTGTTAGGCCAGGACCGACTTCTTCGCAAGAAAGTCCGCCGCCACTCGCGGAAACTCGTTGCGAGCCGCTGAGAAATTCGCCAGCTTGGCAGCGGACAGAGCGCAGGGATTGTTAGGCGCGCTCCCCGTGATGAAGCAGACGAAGAAGAAAATCGAATTCTCCAGTCATACCGGCAATCTCGCCCTCATGCGCAATTGTGTGCGGCGCTTCCTCGAGGCCTTCCCTTTCTCCGAGCGCCAGCGCACCCTCATGGTGCTGGGAGTGGACGAGGCCTGCACCAACATCATTCGACACGCCTATCATTTGCGCGACGACCAGCTCATTTCGCTCTCGCTCGAAGGGAAAAACGACTGCGTCTGCCTGCGCCTGCGCGATTACGGGAAACAGCCGCCGCCGAATTCGATGAAGAGCCGGCCGGCTGATCTGATCAAGCCGGGCGGGCTCGGGCTGCACCTCATTCGCAATGCTTTCGACCAGGTCGATTACGTCCTGCGCAGCCGCGGGACGGAATTGGTCCTGACCAAGAATCTGGAATAAGAGAGACAGGATTAACCGGATTTACTGGATTAGATTCCTGACGGCGCCGCCGCGAAGGCGGTTTTCAATCCTGATAATCCTGTAAATCCTGTCTAATTTCCCTGCATGGCAAGCGCTGTCCCACCACCTGATCCGGCCTTCGAAATTTCGTTGCGGCCGCCGATGTTCAGCGAGTTCACCGGCCAGGAAAAAGTCTGCGAACGGATCGAGCTGTTGGTCGAGGCGGCGAAGAAACGGGGCGATGTGCTCGAACACATTCTGCTCAGCGGGCCACCCGGTTTGGGCAAGACGACCCTCGCCCACATCATCGCCAATGCGATGAGCGTGAACATCAAAAACACGAGCGGACCGGTGATCGAGAAGGCGGGAGAATTGGCCGGGCTGCTGACCAGTCTGGAGAAAGGCGACGTCCTGTTCATCGACGAAATTCACCGGCTCCAGCCGACGATCGAGGAGTATCTCTATCCCGCGATGGAGGACTACAAACTCGACATCATTATCGACCAGGGACCGCAGGCGCGGAGCCTGCAATTGCGCCTGCCGAAGTTCACCCTCATCGGCGCGACGACGCGCTCCGGAATGTTGAGCGCGCCGTTGCGTTCGCGTTTTGGAATGACGGCCCGCCTCGATTATTACAGCGCGGAAGAGATGCAGAAAATCATCCTGCGCAGCGCCGGTCTGCTGAATGTGGAGATCGATCCGGAAGGCGCGGCCGAGATCGCGACCCGCACCCGCGGCACGCCGCGGACGGCGAACAATCTTCTGCGCTGGGTGCGCGATTATGTGCAGGTGAAAGCGGACGGGCGCATCACGGCCGAGCTGGCAGACCGTGCCCTAACGATGCTCGAAATCGATCGCGACGGCTTCGATGAATGGGACAAGCGCATTTTGGAAACGCTGATTCACAAGTTCAACGGCGGCCCCGTCGGGTTGAACTCGCTCGCCGTCGCGGTCGGCGAGGAAGCCGGGACGCTGGAGGAAGTGAACGAGCCCTATTTGATCATGGAAGGCTATATCAAACGGACCGCGCAGGGGCGGGTGGCGTTGCCTAACGCCTACCGAAAACTGGGGATCAAGCCGCCGGTTGGGCCGCAGAGCGAATTATCTCTCGGGTAGGGTGGGCGTCCCGCCCGCCGGCGAAGGCGTCTCGCCTTCGCGAACTTTCGAAAGATCGTTTCGGCAAGATGCCGAAACCCGCGGGCGGGACGCCCACCCTACCCGGGACTCGCGCCATGCCGCTGTGCTACGTTGACGGCGTGCAGGCCGACTTCTTCCCCGAAACCACCCGCGTCCTGACCGTCGCCGAGCTGACCCGCTCGATCCGCGGCCTGCTCGAGGCGCGCTTCGGCGCCGTCTGGGTCCAGGGCGAAATTTCCAACTACAAAAAGCATCCGTCCGGCCACCAGTATTTCACCCTTAAAGACCAGCGGGCCGCGATCGCCTGTGTGATTTTCCGCAACACGCTCCCGCCCTTTCCCAGCACACTCGGCGACGGAATGCAGGTCCAGGTCTACGGCAACGTCACCGTCTTCGAAGCGCGCGGGCAATATCAGCTCAGTGTGCAAATCCTCCAGTCGCGCGGGCTTGGCATCTTGCAGGCGAAATTCGAAGCCCTGAAACGCAAGCTGGAAGCGGAAGGGCTTTTCGACACTGCGCGTAAACGCCCCCTGCCGAAATTTCCGCGCCGGATCGGCATCATCACTTCGCCGAGCGGCGCGGCCATCCAGGACATGCTCAACATCCTGCGACGGCGCGCCCCCGGAGTAGAGGTGCTGATCAGTCCCGTGCGGGTGCAGGGGACCGGCGCGGCGCTTGAGATCGCGAGCGCGATTCGCGAGCTGATTGCGCCTAACGACTCTTGGAAATCGCGCGACGTTCTCGTCCTGGCCCGCGGCGGCGGGAGCATCGAAGATCTCTGGGAATTCAACGAGGAGGTCGTGGCGCGGGCCATTTTTCACGCCACGATTCCGGTCGTCTCGGCCGTCGGTCATGAGGTCGATTTCACGATCGCGGATTTCGTGGCCGACCTGCGCGCACCGACCCCGAGCGCGGCGGCGGAACTGATTGTGCCCGACGTGCGCGAACTCGAACGGCAAGTCGGCGAGCTGCGAAACTGTCTCGAGAAATGCTGGCGCAATTTCCTCGCGCAGGCGCGCGCGCGATTGAGCGCCATTTCCGAAAAAGCTCTCTTCCGCGAGCTCAGCCAACGGCTGCGAGAGACGCAGCAGCAACTCGATTTCGCCCGTGAAACGCTGACCCGGACACTCGAGCGCCGGCGCCTCGCGGAGCGCAACCGCCTGACGAAGGCCGAGCTGGCCCTCCGAGCGCACAACCCGGCGCGTGAACTCGCTGCGCGCCGCGAGCGACTGCGGGAAATCCAGCGCCGCCTCGGCGAATGCTCGCGTCAGCTCCTGACGATCGTGCGCCAGCGCTGGGAGCGAAGTGCCGGCATGCTTCGCCTGCTCGGACCCGAAGGGACCCTGCAGCGCGGCTACAGCATCACGCGGGACGAGGAGGGTAAGCTGATCCGGTCGATCGCCCTTGTTCGTCCAGAAATGAAGATCCGAACCCGCGTCAGCGACGGCGAGTTCGGATCGACAATATCCGTGGACTGAGTCGGGCGTCCCTATTCGGGATTGACGGCCGTATTGCTCGTGCCGAGCCAGGTGGAATCGCTCGTGTCGAAAATGCTGACCTTGGTGCCGCCACTCGAGGTCCTGATGGGCGTCAGAATGGTGCCGTCACAGACGAAGTTGTTGGCACTCCCATCGCAATTCAAAACGACGGCCCGCTTGCCTGCCCAGACACCGCCTTTTTTGCTTTTGTCGGTCTCGTACTTTGGCGGAGCCCCAACCGGATCAGCAAAGCCGTCCGCGACCACGGGCAAGGAGGAGTTCGAGGTTTCGGTCAGCCCAAGAACGTAGGCGTAGCTATTCTCCCCCGCCTTAAGAGTATCGGCGTAGATTCCGCCGCTTGGGTTTTGGTCGATTTTATTGTCCGGGTTGTTTTTCGTGAAGGCCGACCCTTTGACCGCAAAGATGTCTTCCGTCGTCAGGTAAGCCGGGAACAGAGTGCGAAACGCTTCGTTCGAAGTCGTGATATCGGGAGCACCCGTGCTGTCGGGGTCCTTGGTTGATGGATAGTTGCCGCTGTGGTCGCCGGCAAAAAGTTTCAGGGCCACGCCGAGCTGTCGAATGTTCGACAGGTCCTTCGTTTGATTGGCCCGCTCGGTCACCGTGTTGAACACGGGGAACGCGATGCTGGCCAGAATGGCAATGATGGTGATGACGACGAGGAGCTCAATGAGCGTGAAGGCAGACGATGGGGTGTTTTTCATGGTTTGGGGTTTGGGGTTGGGGTGGTTCGGGGGTTGGGGTGGTTTGGGGTTCGGGGTTTCGGGGTTGGGTTGGGGTTGGGGTTGGGGTTGCTAACGGAAACGCGCTGAGAATCTGTGGCCCGACAAAATGCGTCAAGCCAATAAATTTAAATACTTTCGCGCCCCCGCCACGCGTTACCCGGCCGCAGGGGCTTCGCGCTTAAATGCGACGACCGCGAGCGGCGGAAGATTGATCACGATCGAGTGTGTCCGCCCCTGCCATTCGACCGCGTCCGCCTCCAGGCCGCCGAGGTTGCCCACGTTGCTTCCGCCGTAGGTTTCGGCATCGGTGTTAATGACCTCGCGGTAAAAGCCATCGCACGGCACGCCCATCCGATAGTTGTAGCGCACGATCGGGGTGGCGTTGACGGCGAAGACCATGACTTCGTCTTCCTGCGACCGCCGCAGGAAAGCCACCACGCTGTTATCCGCGTCGTGGAAATCGATCCACTCAAAGCTCTCGTGCGAATCGTCGCGATCCCAGAGGGCGGGCTCGCTCCGATAAACGTAGTTGAGATGTTGCACGAGTCGGCGCAAACCGTCGTGGCGCGGCAGATTCGTCAGGTCCCAATCGAGGCCGCGGTCGTGGTTCCATTCCCGCAATTGCCCGAACTCGCCCCCCATGAAGAGCAGCTTTTTGCCCGGATGCCCAAACATCCAGGCATAGAACATCCGGAGGTTGGCAAACTTCTGCCATTCGTCCCCCGGCATTTTGTTGATGAGCGAGCCCTTGCCGTGCACAACCTCGTCGTGGCTCAGGACGAGAATGAAATGCTCCTGGAAAGCATACATGATCGAGAACGTGACGTTCCCGTGATGGAAGCGCCGGTAGATCGGATCGAGTGCCATGTAATGGAGGAAGTCGTGCATCCAGCCCATGTTCCATTTGAAGCCGAAGCCGAGTCCTCCGAGGTAGGTCGGTCGCGACACCCCGGGCCACGCGGTTGATTCCTCGGCGATCGTCATCACACCGGGAAAGCTCTCGTAGCAGAGTTCG
>DATBDG010000092.1:0-16519 GCA_036270055.1 Chthoniobacterales bacterium
TCCTCTGTTTCGCGCCGTTTGGGCAGACCTGGCTTTGCTGGATCGCGCTCACGCCGCTGCTCGCCGCAGTCTGGTTCTCGGGTGAGGGAACGAGACGTCGATGGTCGCGCGATCTGTGCCTTGGTTATCTCGCCGGAGTCATTTTTTTCTGGGGCGTCTTTTCGTGGCTGTACACCGTGACGGTGCCGGGACTGGTTCTGGTTGGACTTTACATGGGGGTTTACTTTGCGATCTGGGCATGGTGCGCCGGCCTGCTTCGTCCGTCCGGATTGCTCCGCGCGCCCGTTCGCGCGCGGCCCGTCAGGTCGCCGCTTGACGAATTGCCGGCGGAAGCGCGCTCGCCCTGGCTTAGTTCGATCCATAATCTGCGGCTGGCTTTCGCGCTTGCCGCCGCGTGGACGGCGCTTGAGTGGGTCCGCTCTTGGATGTTTAGCGGCTGGGGCTGGAACGGGCTCGGGGTCGCGCTGCACAAGATTCTGCCCGTTATCCAGATCGCGGAATACACCGGCGTGGCCGGGCTTTCATTCGTCGTTGCTTTCGCCAATGTGATCGCGATCGCAACCGCGCGGCGTTTCATCTCGGAAACGAAAGCGCGCATCCGCCGGCCGCATTTCGATTTTACCCTCACCTTGGCCGCAATCGTCGGTCTCGCCGCCTACGGCATCCGTGTCCTCCAGACTGAGACCGCGACCGAACCACTCCGGGTCGCCGCCGTTCAGGCCAATGTCCCGCGCGAGGAAAAATTCAGCCGTGAGTTCCAAGCCAAAACCTTCGCGCTCTTTGATCGCCTGACCCGGGTCGCGCTCGCCACGCGTCCGCCGCCGCAGCTCATCATCTGGCCGGAAAGTTCGACTCCGGCACCGGCGTTGCTGGATGAAGAGAACTACCGTTTCGTGATGGACGCGTCCGCTGCGAGCAAGGCCGACCTGCTCCTGGGCACGATCGACGCGGATCAGAACGGAGATTACAACGCGGCGATCCTTGTCTCCAACGCCGGCAAAAAGATCCAGCTCTATCGCAAACTGCATCTCGTGCCGTTCGGTGAATATGTGCCGGGACGAAACGCGGTGCCCTTCGTGGCCCGGATCGTGGGCGACCAGGTGCCGGCCGATTTCACTCGTGGAAATGAGCCGGTCGTTTTCAGTCTAACGACGGATGAGGTGAAGGTTGCGCCGCTGATTTGCTTCGAGGACACGTTAGGCGAGCTGACCCGGCAGTTTGTCCTCCGCGGCGCCAACCTGCTCGCGAACGTGACGAACGACGGCTGGTTTCTGCATTCGGCCGGCTCAAAGCAGCATCTCGAGAACGCGATTTTCCGCTGTGTCGAGACCCGCCGGCCAATGGCCCGGGCTGCGAACACAGGGGTGACCTGTTTCGTGAATCGCTTCGGCCGCGTCACCCAGGTTCTGCAGGATTCCAAAGGCAGCACCTTTACCGAGGGCGTTCTGAGCGGGACGGTGGCGATCCCGAAGAACGCAGAACTGACGTTTTATGTCCGGCACGGTGAACTTTTTGCGGAGATCTGCGCGGCGTTTGCGATGCTCTGCGTAATCGTCCAGCTCGTTAAGCGCAGGTCCGGGTAACGCACGCATCTCGCGTGAGCTGCCGAGGCGATCGCCCTCGCGCCGCGCAACGGACTCGCGGCCTGCGCGTTTCCATGCATAGTCTGCCGCAATGCCTGACCAACCGGTCATCCACGCGAGCGGATTACGAAAATCCTATGGCGACCTCGAGGCGGTAAAGGGAATCGACATCGAGGTCCAAGCCGGCGAAGTCTTCGGCCTGCTCGGACCGAATGGCGCGGGAAAGACAACGACAGTCGAGATTCTCGAAGGGTTGCGCCCGCGAAGCGGCGGAGAGGTGCGAGTCCTGGGCTTCGATCCCGACCGGCAGAAGCAGGCGCTGAAAGATCGGATCGGCGTCTGCCTGCAGGCGACGAATCTGCCCGACAAGATCAAGGTGCACGAGGCGCTCGATCTTTTCGGGGCGTTTTATTCCAGGCGGGTCGACGGCGATGCGCTCCTGCGGCGGCTGCAACTTTGGGAAAAACGCGAAGCGGGCTACGCCACGCTCTCCGGCGGCCAAAAACAACGCCTCGCCCTCGCCCTCGCGCTGATCAACGATCCACAGATGCTCTTCCTCGACGAGCCGACGACTGGACTCGACCCGCAGGTGCGCCTCGAGATTCGGGATTTGATCGAGGAGTTGCGAGCCGAGAAGCGAACCATCCTGATGACCACCCATTACATCGAGGAAGCGGAGCGACTCTGCGACCGGGTGGCGATTATCGACAACGGCGTCATCATCGCGATCGGCGCGCCGGCAGAGTTGCAGGCGAAGAGTGCGACCCAATCGAGCATCGAGATTTCGTTAGGCCAACCTTTGCCATGCGGCGAGGTGCCGGCTTGGCCGGACGCCATCCGGACGATCGTGAGCGACGACCGGCGCCATATCTCGGTTAGCTCCAGTCGGCCACCGAAGACGCTGGTCGAGTTAATCAGATGGATCGATGGACAGGGCCTCGAACTGGAGGACGTGCATCTGAATCGTCCGACGCTTGAGGATGTCTTCATCGAGTTGACCGGGAAACGTCTGCGCGACTAACGAATGAAAGCCTTTCTCGCCCTTCTCAAGATCGACCTGAAGCTGGCGCGGCGGAATCGCGCCGTCCTCTTCTTCAACTACTTCTTCCCCCTGACGTTCTTCTTCGTCTTCGCCCAGATGTTCGATGCTCATCAGGGCTCGGCCATTCTCCAGGTGGTGGCGATGGTGATCGTGCTCGGCATTCTCGGGAACGGCCTCTTTGGGGCCGGCATGCGTGCGGTGCAGGAGCGCGAGGAGAATGTCCTGCGGCGCTACAAAGTGACGCCGATTACGCCGGTGCCGCTGCTCTGCGCGTCGATGATCACCGGGGTCCTGCTCTTTGTGCCGAGCGTCGTGCTCATTTTGTTTCTCGCCCACCAGTTTTATGGCATGGCCATGCCCGGGCATCTCCTCTCGCTCCTGGTTTTTGTCTGTCTCGGAGCGATCGCTTTCCGCTCGTTAGGGCTGATTGTCGCCGCGGTCGTCAATTCCTCGCAGGAAAGCAACATTCTCATCCAGCCGATCTACATGGCAATGCTCTTCCTGAGCGGGGCGACGATTCCGATCACCTTCATGCCACACTGGCTGCAAAACATCACCCAGTTCATTCCCGCCACCTATCTTATGAGCGGGATCGGCGGCATCCTGCAACGGGGCGAGACGCTGGCCGCGAACTGGCAGGCGGTGGCGGCGCTTCTCCTCACGACCGCGGTCGCGACCTTTATCGCGACCAAACTCTTTCGCTGGGAGAAAGAGGAGAAACTGCGCGCTTCAGCCAAACTTTGGGTCCTGGTGGTGTTGCTGCCCTTCCTTTTTCTCGGCGCCTATCAGGCCTGGAGCCAGCACGATCTGGTCAAGGCGCGGATCCTCGCGCGCGATCTGCGCCGGGGGCAGACCTGGCTGATCCAGAACGCGCGCATCTTCATCGGCAACGGCAAGGTGATCGAATCAGGCGCGATCCTCGTCAGGGGAGGAAAGATCGCCGAGGTCTATGACGGGAACTTTCCGGATGCGAAAACTCTTAATGCGGAAGCGATCGATGGCGCGGGCAAGACCGTGCTGCCGGGATTAATCGACATGCATGTCCATCTCGGCGGGCCGGGCGGATTCTACGACGACTGGACGAAATTCGACCCCCAGAAATCGAGCGAGCGCGAACTGGAGTCGTATCTGTATTGCGGCATCACCGCGGTCCGGAGCGCTGGCGACAAGGTGGATGACATGTTGAAGCTGCGGGCGCGCTTCAACAGCGGCGAGAAATTGGGGAGTGAGCTCTTCCTCTGCGGGCCGCTCTTCACCGCCGAGGGCGGCCACGGGACGGAGTACTCGAAGAACCTGCCGGAGGTCGCGCGCACCGGTTTCGACGCGCAGTTTCTCCGCATCCCGGAAACGCAGGAGAACGCCCGCAAGCAGGTCGACGAGCTCGCCGATAAAGGCGTGAACGCGATCAAGGGAATCCTCGGAGCCGGGGTCCCGGGCTACAGCTTTAACCGGATGAATCTGGATCTCCTGCGCGCCGTCGTGCAGGAAGCGCATGCGAGGAAATTGCCGGCCTCGATCCACACCGGCGAGGCGCGGGACGTGGTCGACGCCGTGTCGTTAGGCGCGGACTCCGTCGAACATGGCTCTTTCCGCAATGAAATTCCAGACGCCACCATCGCCGAGATGAAGGCGAAGGGGATCGCCTTCGATCCGACTTTGAGCGTGGTCGAGGGATTGTCCGATTTTGCCAAGGGGAAGACCGAGTTGCTCAAGCGTTCGTTAGTCCAACAGGTCACAACCAAGGAATTGCTCATCGGGACGGAGCACGCTCTCTCCAATAAGGAATCGGAAAAAATGCGCGAAGGACTGCGCCATTATCCGCTCTCGATGGAGATCGGCAGCCGCAATCTGCTCACGGCCTGGCACGCCGGCGTTACGCTCGTGACCGGCTCGGACGCGGGCAATTTCCTTGTCCTGCACGGGCCGACAGTGCAGCGCGAAATCGAGCTCTGGGTCGCGGCGGGCATCCCAGCCGAAGTCGCATTGCAGGCCGCGACTTTCAATGCCGCCAGGCTCCTCCGGGCCGAGAACCGCATTGGCACGATCGAGAAAGGCAAGGAAGCATCGCTTCTCGTGGTCGATGGCAACCCGCTGCAGGATGTGCGCGCCCTCTCCTCGATCTCAAACGTCTTCCTGAAAGGCGAGCGCGTCCGGCGCACGGACATTTTCGAGCAGAAATAGAGTAGCTCGCTCTACCTTGCCTAACGATAGTGGAGGTGGATGAGCCGCGCCTCCGGTTCGTGCACGATGACAAAAAGATTATCGTAATCGGACTCGGAAACTGCGACGCGCGTGCCTACTCCGAGCGCGTTGATGATCTGCGACAGGGTGTTGGAATGCCCAACCACCAGAACATTTCCAGATGCTTGCTTTAACTTGCTGGTTAGCGCCCGGAGATCGTCTGCGGCGACGACTTCGGGTCTGATGCCTGCCAAACGCGTCAGCGGCATCGCGGTCTCCTTCGTCCGTTTGTATTCCGTCGTGTAAATGGCAGTGATGTTTGCGTCCTTCAGTTCCTCCGCCAGATGCTGTGCCCGAGTTTCGCCAACGCGCGAAAGTCCGGTGTCGGATGGGACGCGTCCGCTAGTCGCGGCGCGCTCCGCATGGCGTACGAGAAAAATCACCGGGAGCTGGGCGGTGGCGGTGGCGGCGAACGTCAAGCCGCTGAGAAGGAGGAACAGCCGTACCCTGGACGCGCGGAAGCGAGTCCCTCCGGAGGGACTCGCCGCGGCGAGTCCGGTATCTCGACTTTGCCTGTTCATCCGTTAGTCTCCTTTTCCGTTCTCGCGTTTTTTCGTTTCGCGACCGCGTCTCGCAAAAGATACTCGATCTGGCCGTTCACGCTCCGCAGCTCATCGGCCGCCCACTTTTCCAGCTCCTTCCACAAATCGGGAGGGAGCCGGAGCAGGAATGATTTGCGCGCGCCGCCGGCCATCCGGTTTTAGGTGTAAAGCGTGCCGGTGTTGACGATGGGCGACACTTCGCTTTCGCCACAAAGCACGACGAGAAGGTTGCTCACCATCGCGGCCTTGCGCTCTTCATCCATCTCCACCACCCCCTTCTCGGAAAGTTCCTTCAACGCCATGTCGACCATGCTGACCGCGCCCTGCACGATTTTCATGCGGGCGGCAATGACCGCTTCGGCCTGTTGCCGGCGGAGCATGGCCTGGGCGATTTCCGGCGCATAGGCGAGGTGAGTGAGGCGCGCTTCATCGACCGTCACTCCGGCTTTGGCGAGCCGCGCCAGCAGTTCTGTCTGCAAACCCTGCGCGACTTCATCCGCGCTGTCGCGCAGCGTCGGTTCGCTCTCATCCTCGCTCCGGTCATAGGCGTAAAGACTGGCGACGTGGCGAATGGCCGACTCACTCTGGATCTGCACGTAGCTCTCAAAATCATCGACATCGAAAGCCGCTTTCGCCGTGTCTTCGACCCGCCAGACGATGACGGCCGCGATCTCGACCGGGTTGCCGCGCTTGTCGTTCACCTTCAGTTTTTCGCTGTTAAAATTGCGCGCCCGCAGCGAGATCTTCGCACTCGGGCCCGTGTTCGGGGTCGCCCCCTTTTTTTGTCCCAGGCGGATGCCAATGTCGCCCGTGCGGGTGCGGGAGTAGAATGGGTTGGCCCAAAAAAAACCGCTTCGGCGGACGCTGCCGTGATAGCGTCCGAAAAGGATGAGGACCCGCGCCTCGTTAGGCTGAAGCGTGAAATGACCCGCGAGCAGAATGATCGCGAGCGCCTCCAACAGGAGCGCGGCGCCGATCATCCAAGGCGAGAACAGATCGCGATCCGTCAGGGTAATCTCGTAAAGCAAGAGCGCGGCCCCGCCGAGGAGGAGGGCGAGGTTGATGAACAACATAAACCAGCCGCTGATCGCTTTTCGATCGATCTCGCGGCTGCTGGCAGACAATGTGTTTTCGTTCATATGAGTTGCGTTGATATTGATATGATATCATATCGATATTTCCGGCGTCAAGCGAATTCGGAGCGATTTTTCATGCCGCCCATGCTCTCGTTCCTTGTCCATGAAACAAATCAGCGGATTGCATCACATCACCGCCATCGCCGGGCCGGCGCAGGAGAATCTCGATTTCTACGCCGGCATTCTCGGGATGCGGTTGGTCAAGAAAAGCGTCAATCAGGACGACCCGGGGACGTATCATCTTTTCTACGCCGACGCCGAGGGACATCCCGGAACTGACCTGACCTTTTTCCCTTGGGCGCAACTGGCTCCGCACCGCGACGGCTACGGACTGAGCACCGAAGTCTCGCTCGCGGTCACGCCGGGGAGCCTCGCATTTTGGAACGAACGCCTGGTGCGCTACGGGATGAAGGTTTCTGCTCCGGAGACGCGCTTTGGAGAGCGTGTCCTGCCGCTCATCGACCCGCACGGGCTGCCCCTCGCCTTGACCGAAAGCGAGAGCTCGTTAGGCCGGCCCTTCACTCCGTGGGAGCAAAGCCCGATTCCGGTCGAACATCAGGTTCGCGGTCTGGAAACCGCCCGAATGGTGGAGCGCGACCTGGCGGAGACGATCTCGTTTCTGACCGATGCGCTCGGGTTCCGGAAATTGGGCGAGGAAGGGAAATGGCAGCGTTACGGACTGGGCGAGGGGGAATCCGGCCAGTATGTCGATTTGCGGGCGCGGCCGGAGGCGCAGCGTGGAGCGTGGGGGACCGGGAGCGTCCATCATATCGCCTGGCGGGTGGACGACGAGACACACCAGCTCGAAGTGCGCGAAGCGGCGCTGCGGGGCGGCGCGCAACCGACGCCCGTGATCGACCGCTTCTGGTTTAAATCCGTCTATTTCCGGGAGCCGGGCGGCGTCCTCTTCGAACTGGCGACCGACGGTCCGGGCTTTCATGTCGACGAAGCGATCGCGACGTTAGGCGAAACGCTCGTCCTCCCCCCGTGGCTGGAAGTGGACCGGGGAGCGATCGAAGCGGTCCTCCCGCAACTGACGAAGCCTGCCCTATCCTAACGAACTCGAGAGCGAATCCGGGTTGGACGCGGCGGGCGAGGCGTTGAAAGTTGCCGGGCTTTCATGCTCACGGAAACCGATCGTTTAGCCGCCCTGCGCGAGGCGTGCCCCGCGGAAAGCCTCTTCGCCGAAAAGGAGTGGCTTCTTTCGCCCGAGCCTTTCGCGATTGATGAAAAACAGCGGGCCGACCTGGAGCGGCTCGGTCATCAGCTTTTTGTTTTTCAACGCGCCTGCAATCAGCTTTATCTGCAAAGCGTCAAGGGAAAACAGCCGGCCTGGGTCGCGCGTTACCTTGATCTCGGCAAGCCGGCGGAGTTGATCGAGTTTTCGCGTCGCAAAGAATTTCGAGAAAACCTCCCGCGCGTCATCCGGCCCGATCTTGTCCTGACCGAGGAGGGATGGACGATCGCTGAAATTGACTCCGTCCCCGGCGGCATCGGGCTGACCGCGTGGCTGAATCAGACCTACGCTGATCTCGGGTCGGAGGTGATTGGGGGCGGCGATGGGATGCTCGAAGGATTCGCGACCGTTCTGCCTGATGGCGGCGAAATTGTCATCTCGCAGGAATCAGCCACTTATCGCCCGGAGATGGAATGGCTCGTTAGGCAACTGAAGGCGCGCTTTTCCGATCGATCGTGGAAAGTGGTGTCCGCGGAAAATTATCAACCGCAGGCCGGCCGCGATGTTTACCGATTTTTCGAGCTCTTCGATCTTCCGAATCTTCCTGGAATCGACGCACTGATGGATGCGGCCGGGCGTGGGGAACTCAAGGTCACGCCGCCCTTCAAACCCTTCCTCGAGGAGAAAATGTGGTTCGCGCTTTTCTGGCTTCAGCCGCTGCGCGAGTTCTGGCGGCGCGAAGTGGGCGACAAATATTTTCGCGTCCTCCAGCGGATCATTCCCTACACCTGGATTCTCGATCCGACGCCGCTCCCGCAGCATGGTGTCATTCCGCGCCTGGAGATTCAGGATTGGCACGAGGCGGCGCGGTTCAGCCAGAAGGAGCGCGATCTGCTGCTCAAGGTGAGCGGATTTTCGCCGTTAGGCTGGGGCAGTCGCGGGGTCGCGCTCGGGGCCGATCTGCCGCACGCCGAATGGCAGCAGCGGATCAACGATGCGCTCGTCCGGTTCGAAGAAGAACCGACCATCATGCAGCGCTTCCACAAGGGACGCTTGTTCGATCACCCATATTGGGACCCCGAGACGGACGAGTTGAAAACGATGCGCGGCCGGGTCCGTCTCTGCCCGTACTATTTTGTCGAATGCGATAAGGTGATGCTGCGCGGCGCGCTCGCCACCGTGGTGCCGGCGGATAAGAAGCTGATTCACGGGATGCGCGACGGGATTCTGGTCCCGAGCCGCTTTGACCGCTCGGTCAGCGCTGCCTTGTAAAATGGAAACGGCGGACGTATCGGTCTTTCGTGGTCATCACATCCATCCGCGAATTCAATCGCACCGTCCCCTTCGTGCCCTACGAAATTCGCACAGCCAGCGGTGAACGTTATACAGGGCCGCATCCGGACTTTATTTCGATTTCGCCAAAGGGATCGTTTGTCGTGATCATTGACGCCAAGGACCGTCCTCGTCATCTCAACGCATTGTTGATCGAGCGCGCTTCGCCGCTCAATGGCCAGGAGCGGCGCAGGAATCGCAAACGATAGCGTCTACAAGCGCAATCCGCGCGGAATGAGGAAACGATCGAGGAGATCGAAGAATGCTTGGACCAGAAGCGCGAGCAGCGCGGCGGGGATGGCGCCTTCGAGAATCGTGACGTGGTCGTTCAAATTGAGCCCGCTCAGGATCGGCTCGCCCAGGCCACCCGCGCCGATCAAGGCGGCGAGCGTGGCGGTGCCGATGTTGATCACCGCGCTGGTTTTGATCCCGGCCAGGATGGTGCGCGAAGCGAGCGGCAGATAAATTTTCCGCAACCGCGCGCCGGGTTCGAGCCCGAGCGCGGTCGCGGAATCGCGGAGCGCGGGCGGAATATCCTGAATCCCGGTGGCCGTGTTTCGAACGATTGGCAGGAGTCCATAGAGAAAGAGCGCTACGATCGCAGTCGTGGCGCTGATCCCGAGAAATGGAACGGGCACCAGGAGAGCAAGAAGGGCGAGCGAAGGAATGGTCTGGATCATCCCGACAACGGCGAGAATGCCATGACCGACGGGGCCGCCCCGGCTGGCGGCGATGCCTAACGGCAACCCGATGAAGATCGAGAGAAGGAGCGAAATGCCAGCTAGTTCGAGATGGCGGCCGATCCAGCGTGCCAGTCGCGGCCCGAGATTGCGCATTGGTGCGGCCTCGTTAGGCACAGCGTCCTGAAAGAAAAGCGACCCAGCGTAGGCGTAGTCTTTTGTCTGCTCGGCCGCGGCATTGAGCGCGATCATTTTCGCCTCGTCGATCTGACCAAAATGATTCAAGGCCTCGACCGCGCGCGGATCGAGGTTCATCCGGTAAAGGAAAACGGCTTTGTATTCCGGGAAGAAATGGAGGTCGTCCTGCAACGCGACGAGCTCGTTTTCCTGGATTTTGGCGTCGGTCGAGTAGGCGTCCTTGAGGTCGATTGAGCCCCTGGCGAGGGCGGCGTATCCGATCGCGTGGTCGATCCCGCGAACGTTAGGCATGGTCAGACCGTAGCGTGTCGCGAGCGGGCGCCAGCCGTCCTGCCGATCGAGGAATTCATGTGTCAGCCCAACTTTCAGGTCTGGATGTTGCCGTAGATCGCTGATCGCGTGAAGACCGAGGCGATCCGCTTCGCTGCGTCGCATGACGAGTGCGTAGGTGTTGTTGAAGCCGAGGTCGCTCGACATCCCGACGCCGAATTTCTTCAGCGCCTCCCGCATCTCGTCTTGCGAGAGACGCTCGCGAGTCTTGAGAATTTCTTCCGAAATTGTGCCGGTGTATTCCGGGTAGACGTCGATCTGGCCGCTGCTCAACGCTTGCCAAAGGATAATCGTGCCGCCCATTCCGGCACGCTGCTGCACGGTGAAGCCGGCGCGCTCGAGCACCGTCCTGGCGATTTCGCCGAGGACGTACGATTCGGTAAACTTCTTCGAACCGACAACGATCGGGTCGGCCGCCAGCGCGGAACTCGCGAGAAGGCAGAGGAGCAGTGTAATCTTCAAAACTTGGCGCTCCTTTGTGCATTGATGAATTCGGAGACAAATTCGTTAGCCGGCCGATCGCGCAAATCGTCGGCGCTGCCGCGCTGGACGATGCGGCCTTCGTTCATGAGCACGATTTCGCCGCCGAGATAAGCCGCTTCTCCCATGTCGTGTGTCACGAGCACCGCCGTCTGGTTGAGTCGCGCGAAAATTTCCTTCAGGTCGCGCTGGAGCGCCGACCTAACGAGCGGATCGAGGGCGCCGAGCGGTTCGTCGAGAAGCAGCACCTCGGGCGAAAGCATGAGCGCGCGCATCAGGCTGACGCGCTGGCGCTGCCCCCCGGAAAGCTCGGCCGGATAGCGATCGAGCGCTTCGCGTGGAAATTGGGAAAGCGCACAGAGTTCCTCGAGCCGCGCGTCCATCTCCCTCATCGGTCGCCCGAGATGGCGCGACATCAGAAGGACGTTGGCGCGCGCGGTCAGATGCGGGAAGAGCCCGCCTTCCTGGATGACGTATCCGACACGCCGTCGAATTTCCTGCGCGTTCGTGGCCGTGACTTCGGTGGCGTCGAAGATGACTTTGCCGTGATCGGGCGCGAGGAGGGCAATGATGAGGCGGAGGAGCGTCGATTTTCCGCAGCCGCTCGGACCGATCAAGGCCGTCGTTAGGCCGGGCTTGAAATCGAGATCGGTCGGGTGCAGCGCGATGATGCCGCCAAAGCTCTTGCTGACGCCGATTAGTCGAACAAGCGGATCCATGGCCGATTGCCAGTTGTAGCCGGGGGCGTCGACCCCGGCAACCGGTTGTGGTTATGCGGCCGGGGTCAACGCCCCCAGCTACAAGGTCGTGAAGTGAAAGACTGCAAAGAGCTTTTTCGGATCGGTCCAGACCCGCGCGAATTGGAAACCGGCCGAAGCGGCGAGCGCGCTGAAGCCTTCGACGGTGTGCTTGTAGGAGAACTCGGTGATGATTTTCTCCCCCGGCTCGAAGTGGAATTCGCGCCCGCCGAGATGCACGGTTTGCGGTTGCTCGCTGATCAAGTGCATCTCGATCCGATGCGCGGCCTCATTGTAAATGGCCCGATGTCGCCAGAGCGAAAGATCAAAGTCGGCGCCCAGCTCGCGGTTGACCCGTTCCAGCAGGTTGAGATTGAAAGCCGCGGTCACGCCCGCGCTGTCGTTGTAGGCCGCCTCCAGGACGGTTTTCGATTTTTGGAGGTCGACCCCGATGATCAGCCCCCCGCTGTGGCCGCAGAGTCGCGCGACCCGGGTAAGAAAATGGCGCGCTACGTCCGGCTGCATGTTGCCGATGGTCGACCCGGGGAAATAGACCGCGATGTGCGCTGGCTTGCGCGACGGCGTCGGCAATTCAAAGGCTTGGAGGTAATCGGCGCAAACCGGGAGGATCTCGAGATTCGGCATTTCGCGACTGAGCGCTTTGGCTGAATCGGTCAGGCGTTGCTTTGAAATATCAACCGGAACGTAGGCGATCACATTCCGCAGATGATCGAGAACCATCCGCGTCTTCACCCCGGCGCCGGTGCCGAACCCGACGAGCTCCGCGTTTTCGCCGATCGATTCCGCGATCTCCCCCCCATGCTGGCGCAGGATCTCGGTCTCGGTGCGAGTAACGTAATATTCGGGCAGCTCGCAGATCTCCTGGAAGAGATCGGAGCCGCGTTCGTCGTAGAAAAATTTGCTCGGCAAAGTGGGCGGCGAACTGGCAAGCCCGGCCATCGCCTGCTCGAGAAAATCTGAAGCCGCCGGCTCGAGGTCGAGGACGGAGACTCCGCCGGGCGCGCCCTTCATTTTGCGTCGCGCGCCAGCCGGATGCCGGTGAATTGCCAGCGTTTTTCCGGTTGAAAGAAATTGCGGTAAGTCGGCCGGACGTGGTTCTGCGAGGTTGCGCAGGAGCCGCCCCGGAGCACAATCTGGTTGCTCATGAACTTGCCGTTGTACTCGCCCAGAGCGCCCGGCGCGGCGCGATAGCCGGGGTAGGGGAGGTAGGCGCTGCGGGTCCATTCCCAGACGTCGCCATACATTTGTTGCAGCTTTCCGTTAGGCTGAGCCGCGACCGGGGCGGGATGAAAGCGCTCCGCGTCGACAAAATTGCCCTCGATCGGGAGATCGAGCGCGGCCCGTTCCCATTCGAACTCGGTCGGGAGTCGCGCGCCACTCCAGTTCGCGAAGGCGTCGGCCTCGAAATGGCTCACGTGCGTGACCGGTTCGGCTTCCTCGACCGGCCGCATCCCGGAGAGGGTAAAATTCCACCAGCGTCCGTCGCGTTTCGTCCAGTAAAGGGGCGCTTCCCATTTTTGCTCGTTACGCGTCATCCAGCCTAACGACAACCAGTATTCCGGCCGCTGGTAGCCGCTGGCTTCGATGAACTCCATATATTCGCCGTTTGTCACCGGCCGGGTCGCGAGCGAGAACGCTGGGACGAGGGCGCGGTGCCGCGGCCCCTCGTTATCGTAGCTGAAGCCGCCCCCGGCGTGCCCGATTTCGAGGATCGCTTCCTCGAAATCGACAAAGCCGCAGGGCGCGATCGCCCGCTCTGCCGGAGATTGCTTCCTCTCTCGGAAAACAGGGTAGAGGGGATTTTGGGCGAAGACGTGTTTGATATCCGTCACGAGCAGTTCCTGGTGCTGCTGCTCGTGGTGCAGCCCGATCGTGAAGACCGGTTCGATTTGCTCGACCAATTCGTCGTCCGCGTTCTCGAGCAGGTCCTGAATATGCGCGTCGACCGAACGCCGGAAACGAAAGGCCTCCGCCACGGTCGGGCGCGAGATCAGGCCCCGCAGATCGCGCCGATGCATGTCGCCCGCCGCATTGTAGTAGGAGTTGAAGAGGTAGGCGTACTCTGGGACTTCCGGTTGATACTCAGGCATCCAGATTTTCAAGATAAATGTCTCGAAAAACCAGCTCGTATGCGCGAGATGCCACTTCGTCGGGCTGACGTCGGGCATCGACTGCACGACGCAATCTTCCGGCTCGAGCGTGGCGCAGAGCGATTCCGAGAATTGCCGGACCCGGCGAAAACGCTCCAGCAACTCCACCGTCCGATCTCCGCCGCCCGTGCGATCGAAGCCGGGGGCGGGAGCGACCTGGTCGATGACCGCTTCCTCGCTCATTTCTCCTCGCGTTCCTGCTCCAACTCTTCCAGCCGCGCCTCGACCATCTGGTCGTGGGCCGCTTCGTCGATTCCACCGCTCACGAGTTCCTCGCCAACATTCTCGTCTCCCTCGAAACCATTATTCGGAACGTGATGACCGGAAGCTCCAGGAATGTCGTCGCGCTCGCTCAATTCGTCGTCGATCGCATCGTCCACTTCCGGGGCGTGCGAGCCTTCCACGCCGATCAGTTCATTCTTAGCCTGGCGCCAGTCTTCCTCGGTGAATTCGTCCGGGTTACGTTCGTCGATCATTGCGATTTCGCGCGCCCGCTTCTCCACCATTTCGGGCGAAGGGACCCCGAGGCCATTTCCATGAAGGTTGATCTTCCCATGCGGCGAGTGCGAGTGATCGTTCATAATCGGTAATACGTTTGGCGACCCGGAAACACTTGCATCAATCAGCCCTCTTTGCATCCCCCGCCAAATTCAAAAGCCGATTTCACCCTCCTCTGCTGCCAGCTACTTTGAGCCGTGCGCGTCCTTATTGCCGATCCTCAAAAAGACGTCGGCAGGAGCCTGGCCGGCCTCGTCGAACGCTGTGGCCACGAAGTGCTCATCGTCGTCACGTCGGGTCTGGAAGCAATCCAGGCTTACGCCCGGCTCGAGCCCGATCTCGTTCTCATGGATCACGCCATGCCACGCCTGAACGGCGCGACCGCCGCCCGGATCATCCTGGCGAAAGATCACGCTGCCAAAATCGTCATCATCTCCGCGACCCCGCGCGCGCCGTCTCTGGCCGATACCGGCGCGATTGCGATCCTGCCCAAGCCCGTCGAGATGCACAAACTCTACGCCGCGCTCTACGATGCCGGGTCGCCTCGGACCGATTGAGCGACCGCGCTTTCCTTGAACCGTGCGCCGCTTCGTTCAGGCCAGGATCGCATCGACCGCGGCCTCGACGTGAATGAGGGTCGTGTCGAGAAACGGCAGGTCAGCGCTCTCTGTGCCTCGGAGGAGTAACGGGAGTTCGGTGCCGGCCAGAATGAGCGCCTCGATTTGTTCCTCCCTTCGCATTCGGTCGCTGATCTCGAGGATTGCGGCGCGCGTCTCGGGCCGGAAGTGGTTCTTGAGCAACTCGTGGATGTATTTGTCGTGGATGAACGCCTGTTCCTCTGCCTGGGGCGCGATCAGGTCGAGCCCGGCGCGGGCAAATGCCTCGGGATAAAACCGTCCGCGCATCGTGAAACGGGTGCCGAATAGCCCAAGCCGTTTAAAACCGAGGTTGCGCGCGTGGTTGCAGGCTGCCGCTACGATCCCGATGAGCGGAATCGACGCCCGCCCCGCAACCTCGTCGAACACGATATGCGGTGAATTGGCCGCGATGAGCGCGATCGTCGCGCCAGCGCGCGCGAGGCGGTCGACCGACCTGGCGAGGTAATCGGTCAGCCCCTTGAGGTCGTTCGCATCCAACATGGCGATCCCGCGGTTCACATCGATGCTGTCGATGATGAGATGCGGTGCGCTCCCATCGCTCACCCGGGCGCGATAGCCTTCGAGGATGAACCGGTAGTACTCGATGGTCGACTCCGGCCCGATTCCTCCGACGATGCCAAGTGTCTTCATGACGCATTCCTGTTACAACGGATAGGAGAGGGTCGCACCGAGGAGCGTAACAAGCAGAAGGACGAGCGGGGCAAGGACGAGGAAAACGATGAAGGTGTAGCCCATGACGTCGCGGGCCCGGAGCCGAAACAGCCCCAGGATCGGCAGCATCCAAAAAGGTTGGACCAGATTGGCCAGCGCTTCTCCGAGGTCGTAGGAGGCTACAACCCAGCCGAGATGGACCTTGAGCTGGTGCGCCGCGGCCATGACGTAGGGCGCTTCAACGACCCATTTCGATCCGCCTGAAGGCACGAATACCCCCAGCACCGCGGAGTAAGTCGCGACGATCGGCGGAAAGGTGCGGGCGCTCGAAATTCCCACGAAGGCGTGCGCGATTTGTTGACTGAGATGCGTCGAAGTGATGATGCCCGCAATCCCGGCATAGAACGGGAACTGCAGGATCACTCCCCAGACCGCCGGCGTTGCTCCCTGCACGGCTTGCATGAGGCGCGCCGGAGTTTTGTGCAAAAGAAATCCGAGGAGCAGGAAGGTGAGATTGACGATGTTGAGGGTGATCGCGCTCAGCGGCTCACCCGCCGCCATGAAATAGCGAACCAAATAGGTGCCGCCGATGAGGACGATGAGCCAGTTGAGAATCGGGGAATGTTCGAGCCACTGGCCGGGAGTCAGTTTCGCGATCGCGGCTGGCGGCTCAATCTCGGACTGTCCGAGAGCGATGCCCAGATCGCCTGCCGTCCGGCCGCGCCCGGCTGGTGGTGTGACCAGCCACATGACGCCAGTCACCACCACGATCTCGACGATGACGGAGAGGAGACTCTGCCAAAGAAAGATCGTGTGCCGAAACGAGATGATCCCGTCCGCCACCAGGCCACCGTGGGCTACGATCTCGCGGATCTGCGGCTGAAGCGCACCGGGCGTTGCCATTTGCAGAGCGGCCGAACCGCTCAATCCCTGGGCCCAGATGCTGCCGATACCGAGGAAGCTGGCGGCGGCGAGCGCGCGATAATCCACGCCTGCGACCCGGCGCGCAATCTCGCGCGCGAGCACAGCGCTGAAGATGAGACTGAATCCCCAGTTGAACCA
>DATBDG010000093.1:0-8951 GCA_036270055.1 Chthoniobacterales bacterium
CGGGCCGGAGAGGATTACTGAGGGCAGGCGGTCGGCCTCGATCGCGCGTCGAAGCAGCTTGCCCGGGGCAAGGATGTGCTCCTGCCCGAGGAATTCTTCGAGAGTGCGCGGCCGCATCCGGCTCGCGAGCGGCGCGGCGTCGTCGACTTTCTCCTCCGTCTCGTCTCCTGCCGGGGTGAAAAGATCCTGCACCGGACAGGATAACGAACAACGATGCGCTTTTCCAACGGCTTGACCGGCCTGAGTCCGTCCCGCATTCTGACGGCGGTGAAAAGAATTCTCGTCCCGGTCGATTTCTCGCCTGCGATGGAAGGGGTGCTCGCTCTCGCCCGGCAGATGGCGCGAGCTTTCGATGCCGAGTTGCACCTCGTCCACGTGCGCGAGATCGCGGCCGTGCCGGTTTTTCCGGCGGCGACCATCGGCTACCCCGGAATCGGGATGCCGGAGATGGCGATGGCGGGCGGGGCGCCGATCGCGCCGGGCTACGTCCCGCTGGACGCGCCTAACGACGGCAAAAAGAGCCGCTGCGTCGAGCTGCAGGAAGAATTGCACCGCCGTGGCCTGGAGGCGGTCGCGCACGAGCGCGAGGGCACGGTGGTGGAGGAAATTTTGAAAACCGCCACGGAAATCTCGGCCAATCTCATCGTCATGGGAACGCACGGTCACGGCTCGGTTTATAATTTACTCGTCGGCAGCGTGACCGAGGGAATCCTGAAGGCAGCCCACCGCCCGGTGCTCCTCGTGCCGGCCCCGCTCGAAGAGAAATAAGTCGTCGCCGGCTTGCGCGGTTCGCCATTCTCCGAAAGGGTCTGAAGCATGGGAAGAGGGAAGAAATTTTTCACCGTCTGCTGTCTCCTCCTCGCCATCACCTGCCTAACGAGCGGAGCGACGCTGCCGTTCCGAACGGTTTTCAAGGGCGGAGACAAATTCGATTCGCTCGTGAAGGAAGCACAGGTGCATGATTGGAAATCGCTGCCGATCGGTGAGCGGACGGCGTCGGTCGGTCGCGCGCTCGTCGGAACGCACTACAAATCCTACACGCTCGAGATCGACGACCGTGTCGAGGCGCCTTCGGTCAATTTCTACGGGATGGATTGCTGGACGTTCTTCGAGATCGCGCTCGGCTTTGCGCGGATGCTCGATGAGCAGCCGGAAGATTGGACCCCGAGAACGCTCCTGCAAAAGGTCGAGCTTGATCGTTATCGCGGAGGAAAGTGCGACGGGAACTATCTTTCGCGGCTCCATTATCTCGAGGATTGGCTGGCGGATAACGACCGGCGCGGCCTGGTCGATGATCTCACGCGCCAGCTCGGCGGCGTGCGGGCGCCACACGCTGCGCACGAAATGACCTTCGGCTGGCGGCATTATCGCTATCTCAAAGCGAACCCCGCCCTGCTCGGGCCGCTCGGCCGGATGGAGGAGCGCGTGAGCGAGCGGCCGCTTTACCAGATCCCGAAGAACCGGGTGGCGCAGGTCGAATCGAAACTGAAAAGCGGCGACATCATCGGCATCGTCTCACGCGATCGGCCGGGACTTTACTCGACCTCGCATGTCGGGCTCGCCTACCGGACCGCCGATGGCGTGCTCCATTTCATGCACGCTTCCTCGCCCCACAACTACGGCAAAGTCGTGGTGGACGCGCGGCTCTCGCGGTATCTGGCGCGTTATCGGAGCGACAGCGGAATCCTGGTCGCGCGGCCGCTGCGCTAGCCCGCAAAAGCACTGTCGGCGGAGCTCCCTGCGAGAGAGCGGCCGCCGACAGTCATCAATGAAAATTGCGGAAAGTTCTGCAGCCATGATTCCCACCGCCTCTTCCTGAGGCAAGAGCGGCCACGTAACAGACCCGTTACCTTTGGCATCGGTCGCGATCAGGCGTGATCGCGCAATTCGCTCACGACTCGCGCCAGCTTCGCCACCGCCTCCTCCGCATCCGGTCCGACGGCTTCGAGCGTGGCGACCGCGCCGCGTTCGAGATTCGCCCGCATCACGTCGATCAGGCTGAAGGCGGAAAATTTTCCCGTCGCCGTTACGAGATGAATCTCGGAGCGAAAGGCATTCGCTCGCCTAACGAACTCGGCGGCCGGCCGCGCGTGCAGCCCCAGCTCGTTCACGATCGTGATCTCGCGTGAGGCCCGGATGATTTCCTCCTTTTTTCTTCTCATCCGGAGTCAAGTCTGGCTCGTGCCCCAGCGCCGGTGGAGGAAGCGCTCGACCGGCGCGAAGAAGGTTTTATCCGCGAGCAAACCGATGAGCACGATTACAAACATGATTGCGATCACCTGGTCCATGGCATTTAGTTCGCGGCCGTAGTGCAGAAGCTGTCCGAGCCCGAAGCCGGAAAGGATCGTGACGAAAATCTCGGCTGCCATGAGCGAGCGCCAGGCAAAAGCCCAGCCCTGTTTCATCCCGCTCACGATAAATGGGAGCGCGGCCGGCAGAATGACGCGCAGCCAGATGTGGAGATTCTTCGAGCCCATCGTGAGGGCAGCGCGCCGATAAATCGGCGGCACATGGCGGACGCCGGTATCGGTCGCGATCACGACCGACCAGAGCGTTCCCATGACGACGACGAAGAGCATGGCGCCTTCGCTTTGTCCAAACCAGAGGAGTGCGAGTGGGACCCAGCAGACACTTGGGAGAGTCTGCAAACCGAGGGCCAGGGTGCCGATCGTATCGTGCAGAACGTTCCAGCGCGCCGTCAGGAGGCCGAGCGGCACTCCGCCCACCAGTCCGATGACGTAGCCTAACAACAGGCGTTTGATCGTAATGAGCGTGGCCTGCCAGAGGGTTCCGTCGGCCGCCGCCGCTTCCAGATATTGCGCCACCTTGAGCGGCGAAGGCAGAAGAACCGGCGACCAGATCCGTGCCCTAACGAGCAAATCCCAGAGCAGGAGAAGTCCGCCAAAAAAGAGGAGTGAGAGAAAAAATCGTTTCATTCCGCCACCTTTCCATTTCCATTCTTCAATCCCTTGAGCGCACGTGTGATCTGGCTGGCATATTCAGCCAGCTCAACACTGTTGATATCGCGCGGTCGCGGCAGCTTGATCGGGAATTCCTGCCGGATCCGCCCCGGATGGGGCGAGAAAAGCAGGACGCGATCGCCGAGACAGGCGGCTTCGCGCACGTTGTGGGTGACGAAGATGATCGTCTTGCGCCGGCTCTCCCAGATCTGCTGAAGGTCGCCATAAAGCTGCTCCCGGGTGAGCGCGTCGAGCGCAGCGAAAGGCTCGTCCATCAGCAGCATGCGCGGATTTGGCGCGAGGGCGCGGGCGAGGGCGACGCGCTGTTTCATCCCGCCGGAGAGTTCGTGGATGTTGGCGCGTTCAAACTTCGTCAAGCCGACCAGCTCGAGGTAATAGCGCGCCACATCTTTTCGGTCTTTGTTCGTTAGGTTAGGTTTCATCTTCAATCCAAAAAGGACGTTCCCGAGCACATCGAGCCAAGGGAAAAGGGCCGACTCCTGGAACATGACAAGGCGTTCGCGGCCCGGTCCCGTGACACGCATCCCATCCGCCGTGACGGTGCCGCCGTCTGGCCTTGCCAGACCGGCGATGATGTTCAAAAGTGTCGACTTGCCGCAGCCGCTCGCGCCCACCAGGCAGACAAATTCTCCCTCGCTCACCTGCAGGCTGACGCGATCGAGCGCCTGGACGGGTCCCGTTCTGGTCTGGAAGGTCTTCGAGACCTTTTCCACGTTCAGTTTGCTCGGCGGGATGAGTTGCAACTCGTCCCGCACCGACGAACTGGCGCTGCGCGGGAGCTCAAATGTTTGGGTAAAGTACATGGTCGTTCCTTAGTTGTTTTGCGTTCGTTAGGGCGAAATGATCAGCTTCGAGGTGTCAGTCGAGCCCTTAAAAAAGCCGGCGTCTTTTCCATCCTGCACGGCCTTGCTCAGCAGCTCTGGCGAGACCTCGGTCGTGAAGTGGATCCGCGTCCAGGCCTGGGCGATTGCTTCCGGCGGGATCGCGCCCTTCGTTTCTTCTTTCAATTCCGTTGCCAGGATTTGCTGCGCGTCCTGCGGGTGGTCTTGAATCCACTGGGTCAGCTCGCTATTGGCGGCTACGATTTTCTTCGCCAGCTCGCGCTCTTGCTCGAGAAACTTCATGCTCGAAACCAGCCACGTTGTCTGAACCTGCTTGTCCTCGAGAAAGACCTTGCCCTTCGCCTCCCGCTCCAGCCGGGTCACCCACGGCTCGACCGTCCAGACGGCATCGACCTGTTTGCTCTGGAAAGCTCCCAGTTGATCCGGGTTCGCCACCGGCAGCACTTTTACCTCGCCGCCGAGTTGCGTGATTTTGAAGCCCTGCGCTTTCAACCAGGCGCGGCAGGAAATATCCTGAGTGTTGCCCAATTGCGGGGTCGCGATCGTCTTGCCGCGAAAATCTGCGGGATTCTTGATGCCGCCGTCCGGTCTAACGATCAGAGCCGCGCCACCCGTAGCGGCGCCGGAGATGACTCGCACCTCCTGGCCGTCCGATTTCAGGTGCGCGTTCAAGGCCGGCCCCTGGCCGACGTAGGTGAGGTCGAGCGAGCCGGCAAAGACTGCCTCCATCGCCGAAGGGCCGGCGTTGTAGGTGAACCATTGGATTGCAACGTTTGGCCCGAGCCGTTGCTCGAACCAACCTTTGCCCTGGCGGGAGAGGCCGTGGGCGATGACACCCTGGGCGTGAGTGATATTCGGGAAATGTCCGAAGCGGATGACAACCTCGTCGTTTCCGAATCCGTCTCTCGCGAGGGCGAGGGAAAGAACCGCTGCGATAACTGTGATCGTTTTCATGTGTGCTAATTCCTGTTGAGTTAGTAGCTAAAAGTGGTCATGACGTAGCCGAAGTCGGCATCCGACGACGCGCCGGTGTCCGCCAGATAGGCGCCGGCAAAAAAATGGCTGTAACCGGCCTGCAGCTTGACCCCTTTAGCCAGGTCGTAGGTTGCGGTCAGATCAACTTCTTCGCCGGCGAAACTGCTCGCTCCGATGGTGCGGACATCACGCCCCTCCGGGGTCTTGGTGCGAAGAGTGGAGATACCATTGGACCGATACCAAAAATCGTGTGTATCGGCGAGCCAGAAGGCATGGAAGTCGAACTCGAGATCGAGCTTTTTGGCCGGCTTGGCGTTGGCCTGGAAACGCAGGTCATGGATGTTGCGCCAGCTGAATTCATCCATGAAGCCATATTTATCGTGGTTGGAGGGAAAGAGATTCTGGAAGCTTTCCGAGTCACGATCCGTCGGGTCGCTATCGCCGGAAGCGTAGTCGTATTCGAGGCCGAAGCGTGGTTTCCATGGCAACTGCCTGGCGGTGTAACCGCCGGCTACATGAAGGGCGAAGGCGCTTAGGTCGAAGCGCGCGGAATTGAGATCGGTGGCGTAAACGTCGCCCACTTCATAGGACAGCTCAGCGGTATAGTCCCAACAATCGAGCGCTTCGGGCTTTGACTTTATCCGGGCGCCGATCGTGGCAAAGCGGGCGGCCGGACCATTCCAGCTTCCCTCCGGGTCGATCTTGTTTGTCGGATCGAGATTGGGCTGGTTGTCGTTTTTGTCGCGGTAGAAAACGTAGAAGTCGGTCGTCTGTTTGGGAACCAGATCGGTCGAAAAGTAGCCGCCGAAGAAATTGTCCTCGGAATCGCTGGCATCGAACTCGTGCCGCTCGATCTGAGCCGGCCGCATCGCGAAGCCTTCGATCCAATAATGCGGTTCTTCGAAGCGGAGACGCACCGCGTCGAAAGTGCGACCAAAGTTCCCCCACTTGGAGTCTGCGACCAAACGATTATCGCCGTAACTGACTGCCTGACGTCCGACCGTCAGCACGAGTGGGAACTTCTTCAGGTCGCCGACCGCGACGTAGGCCTGGCGCAGGTCGAAGATGTCGTCGCCTTCCGCGCCCCGCACCCCGGGAATATTGGCGCGATCGGAAAACGCTTCGCGCGAGTCCTGAGTTTGGCCGTAAATTTTCAGCCAGGAAACCGGCTTGAAAGCGAGGCCGATGCGAAAGCGGTTCAGGAGCCACGAATCGTCGTTGTCATCGTGAGCCGCTGAGTCGAAGTCGCGGTTGTTCTCGCGCACTTCGCCGCGGATCCGCTCTTCGAGGTCCAGGACGAGCTTGCCATCGCAGAAGCTAAGAAAGTTGGAGTCGCTCGCGCCGCTGCCGGCCAATCCTATCGCGGGCGGAAAAATGAGGAGCGCAGCCGCCAGGTGGAGTCGGTAACGAGACCAACGAGAAATGAATGAGATGATCATCAAGAGGCATATGCATTAGGAACGATTTCCGGTGGTCCGGCAGACCGCTCTCGTTGGTATGGTTGCCTCCAGTTTGTCTGGTCGGTTGGAAATTTCGGGGGCGGGAGAAAAGATCCGCGTTTTCTCCGTGCGCTCGATCTGTGTCACCTGCGAGTCGTGAATCACGATCTGCACCACGCCGAAGCGCAGCGTCTCCACCTTTTCGCGCACGATTTTCAGCCAGTCCGGTTGCTCGTTTTTCATATTGTTAGGCGGTGGCGGTTTTTTTGCGCGTGGCAGAGAGGAGATCGTTGAGCCCGAAGGAGTGACGGGCGAAAGGGACCGGGACTTTGTCGCGTCGCATTTTGCGCAGGGTGATCTCGACGATCTGCGCGAGGGTGGCGCGATCGAGGATGCGCGCGATCGAATTGCGCACGTCGAGCATGAGCATGCGCAGACCGCAGTGCGCTTCGTCCGGGCAGGTACAGCGCCGATAAGCGGTCTGACTAACGCAGGCGATGGGGGCCAGCGGGCCATCGAGGAGGCGAATAACCGCGCCGAGCTTGATCCGGGCCGCGGGCTTGGCCAGCGCGTAGCCGCCGAGTTTGCCGCGCTTCGTCTCGACGTAACCGGCGAGCCGCAACTGGGTCAGGATCTGCTCGAGAAACTTGATCGGGAGCTGCTCCTTCGCGGCCAACTCGCCGACCTGCAAAATCGGGCGGTCGAGTTCGCGGGCGATGCCGAGATCGATCAAGGCGCGGAGGGCGTATTCGCTGCGTTTCGAAAGGTTCATCTCTAGTGAATCAGTAGAGTTAGGGCTGATACTCTACTAATCGACTAGAGATGGCAAATATTTTTTTCGCAAATTTTCAGCCAGCCAAATAACCGAAGCGCGGACTGAGTCCGGCGACAGCGGAGGCCGCGTATTCCTGATCGTTAGGCGAAAGGTACTCGCGGAAGCCGCCCACCTTCCCCCGCCGAACCTTGAACGATTCCGGGTCGCTGGCATCGCCGGCGCGCAGGATTTTGGATTGAAAAGCGCCCGCGCCTTCCAGCCTTTTCATTTGGCTGAAATCGGAGAACTCCAGCCCATGGGCAAAGGCCCTCTCGTCCGGCGATATTTCGCCCAACGTCCGCAACAGCTCGCGAAACCCGGGGACCGGTTCCGCCCGCAAATCTTCGTAACGGAGGAGCAGGAAATTCGGCCGACCCGACCATTCCGCCAGCCACCGATTCATGATCTCAACTATCGAGTGAATGCCAAAGGCCGGATCACGCAGCAATTCGGTCGCGGACTTTTGTTTCAGCTCCTCAGGCGTTTCTTTCGTGCGCCGGGTGAGTTGGACGTGGAGCGAAACGAAGGCATCCCGCGGATCGCGCGCCAGGAGGATGATCGGAAGCCGCGATCGTTCCCGCTCTGGGATCAGGTATTTGCCGCGCAGTTTGTCCCAGCGATCGGCTTTCGTTCGCTGCTCGAAGAGGTCATGGGTGTAAATGATGCGCGGGAAACCTTCGTGTTGTTCCGGTTCGAGGGTGAAGGGCTGGCCGGTTTTTTCGCAAAAATACGCGCAGAGAAAAGTGCGCACCCAGGTGCGGCCGCTTTTGGGAATGGAGACGACAAAGGCATCCCCGCCGGAGAGCTGGCGGGCACGACTGCTCAGGTTCCACCGCACGAAGCGCTTCATCTTAAGTCGATCACCCCGCTCTTTCGGGCCCGCAAGGCGCGCCTGGAATGGCGCCGCGCGAGGACGCGCCGCAAGCCACGCTGCCACCCGTGGGGCGCGTGAACCGGGCGAAAAAACGGATCGATTTGCACGCCGTGGGCACGGCAGAGCGCGATCGCTTCCGGCATCCAGTAACCGCGTGAGATGGCCGACATGAGGTAAGGGATGGGAATGTTCTCGCGCCGTCCGTAGGAGAGAATTCGCATCTCCCGCGTGCGCGCGCTGCCGCGGGCTTCGAAGTCCCACGCCGTCTCGCCGGGACGAAGGATGGCTCGCACGGCGCTCCGTTTCCAGAAAGTGACCTGACAGCGCGTTCGTCCATCGGAGCAAAGGGGCACGACGCCGAAACGATCGTTGAGCCGTTCGAAACCGGGATCGGGTTCGGAGCGGGCGCGGAAACAGAGTGAGTCGGCGCCGCCTTCCATCGCGTCCGCGAAATCCCGGGCCAGTTGTCCGCTATCGACCGGTGCGGTCAGAAAATAATCCTCCTGAAGGTAGAAAAGGTGCGGGTGAGAAATCTGGTCAAGCGCCCGAAGCAGATTGCTCGACCAACCGCGATCGGGACCGACCGCGATCGAACGCAGCCGGGGTGACCGGACCTCGAGTTCGTTGGTAAGAAGAAAAATCTCGAGGGGACAATCCGGCCAGAACTTGGCGAGAAAACCGTGGAACGGTCGCCAGGCGTCGAAGAAGGCGTCGCAGCTGGAAATCAAAACCGCGACGGAGCTTTTGAAATCTTGCAGCTCCTCCATGGGAAATTCGTCTCGCACAGTGGAGGTCGCGAGCAAGCAGTTTCATCGTGGCGGGTCGCGCCGCGGCAGTTGTTTTCCGTCCTGCGATGAGTTAAGTTCCATTCTCTCAAAATGGGGGCGTACTGGTTTCGACTGATGGTTTGAAGCGCAGGCGGCATGTCGAGGATGGTTCGTTGGCCTCGTTAAACCTCGGACCAAAACAAATAAACGCAGATCACCAAGATCTCGCTCTCGCGGCTTAATTGACCGCGATGTTCGG
>DATBDG010000094.1:0-8290 GCA_036270055.1 Chthoniobacterales bacterium
CGACGCATCTTGCGTCGCGGTCTTTTGCCGCGGGCAAAAGCGCGTTCCGGCGGGACGCCCGAACCGGCGGGCGAGACGCCCACCCTACCCGCGATCCCCTCGCCACGGCTACAGGATCGCTGAATCAGCTCTAACGCGGAGGTTGCGGGGTTGCCATCGCGGGCGGCTCCGCCTCGTTAGGCGGGATCGGGATCACCGGAGACGGTGAGGGCGCGGCCGGCGGCATGGGCGTCGCCTCCGGCGCCACGGTCAGGGCCGGAATGTCCGCCTGCTTGATCAACTGATTGATCTTCGGCACCTCTTCGCTCTTGATCTGCCGCCAGTTCTGCAACTGCTCCTCGAGCCGCTTGTCGAGCATGGCGAAGACTTCCTGCTGCGGCTCGGTCGGCGCGGCATCGGCGGCTTCGATCACTTTGCTGAAGGTATAGAATTCCTCGTTCAACTGGTTCGGATAAACCAGATTTCCTTCCGTACTCTTCATCTTCACCTGGATGAGCTTCTCTTCGATCGCCGACATTTTCTTTTCCATCTCGTCGGCCGCACTGAGGGCGGGTTTGAGCCGTTCGTTATCGGCAAAGCGTTTGTCCAGCGATTCGATCTGTGCCTTCGTTTCGCGCATTTCGTTGATCGCCTGATGGAGCTGCGAGAAGCGCTCATTCACCTTCACCGAGAGCTCGAACGATTTGCGCATCCCGGCTTCCGCGCCCTTGATGCGGGGATCGATCGCGAGCTCGAGCGGCGCGGTTTGACTTGTGCCGTTAGCCGTTAGGCGCACGTGGTATTTGCCGGGGAGCGCGAGTGGCCCGCGCGGCCCGCCCCCGTAATAAAACGCGCCCGCGGTCTGCACCGGATCGTCGTAGTGCAGGTCCCAGGCGAAACGATTCATCCCCGCCTTCGCCGGGATGATCTTGGGCGCTTCCACTTGGTCGGGCCATTCCGGCGGCTGGGCTTCCGCCCCCTCTTTCTCCTTGCTCGAAAGGTGGCGCAGCGCTTTGCCCTGGGCGTCGAGAATCTCGAGCGTGACCTCGCCCTTGGGCGCATCCTTGAAATAGTAATCGATGATCGCGCCCGGCGGCGGGTTGGTCCCAGCGGCCTGGTGCGTGTCGATTTCCTCCGGATAATGGAGACGGACCGCGGTCTGCGGTTGGTACAAAGTCATGTCGCCTTGCGCGATCTGGTTGTTGACCTGGCGCAACGGCGTGAGGTCATCGAGCACCCAGAAAGAACGGCCGTGCGTCGCCCCGACGAGATCGTCATCTTTCACCACCAGGTCGCGCACCGGCGAGGTTGGGAGATTCAATTGCAGCGGCTGCCACTGCGCGCCGTCGTCGAAGGAAACGTAAACGCCCAATTCCGTTCCGGCGTAGAGCAGGCCGCGCCGCTTGGGATCCTCGCGCACTGCGCGCACATAAGCCCCTTCCGGGATGCCGTTCGTGATCGCGGTCCAGTTTCGTCCCGTGTCGTTAGTCTTGAAAATGTAAGGCTTGAGATCATCGAGGCGGTGGCGATCGACCGCGACGTAAGCGATCGCAGCGTCGAAATGCGAGGGATCGATCAGGCTGATGTGGCTCCACTCCGGCATGTTGGGAGTCACCCGCAGCCAGGTTGCGCCGTCATCGGTTGTGACATGGAGGAGTCCGTCGTCGGTCCCGGCCCAGAGCATTCCTTTTTTCAGCGGCGACTCGGCGAGGGCGAAGATGGTGTCGTAATACTCGATGCTGGTGATGTCGTTCTGGATCGGGCCGCCGCTCGGTTTTTGTTTGCTCTTGTCGTTCCGGGTCAGATCTTCGCTGATCGCCGTCCAGCTATGGCCCTGGTCGGTCGATTTGAAAACCGCTTCACCGCCGGTGTAGATCGTGTCCGGGTCGTGGGGAGAAAGGAGGAGCGGTGAGACCCATTGAAAACGATGCTTCAGATCGCTCGCGCCGTGGCCGGAGTTATCGAGCGGCCAGACGCTCACATCCTGGTATTGCTCCTTTGTTTTGTCGTAGCGGGTGATGAAGCCCTCATTATTCGAATAAATGACGTGCCAGTCGCGCGGGTCGGGCACGACAAAGCCGCACTCGCCGCCACCGGCCTGGAACCAATCCTCGCGCCCGATCACCCCGCTCTCGCCCCGGCTCGCGATCCCGACGTTCGAGTTGTCCTGTTGCGCGCCGTAGATGTGATACGGAAAGGCGTTATCGACCGCGACGTGATAGAACTGCGCCGTCGGCTGGTTGTTCAGGGTCGACCACGTTTCGCCGCCATCGATCGAGACACTGGCACCGCCGTCATTTACATTCCCGAGGCGGTTCGGATCTTTCGGGTCAATCCAGAGCCCGTGATGATCGCCGTGCCGCGCGGGGAGGAGCTTGAAAGTCTTGCCGCCATCGACCGAACGGAAGAGTCCGGTATTCAAAACATAAAGTGTGTCCGCCGCGCGCGGGTCGGCGTAGACTTTGCTGAAATACCAGGCGCGCTGGCGGAAGCGGAGATCGTCGCTCATTTTCGTCCAGTTCTCGCCGCCATCTTCCGAACGAAAAATACCGCCTTCCTTCGCCTCGATGATGGCGTAAACCCGGTCGGAATCCGCTCCCGAAACCGTCACGCCGATGCGGCCGAGGATACCATCGGGCAAACCGTGACCTTTGAGCTGTTGCCAGGTCGTTCCGCCATCGGTCGAGCGGTAGAGGCCGCTCCCTTCACCGCCGCTGGAGAAAAACCACGGCTGCCGCCGCACCTGCCAAAGGGCGGCGAAAAGCGTGTTCGGATTATGCGGATCGAACACGATGTCGATCGCGCCTGTGTTTTCGTCTTTGTAAAGAACCTTCGTCCAAGTGTTGCCCCCGTCGTTTGTGCGGAAGACGCCGCGCTCCGCGTTCGGTCCGTAGGCGTGCCCGATCGCGGCCACGAAAACGATGTCCGGATTGTTGGGATGGACGATGAGCGCACCAATGTGCCTGGTGTCGCGGAGACCGACGTTGCGCCAGTTGCGGCCGCCATCGACCGATTTATAGACGCCGTCGCCATAGGTGATGTTGCCGCGCAGAGCCGATTCGCCCGCGCCAGCATAGATCGTGTTGTGATCGGACGGCGCGACCGCGATCGCGCCGATCGAGGATGTGGAATGCTCTTTGTCGAACATCGGCTTCCAGTTCGCGCCGGCGTCAGTCGTTTTCCAAACCCCGCCTGCCACTCCGCCGAAGTAATAGACGTTAGGCTCGCCCGGGACGCCTTCGATCGCGACCGCGCGCCCGCCGCGGAAGGGACCGATCTCGCGCCACTTCATGCCGCTCCAGAGCTTTTCGTCGAACTGGCCTTTGCTTGGCGGTTGCGCCTCGGGGGAGGAGGTTGGGCTCGGGGAAGGAGCGCCGGCAGATTTCTCCATCTTCTCGGGCTTCTTCGGTTTTGCCTTGGAGGATTGTGATTCCGCTCTGGTGGTTAGGCCAAGGATGAGACTGGAAGCGAGGAGGGCCGAAAGCAGCACGCGCCGAGCGTGCCTGGGATTTTTCAACATCCGGTTAGTTTGGGACGGTTCAGCTTGGCTTCAACTGGAATGATAAGGAGTAAGCGAAGGGTCGCGTAGCGATCGCCGCGGCATGTTCATCCAGTCGGAGCTGGACGGGGGTTTCACCGCAGCCGCCGGCCGCGCGCCGACTCTGCGATCAATTTCGCGAGCCGCTTTTGCCGCGTTTCCTCCTGTTTCGCGCTCACCACCCACCAGCCAATCGCCTTCCGATAAGACGGCGGCTGCGCGTGGAAAAATTCCCAGGCTGCCTTCTCTTTTTTCAGGCGGCTCGCGTAGGGCTCCGGCAGTTGCTCGCTCCGCTGCTCGTAGGAATAGATGCCTGATTTGTTTTCGCGCCGCTCGCCGAACGCCGCCAACCCGGCGGGTTGCATGCGCTTTTCGTTAGTCAAAACTGTCACCCGTTTGATGTTCACCGCGCTCCAGATGCTTCCGCGCCGCCGCGGGGTGAAACGGATCATGTAGCTCTGGGCGTCGAGACGCTTGCGGATCCCGTCGATCCACCCGACGCAGAGCGCTTCATCGACCGACTCAGGCCAGGTGATGCTCGGGCGTCCGCTCTGCTTGCGATAAAATCCAACCCAAAGCTCCTCCGCCGTGTTGTGATAGCGCCGGAGCCACTTCCGAAAATCGGCCGGCGTCGGGAAGAAAATTGGTTCCACCCGCGCACGCTACGACGCGAGCTGGAGCGCGCCAGCTCTTCGCGGCGAGATTTGCCTAACGAACTGGAATTCCCCCGGCGAGCTACCCGAGCCAGTGGCGTTCGTTGGCCAATCGGACCAGCTCGGCCCGGGTCTGGAGTCCGAGCTTTTTCATCAGGGCGCTGCGGCGACTCTCCACTTCGGTCTTCGTCAGGCTTAACGCTTCGGCCAGCTCGCGGTTGGTTTGGCCTTCGGCCAGCAATTTCGCGACCGCCAATTCATCGGCGCTCAGCTCCCTCGCGATCTCGTGCTCTTCGACCACGGGTTTTGCACGCCGCGGAATCGAGGGATCGAAATAGGTGCCGCCGCCGGCCACGACCTGGATCGCTTTGACGACATCGGAAGGTGAGCCGGTTTTCAGCAAATAGCCGCTCGCCCCAACCGAAATCATTTCCTCGAGATAAGTCGTCTGCTCGTAAAGGGTGATCCCGATCACCTTCACCTCGGGCGCGAGCTGCCGCAGCCGGCGGATCGTTTCCATTCCGTTCATGTCGGGCATGGAGCCGTCCATCAGAATCACATCCGGCTGCGCCGAACTCCAGAGGTCGAGCGCGGCCTGACCGCTGTCGGCTTCGGCCACGACCTCCAGCAATTCCTGCGTCTCGAGGATGCTGCGGAGGGCGCGGCGCATGACCGAATGATCGTCCACGACCATGACTCGAATCTTTTTCGGCGGCGGTGTGATCTCTTCCTTCATGGGGTTTTTTCCGGCATGGGCATGCGGACGACGAGGGTGGTGCCGCGGCCCGGGGCGGATTCGACGTTCAGCTTCCCGGCAATGACAGCGAGGCGTTCTTCGATCCCGACGAGGCCGAGCCGCCCGCGGCCACGGGCCGCTTCCATTTCCGTCTCGGCATCGAAGCCATGCCCATCATCTTCAATCATCGCCTGAACGTGAGCGGCCGTGCGACGCAGAATAATGCTGACGTGCTTCGCACCGGAATGTTTGGCGACGTTGTTCAGCGCCTCCTGGATGATTCGATAAAGCGCCGTCTTCATTTCCGGAGAAACGCCCGTCGGGTTGTATCCGGTCGTCTCGAGATCGGCCTCGATGCGAGAGCGAGCCGACCAGGTTTCGACAAGTTGGCGAAGCGCTTTGATGAGCCCGAGGTCGTCGAGGGCGGCCGGACGCAACTCGAGGGCAACCCGGTGGAGGTCGCGTGCGGTTTGGGCGGCGAGTTGCTGGAGAGGTTCGACGAGGGAGGGGAGCTGGTTGCAGCATGCTTCCGATTCCTGGAGCGATTTGAGGCCGAGATGGAGCGCGGTCAGGTTCTGGCCCATTTGATCGTGCAACTCGCGCGCGATGCGGCGCCGTTCTTCCTCCTGCGCATTGAGCAATTGCCGGCGCAACGCTTCGCGGGCCGCTTCCGCCGCCGCTCGCTCCGCCATTTCATTCCGGAGCCGATCGTAGGAATCGGCCAAACTGGCGGTGCGCCGTTGTACGACCGTCTCGAGCTCACGGGCGTGGCCGGCCAGCCGTTCGTGAGCCTGGCGCAGTTGCGCTTCGGCGCGGCGTTGTTCCTCGAGAAGATCGCGCACCTGATATTGGCGCCGGCGCGATTGCAACGCCACCTCGACCGAACGCAGGAACGTGATGGTCTTGATCGGTCGTTCCAGGAGGGTGACCGATCCCGCGGCCGCCATCGCCAAATCGACCAGCCGGCCGACCTGCGATTCGCCGCCCGCGGCCAGGATGATGACCGGCAGTTCCGACCACGCCGGCTGTTGTTTGAGAGTGTCGAGCAAACGAAAGGCGCCCCGCATTTCCAGCGCTTCCTCCGTCAGGATGAGCGCACCGGCGCCGGCACCGAGGTGGGTGAAACATTCTTCCGGGCCGCTGCAGACGCACGCGGTGAAGCCGTGCTTCATGAGCAGCTCGGCCATGACGCGGGCGTCCTGGCCGACCGGCGCGATCACGAGGACGCGTTCCTCCGGGCTATTTGTTTCCATCCGACGCCGCCATCACCTGCGCGTCCCCGCCGCGAAAAAAGGGAATGCCGGTGAGGACACCCTGAAACTGCTTCAACGGCGGCCCCACCCGAATCCCCTGGCCGTGATCGAGCATGAATTCGCGAATCGTCTTCTCATGGTGGCCGCTGCGTTTTTTGATGACGGCGAGCGATTGCTTGACCTCACCCTCGGCTTCGAAATATCGCAGGCAGACCACCGTGTCGGAGAGATAACTCAAATCGACCGGAGCTTCGGCGGCCGCGACGAGCCCGTGCTGGGCGAGGATGAGAACCGTGACCACGCCCTGCTGATTCAAATAGGTAGTCAGCTCATGCAATTGATTGCTCAGATATTGCTCGCCCGGCATGGCGTTGAGGTAACCGTTGAGGCTGTCGATCACGACCAGCTTGCAGCCATCGGTGACACCCTGGCATATACGATTTAGAAATTCACCGGGCGAAATCTCCGCCGGGTCCAGCTGCTGCGCCCTCACGAGACCACTCTCGATGTGGCGCGCCAGATCCAGCCCGAGCGCCTCTGCGCGCTCGAGCATGATCTCGCGCGTTTCATCAAAGGCGAAGATCATCCCGGCATCGCCCTCCGACGCCATTTGGGCGGCGTATTGCAGGGCGAGCGTGGATTTCCCTGTGCCCGCCGTCCCGAGGATCAGCGTCGTCGTGCCGCGATCGAGACCGCCTCCTAACAAGTCGTCCAGCTCCTGGATCCCGCTCGAGACCGGCGCCCGATCGAAGTCCGCGTGGTGCTCCGCCGCCACGAGACGCGGGAAAACGCGCAGCCCGCCGGTTTCGATGGTGTAGTCATGGTAGCCTTCGCGAAATTTCACCCCGCGCAGCTTCAAGACGCGCAAACGGCGCCGCGAGACTCCGTAATCGGGAGAGGATTGTTCCATCTCGATCACCCCATGGCTCAGGCTGAGGACGTGCGGATCGAGCCGGCCGTCGCTCCGGCTCACTTTATCATCCAGGAGCAGCACCGTGCTGCCGTATTGGCCGAAGTGCCGCTTCAGGTTGAGTAGTTGGCGCCGGTAACGCAGCGGGGTCTCGGCCAGGAGCCGAAATTCAGAAAGGGAGTCAAACACCACCCGAGCCGGATGTACCTGGGCGGTTTCGTCGATGACCAACTTGCTCACTTTGTTCAGCTCCACTTCCGAGGGATGGAAAACCGTCGTCTGCGCTTCGGGCTCGAGGAACTGCTCGATCGCCGATAATTCGAGGAGCGGAATATCCCTCAGCGACCAGCCGTGGGAGCGCGCCACCCTGTCCAATTCGTCGCGCGTTTCAGAAAGCGTGATGTAAAAGACCGATTCGCCGCGGCGCACGCCCTCGAGCAGGAACTGCAAGGCGAGCGTGGTTTTGCCCGAGCCGGGATCACCCTGGAGGAGGTAAACGCAGTCGCGCGGCAATCCCCCGGCCAGAATGTGGTCCAGTCCCTCGACCCCGCTCGGGCATCGTTCGCTCGTCGGGATTTCCAGAGAATTTTCAGCAGAAGAATCGTTCTTCATTCGGTGAGGTGATGATTTGGACCAGTCCCGCGGCGGCGCCCGGCATGCGACATTTGTCCACAAGTCGTTCGCAACTGGCACCATCAGCGACGGGTATCTTTTTTCCCCAACCCGAACACCTCGAACATGAAGCGACCGGCCCGAGAATCGCGCGACGCGTATTTCGGGGCCGCGAGTGGTTCAGACAAACGAATCAGAGCGGGGATCCCAAAAATCCCCCGCCAATCCGATGCTCTCGAAGATTCCACGCATTTCGGCCGCCGCCGGTCGGCGCGAAACCGCTTCCAGCCGCGTCCCATACCAAGTCACGGCCAGGTGCCACAATTGATCCATTCGAACGACCGGCCGCGGAGCGACCCCTCGTCTCCGGCACCACGCCGCGATGAGTTCTTCCGACCGGAAGAACAGCATGTTGCTTCAGGTAAAGACGAGGTCGTCCCACCATTTCGCCGCCGGCACCAGACAATGAAAGAGCCACGGCGAGGGCGCCGGGCCATCCAGACCGACCGGGAGTTGCAGCGGCTCGAGGCTTTCCTCGCAACGCGAGTGGACCAGCCCCGGGCGATGAAGCGCGGCCGGTATCCCGAGCGCGTCCCAGGCACAATTCGC
>DATBDG010000095.1:0-13287 GCA_036270055.1 Chthoniobacterales bacterium
TGGTCGCCGGAAAGAATGCCCAGACCGCCGGAGTAATTCGGGATCGATTCGTGAAAGCCAAACTCGGCCGAGAAATAAGCGATCGGTTTTTTGATCTCACTCCCGGCGCCTTTCTTCCCGTAGGTATCCTTGCGCGCCAGATACTTTTTGTAGGCGCTGTGGACTTCGGCCAGGTCGCGCAGGAAAACTTCGTCCTGCGCCACCTCAACGAGACGCGCCTGACGGGAAAGCTGGAGCATCCGGAGCGGGTTGTGATTCGTCCGATTCCATAGTTCCGGATCGAGATGGCGAAAAAGTCGGCGGGCCGACGGCTCCCACGTCCACCAAAGGTTAAAAACGATCTCGCGCAATGACTCGAGCTTGGCCGGCAAATTCGGGACGACGTTGTAGGTCTGAATGTTCGGCATGACGGAAAAGCAGTTGGCCTTTAAAACAACAGAGGCGGAAGTCTGGCAGCAAAATCCGGAGCAGCAAGCGTTCCCTTTCCGCGCCCGGGGCTAGGTCTGCGCGCGCCGCCGCGCCGAGGCGAAAATGGTGCCGACCCAGAGGCCGGTGAGGAATCCGCTGAGATGGGCGGCGAGACTGACCTGCGGTGTAGACAGATCGAAGACGGTCTGCAAGGCAACAATGACAATGATGTTGCGCAAGCGCCGCCCGGCGAGTGGCGATTGGCGGTGGCGGAGGAGCAATCCGGCGGAGACACCAATCACGCCCATGACGCAACCTGAGGCTCCGACGAGCAAGTCGGCGTGGGTCAGGCGCAGCCGGCTGAGAATAACGACCCCGGCGCTCGAGCCGAGACCGCTAATCAAATAACCGAGCGTGAACTTGAAGGAGCCGAGGATTCGTTCCAGCTCCGGACCGAGGAGATAAAGCGCATAGAGATTGAAGGCGAGATGGAGCGCGCCGTAGTGGAGAAAGAGCGCGCTCAGGAGGCGCCAGTATTCGTGCCTAACGATTACGCCGGCGGGTTCGAGGGCGCCGAGGAACTGCAAGGTGCGGATGTTGGTCGCGCCGCCGAGGAGCAGTTCCACTCCGAACATGGCGAGGTTTAAGAGGATCAGCGCCCAGACCGCCGGCGTGCCGCTGGCGCCGCGCCGGGAGACGGGGGGCGCGGCCGACGTGTCGGCAATGAGCGGGGCGAGAAGCATTTCGCCGGAGGCGGAAAGGTGCGTCGTCTTTAGCGCGGAGGCGAGCCGACGATCGATCGAGCGGCGCAGAATGGCATCGTGCGTTTCGGCGCGCAGTTTTTGGAGGCGCGCCCGGCCGCTTTCAATCTTCCCTTCCGCCAGTTCCGCGGTTGCGAGCCAAAACTGCTGCCGCTCCCGCGGCAGCTGGGGAAATCGGCGGGACAGCAGCCTAACGAGTTCCTTCGTTCGCCCGGCGAAAGCGAGCGCCAGCACGAGGTCAAAAGGAGGCGCCGGAGCGAGATTGGGCTCGCGGGTCTCCGCGTGGGCCGCCAGATCATAAACCAGATCATCGAGCGCGCCGGTTTCGCCGAGGGCACGGAGATAGAGCGAGTAGATGGCGGGGTTGCTCGCCAGCGTGAAATCGTGCCGGCGCCACGACACAAGGCCGGCCCAGTTTTCAGTGAGGGCAAAAGTGAGCGCGGTCGCAAAACGGCCCGCCGGCGTGGGCTCGGCGCGTTCCGTGGCCAGCCGGTCGAGCGCAAGGTCGAGCCGACCGTTGGCCGCCAGTTCGAGGCAATAAAGAAGCGACGGCCGGTGCGGCGTGTCCTCCCACGGATGCAGAATTCGCCTGACGATGGCGACGCGGCGGGCGCGGGCAAACTCACGGGCGAGGAGGAGATCGTCGATTCTCCGCTCCGCCAGCGAAGGGAGAAGGAGAAGCAGAGCCCAGAATGCGCCGCCGACGAAGCCGGCGAATGCGGGCGTGAGAACCCAGGCCAGGGCGCACACCGCGAGGACGATGAGAGCGGCGATGCGCCAGCCGCGGTTGCGCGGATTGCGGAACCGGACGATGCGCGCGAGCAGAATCAAAGGGGAGACGACCGCGACGAAAAGCAGAATGTGGTTGAGATCTATCACAAATTTCGGGTCCGAGAGCTATCCGGCCGAGCGGTCCCATGCGACCTATATCTCCTATGCGACTTCTGATCACAAACTACCTCGATGTCATTTCTTCCTGGTGTCACTGGGCGATCCCAGCCTGGCAGGAAGTGCAGGCGCGCTACGGCGACCGGGTCGATTTCGGCTGGAAAATCGCGCTCATGGATAAGACCGGCCTCCCACCCACGCGCGAGCACACGGAATGGTATTACAAGCGGAGCGGCCTCCTGATGCGTTCGCCTTTTCGCTTGAGCGCGAGCTGGGTGGAAGAGGGTCGGGCGGAATATCTCGAACCAAACTGCATCGCGGAAGCAGCCCGTGAACTTGGGATCAACGACGACCGCGCCTGGATCGCCCTCAGTCAGGCCGAGCTACGGAAGGGGAAAAAGATCGGCGAGTGGGAAATCGCCGCCCAGGTCGTAGCGGAGACGACCGGCCTCGACCCGGACAAATTGCTCAAGCTCGCCAAATCACCCGAAATCGAAGCGCGCCTTCGCCAAAGCACGGCGGAATTTCACGCCATGCAGGTGACCCAGCGGCCCACCTTCGTGATCGATTCACCGATCGGCGACCGCGCCGTCTTTTCCGGCTTCGCCAAAAGCGCGCCCCTGATCGCGGCGATCGACGTTATGCTCGACGACATCCTCGCCTACCAATCCTACGCGGCGCATTTCGGCGATCCGCCCCCGGCCTGATTGCGAAATCTGATCCGCCTGAGGCCGACCGGAAATTCAAAACGAGTTCCAAAACTTCGTGTTCGAAAATTTCCAAATTCGGACATTCGAGTTGGTTTTGGATTTCGAGATTCGATATTCGAATTTTCCCCTCGAAACCCCTTGCGACTTTCCCGATGTCGGATACAACTTCCCCTCGGTTCGGGCTGTGCCGCGGACCGTCGGCGCGCTCCCTCGCAGGCGCGAAGATTCCCGAGTGCGTCGCGCCCCGCGGGACGCGACGGCAGATTGCGTGAATAAGGAAAACGGCGTCGGTCTCACTCCTCGTCGCCGGCCCGGAGAGAATAAATTCTGCAACAACAAATTCGTGTAAACGGTCGGATTCGCGCCCGCGAAGTCCGCGTCATCCTCGGCTCGACGAGCGAGCAGCTCGGCGTGATGAAATTATCCGAGGCGATCAAGCGAGCCCAGGGCATGGGTCTCGATCTCGTAGAAGTGGCGCCGACGGCCAACCCGCCAGTCTGCAAAATCGTCGATTTCGGTAAGTTCCGTTACGACATTTCGAAGCAGGAAAAGGACAAGCGAGCTTCGGGCACGAAGCTGAAAGAGATCAAATTCCGGGTCAACATCGACGACCACGATTACCTGACCAAGATCCGGCACGGCGAAGAATTTCTCGACAAGGGAAACAAGGTGCGGGTGCAACTGCAATTCCGCGGGCGCGAGATGGCGCACCAGGAATTTGGGATGCAACTAATGTACAAAGTGCGCGACGATCTCGCGACCATGGCCGCAGTCGAAATGGAACCCAAAGCCGCTGGGCGCAACATCACGATGACCCTCTCGCCTTTGCCGACGAACAAGCGCAAGCGCCGCTTCTCCATCCCGGAGGAGGAACTCGAGGAAAAGAAAGACTCAGATCCGGCTGAGTCGGCCGATTGAGGCGGCTTCGCCGCTAGATTTTGCGCCGGAGGGGTCGGATGCCGTTGACCAGCTTGCGCAGGCCAAGCTCAAGCCGCGTCTTGACCGTGCCTAAGGGCGTCCCGGTGAGGGCGGCGATCTCGCGATGGCTTCGCCCTTCGAAAAAGGAAAGCGCAATCACCTCGCGCTGGTAATGGGGGAGCGCATTCATTTGCCGCACCAGAAAGCGGCGCAGATCGGAGCGGATCAGGTCGTTGTCGATCTGGTTCCTGACCCACGAATCGGGCTGACGCTCGACCTGACTTTCGAACCGGTCCTTTGCCCGGCAGTACGCCTGGCGACGGCGGAGGCGATCGATCGCCCGACGCCGCGCCAGGGTTACTACCCAGCCAAGAGGGCGCCCAGCCTTGGGCGAATAATTTCCTGCTTCCTTCCAGACCTGGAGGAAAATTTCCTGCAAGACATCGTCCGCCTCCGCCTCTTCGTGCACGACGCGAGTCACGACCGCTTTGAGCGTTTTGCCGTAGCGGTCATAGAGCTCGCGGAGCGCAGTTTGATGGCGGTTAGTGATCGCTTTCATCAAAGTTTCGTCATCGGCCTCGGCGAGACCAGCGGTATCAATAAGCGGTTGGATCATACGCGATTTTTCTGCTCTCGGCCGTGGCCCAATGGCGGCGAGAGCTTCAATTTCGCGGGCTGATCCCAGCCCACAATGGGAGCGGGAGTGAGTTGTGTCCTAGGAAAAAGACTTACTCAGCGAGGCCCGACCTAAGAGTCCCTGGCGGGAGCGGAGCCCGCCTGGGAAGTGCGTTTGCCTAACGGGTCGTGATCCCTGGCACAATTTCAACCCGGAAAGTCTGCTTCATCTTTTCCTTCCCGTAGCTCAGCTCCGCCGTATATTCGCCGCTCGGAACAAATTTCTTCGGATTGTCGCCCCCATATTTGATCAGCACATCCTCGGTCGGGCGCAGATCCCAGTTCACCCGATTCAACCCCGGAGCGCCGTTCGCCTTCAGATTGGCGACCGGCTGACCATTTGAATTCGTGATCGCGATTTTCACTTCCTCGCCCGTGAATTCTTTCACCCAGAAGGTGATCAGCGCGCCTTCCGGCGGATTGTCGCCGCGATACACTCCTTTGCCGTTCCACTCGGCGAAGCCCGAAAGGAGATAAAATCCCCTGGCCGGTGCGATCGAAAAAAGATGGGCCGGTTTCGCCAGCACCTCCGGCGTCAACTCACGGAAGGGGCGGGTGTCGTCGAGGATATCGATGCTTCGGCCGTGGGTGGCGATGACGAGATCGCTCGTACGCGGATGAATCTGGAGGTCGTCCACCCGCACGTTGGGCAAAGCCCCGATCCGCAGCCAGTGTCCGCCGCCGTCGAAGGAGGCGAACAAACCGAAGTGCGTCCCGGCATAGAGGAGATTCGAGTTGACCGGGTCCTCCCGTAGCACCTCGACCGGATCGTTAGGCGGAAGCCCCTCTCCGACCACGCTCTTCCAACTCTGCCCGAGATCGGCCGTGCGCAGGATGAATGGGCGATCGTCGCCGCTCCGATAGGCGTTGGTGACCACGTAAGCCACCTTCGGATCCTTCGCTCCCGGCTCGATCCGCGTGATCCATTGGCCGCGGGCCGGTTCGGGCAGTTTCTCCGTCAGCTCGGTCCAATTCCCGCCATCGTTCTGCGTCAGCCAAAGCCGTCCATCGTCCGTCCCGGCCCAGAGGAGGCCGGCCTTGAGAGGCGATTCGGCTAACGAATAGATGACGCCGTAATTTTCCGCGCCACTTCCGCTGGTGTTGATCTTGCCCGGATCGTGCCGGGTGAGATCCGGACTGATGACATTGAATTGCTCCGCCTTATCCGTCAGGCGAAAAACGCGATTCCCGGCCAGATAAAGGACGCCGGGCTGGTGATGGCTGCCGATGAGCGGCGCGTTCCAGTGAAACCGATAACGTTCCTGGCCCTCCGCCGCCTCCGGCCGCAGGTCGCGCTTCTCGCCCGTGCGCAAATTGATTCGGTGAATGAAACCTTCCTGACTTTCGGCATAAAACACGTCCGGATCTTTCGAATCGAAGACGACGTAGAATCCATCCCCGCCTTCCAGGGCCGTCCAGTCGGAGTTGCGAATCCCTTCCTTGCTCTGCACCTGGCTCGGCCCGACAAAGCTCTCGTTATCCTGCAACCCGCCGGCGATCCGATAGAACGGTTGCGTGTCGTCGAGCGAGATGCGGTAATATTCGCCGCCCGGAAAGCGGTTGAGATGTTCCCAGGCTTTCCCGGCGGCGTAGCTTTGATAAACGCCGCCATCGGTCCCGAGAATCAGACGCTGGCAGACCGGCGGCTTGGGCGGCTTGTTCTTGTCCTCCGGCTTGGCCGGCTGCGGCGCTGGCGCGCTGCCGGGCTGAATGACGAAAGCGTGGCAATCGGGATGCACCTTTTCGGAAAGATCTTCCCGAAAATTTTTTCCACCTTCGTCGGAAGCGAGCACCGCCATCCCGAGGACGTAAACCCGCTGATCGTTAGCCGGATCGATCCGAATCTGGCTGAAATAAAACGCGCGCGGATTGATGTCGCTCATCCGGGTCCATTTTTCGCCCCCGTCCTCGGAGCGGAAAACTCCGCCGCGCCGGCTATGGATGTTGCGGATATCGCTCGCCCCGCCTTCATCGCTCTGCACGATTGCCATGACCGTCTTCGGTTTGCTCCCGGAGACAGCAAGACCAATGCGACCCGTCTGCCCAGGCAGCCCGCCACCGCACTTCTTCCAGCTCGCCCCGCCATCGGCGCTCTTGAAAATGCCGCCGACATCCTGGCCGTTGGTCGCGGTTACCCCGTAGGCAAACGACCACGGGGTGCGCTGCCGGGCGTAGAGGGCGGCGTAGACGATCTCCGGATTCGCGGGATCCAGCACGACATCACCGCAGCCGGTCCGGGCGTCGTTAGGCGCGGGCGCGTGCAGGACCAGTTTCCAGGTCTTGCCCGCGTCGATCGTTTTGTAGAGGCCGCGTTCGCCGCCGTCTTTCCAGAGATTGCCCATCGCCGCGACGTAGGCCACCTCCGGCTTCGTCGGGTGCACCACCACCCGTGCGATCGCCCGGCTCTCTTTCAAGCCGACGTTCGTCCAGTTCGAGCCGCCATCGGTCGAGCGATAAACGCCGTCGCCCCATTCCGACGAATTGCGATCGTTCGCTTCACCGGTTCCGACCCAGACTACATTCGAGTCGGAGACCGCGACCGCCACGGCACCGATCGAGAGGACCGGCTGCTTGTCGAAAACCGGATCGAAGCTGACTCCGTTGTTGCTCGATTTGAAGAGCCCGCCGGTCGCGAGCCCGACATAAAAAACGGCCGGGTTACGCGGGTCGAGCGCGACATCCGAAACGCGGCCACCCATGACTGCGGGGCCGATGGCGCGAGCCTTCAGGCCTTTGAGCAGTACATCGGTTAACTGGGACGGGGTGGACGAAGCGGCCGGGGTGGCGGAGGGCGCGACGGACGGACTCGCCGAGGGCGTGGCGAGCGCGGGCGGGGGTGAAACGATCGGTGCCAATTCCTGTTCCTGCCCTAACGAAATCGCAACCGCGAACGCGACCCAACCGGACCCGACCAAAAACCGACCTAACCAGGCAAACTTCGACATCAGATGCTCTAGCCCGATTTGGCGTTGGACGCGACCGCGAGCTTTCGAGACGATGCCATGATTCGTGTAAGGTGGCGGTGAGACCATGAGTTCGAATCGCGTCGCCCTGCTCACCGGAGTCGGCCCCGGTCTCGGCGCCTCGCTCGCGCGGCGCTTCACGCGCGGCGGTTTTTCGCTCGGGCTCGTGGCGCGACATTCCAATTTTATCGAGAAGCTGGCGGGCGAACTTTTGGCCAGCGGCGGCCATGCGATCGCGGTGGTTGCGGACGTGAGCCAGCCGGAGGAAGTGAAATCCGCCATCGCGCGGGTCCGCGCCAAGCTCGGGAAAATCGATCTCCTCCTGCACAACGCGAGCTCTTCGTCGGGTGCGGGCGTGCTCGGAACCACGCCGGAACAGTTCGAGAGCGCGTGGCGAACCGCGTCGTTAGGCGCTTTCGTTTGCGCGCGCGAAACGGCGCCCGACATGATCGCGGCGGGCGGCGGCGTGATGATCTTTACGGGGGCCACCTCGAGCGTGCGGGGCGGCGGCTGGCTCGCTTTCAGCAGCGCGAAGTTCGCCCTCCGCGGGCTCGTGCAATCGCTCGCCCGCGAGCTCTGGCCGCACGGCGTGCATGTCGCGCACGTCGTGGTTGATGGGATCATCGGTCCGGCGGGCGGTGCGAAAAAAGGCGAGCCGCTGCTCGACCCGGACGAGATGGCGGAAGCCTACTGGCAGCTGGCCGCACAGGCCCGCACCGCCTGGACGCTGGAACTGGACTTGCGCCCGCACGACGAGAAATTCTTCGAGTGACAGGGGCACGATCCCCGCTTTATACGTTCCGAAATGCGCATCCTGCTCATCGAGGACGAAAAAAAGACGGCAGCCTTCATCGCCAAGGGTCTGGAGGAAGAAGGCTACACCGTGGTTTCCGCGCGTGACGGCGAGGCCGGATTGGAGCGCGCCTTTGCGGAGCATTTCGATCTGCTCCTCGTCGACGTCATGCTCCCGAAAAAGGACGGTTGGAGCGTGGTCGAGGAATTGCGCGGCCAGGGACGGCAGACGCCGATTCTTTTCCTGACCGCGCGCGACAGCGTGCCCGACCGGGTAAAAGGCCTCGAGCTGGGGGCGGATGATTATCTGGTGAAACCGTTCGCCTTTTCCGAGCTGCTCGCGCGCGTCCGCTCCCTTCTGCGGCGGAGCGAAACGAAACCAGATGAGCAATTGCGGATCGATGACCTCGAGCTGGACACGCATCGCAACCGCGCCGTGCGGGCAGGCGTTCCGCTCCATCTCACGGCGAAGGAATTTCTCCTCCTCGCGCACCTCGTCCGCTCGGCCGGGGAAGTAGTTTCGCGCAAGGAGATCGAGAGCCACGTCTGGGGAATTGATTTTCAGACCGGCACCAACGTCCTCGATGTCATGGTGCGGCGTCTGCGGGCCAAAGTGGACGACCCTTATCCAAAGAAGCTCATCCACACCGTTCGCGGCGCTGGTTATGTCCTCAAAGCCGGTTGAACCGCGCTCAATCGCGTCGCAGCTCGTTTTTCTTTTCGCGTCGGCCGCGGCTCTCCTCCTCTGTTGCGGGCTGGGCGTCTTGTACTGGATCGTCGTTAGGCACGCCTTCGAGGAAGACCGCGTCGTGCTGGCGGACAAGGTTTTCGCCGTCCAGGCTGATCTGCGCAGCGGGGGCGGTCCGCACCTCTTGCGCGACGAGTTGAAAGCGCTTCATGGCGGCGAGCGGGCCGCCTACTGGGTGCGCGTGATCGATCCCGCCGGGAAGACGGTGGCAGAGACGCCAGGGATGAGTCGCTGGCTGCCGCCAGAACTTTTCCGTCCCACCGCGAGCGGGCAGCCGGTGGATTATCAGACGGGCGGGAGACTCTTCTCGTTAGTCTCCGCGACCGAAGAAGCGAAGGGAAAACGTTACCTCATCCAGGTGGCGCAGGATCGTTCCGAAGATGAGGAGTTCATGATGGAATTCGGCTTCCTCGTCGCCGGCGTGCTGACGGTGGGAATCTTCGCGGCCGCCATCATTGCCGTGACCGTGACGAGGCGCGGTTTGCGGCCGCTCGCCGCCATGACCCGCTCCCTCAAACGAGTCGGGCCCAATCGTCTCCATGAACGCGTCCCGCCGGCAGAATGGCCGCGCGAATTGCAACCGGTGGCGGTCGCCTTCGACGAGATGCTCGATCGGCTGGAGGATTCCTTCACCCGGCTCTCGCAGTTCTCGGCCGACCTCGCCCACGAATTGCGCACGCCCCTGGCCAACATCCGCGGCGAAGCGGAGGTCGCCCTCGCTCGGCCGCGCTCGCCTAACGAGTACGAGACTGTCATCGAATCGAGTGTGGCGGAGTGCGCCCGGCTCTCGGGCATTATCGATAATCTGCTTTTCCTCGCCCGGGCGGAAGCGGCCGAGAGCACGGTGCAGCTCTCGCTTTTCGATGGCCGCGCGGCGATCGAGAAAATCGCCTCCTACAACGAGGCTATCGCGGAAGAGCGCCAGCTCACCATCACCTGTCACGGCCAGGGCGAAGTCCATGCCGACCCGATGTTGTTCGGACGCGCCGTCAGCAATCTGGTTGATAACGCCGTCCGCTTCACGGCCGACGGGGGCGCGATCACGATTTCCATCGCGACAAATTCCGACGGCGCCGAAATCACAGTGGAAGATACAGGCTGCGGGGTGGTGGCCGATCATCTCCCGCGATTGTTCGATCGTTTTTATCGGGTCGATCCCTCGCGCAGCTCGGAAGGAACGGGGCTCGGTCTGGCGCTGGTCAAATCGATTGTCGACTTGCACGCCGGCTCGGTTGCCGTCAGCAGCGAACCGAGGAAAGGGACGCGGGTCACGCTCTTTTTCCCAGGTAGATTGGGCCTCGAATCCTAGCGGGTCACTGTTCGAGAAGCCGCCGGAAAAAGAAGATGACAAAATTATCATTATTTTCTTGTCATGGCTCGAACCTTGCGATAAACGCCACCCATGTCTCATCAAATTCCCGCGCGTCGTCCACTCGGCCGCCGCGCTCAGTTGCTGGGAGCGGGCCTCGTCGCCGCCTTCCTCCTCGCCGCGCTGGCGAATGTCCAGACGCTGCAGGCTCAGGTGGCCGCACCATCTTCCAACGCAACGGCCACCTCCGCTCCTGCCAATACCGCTCCGCCGGCCCTCACCCTGGGGGCGATCGAAGCCTCAACCACTGCTTCGACCAACTCGACCCGTGCGCCCGAGACCGAGCCGGCAATTATCGTGACGGGAGACGAACTACCCAGCGCTTACGGCGCACCCGGCAGCTTTTCGCGCAGCCGGTTTTCAACCCTGACCAATGCATATGTGCTGCCGCCGGGAGGGGTGTTCGCGGCCCTGATTTACGAAGGTGACTTTTTTACCGACGGCCCGCCCGATCATCTCTTCACTCAGGAAATGGAAGTCGGCCTGCCCTTTCGATTCGGACTAGCCGTGGAGAACACCGTCGAACACTTCAATGGCGACACCGAAAATTCGAGCTTCAGCATTGAAGGCCGCTGGGCGTTGGCAGATTGGGACAAGATCCCGCTGAATCCAACGATCTTTGCCGAATACAAGTTTGGGACCGGCAAGATTCTTCACGAAGAAGGTCCGCCGCCGCCGCCGGAGGAAGCAGAAGCGGCCGCCGGCGAAGGCCCGCCCGAAAAACCGGACGCCTACGAGTTCAGGTTGTTGCTCTCGGAAGAGATCGCGAAAAATGTCGAGTGGGCTTTCAACGCTTTTTTTGAAAAGGAAAACACCGGCGACCGCGGCCGCGAATGGGGTTTCGCGCAGAGCGTTCAGGTGCCGGTCATACTGCCGCACGAGCGCCTTAAAGCCGGCGTGGAAATGCAATACACGAACTTCACCGTCAAAGACACCCGCGGTAGTCCGATTCATCGCTTCGTAATCGGACCGAGCGTGGCTTACAAGCCGACGGCCCGGATGCGCTTTGATATCGCGCCCCTTTTCGGAGTCACGGACGATTCTCCCGACGTTCAGGTCTTCGCCATCTTCTCCTACGTTTTCGGAGGGGGCGGTGGTGAGGCCGGAGCGGAGGCACCCGCTTCCACCCGGAATCGTTAGGCTAACGATTTCGTTTCCCCCTGGGACAGTTCGTTAACACACAAAACTGCTCATACTTAGATCTATAGAAATGTCTGCTCTTGATTATCGCCGTCTCATTTCTCCGCGCTCCAGAACGGACTTGGTCAATCGGGCCCTGCTCGCTCTTGTCCTGGGCGCAATCATCGTTATCAGGCCGGACGCGGAGGCCCAGCAGGGTGAATCGCCACGCATCATCGTGACCAGCGAAGCCCTCCCTAGTCCGACACCCTGGGATGATCGGAAGGCGAAGCTCGATCATATCATGAGCGAGGTTTCCGGAACGGAGATCACCGTGACGAAGAAGGCGACCGTGATCAAACTCGAGCAACAGCCCCCGATCCAAAACAATAACCTGCAGGAGCAGTTCGTGAAGGCACCGGGCTTGATCGTGAGCGAACAGCAAAATCCGGGGCAATTCAATTTCTCCTATCGGGGTCTGGGTAATCCGCAGGAGTCAGAATACACTCTTTTCCTGCAGGACGGCCTGCCGTTAATGAGTGACTGGATCGGCTTCCCCACCCTCTATTATCTCCCGGTGCCGCAAAGCGTGAGCGAAATCCAACTCATCCGTGGCGGCAGCAGCCTCCTCTACGGACCCGAGCCGGCCCCCGCAGTGAATTTTGTCACGAAGCATCCTGCCCCGGGGACTCCCTTTACTGGTTACCTCGAAGGAGCCGGGGGCGGCTATGGGGCCTACAGCGGTTACGGCGCAATTGAGCAAGCTTCCGGGCCGTTCGAATTCCGGATTGATGGCTACTACGGCACTGCTGACGGGCAACGCGACAACAACTCCTACGAACTCTGGCAAACCAACGGCTATGCCGGTTATCGCTTTGGTGAAAAGCAGCTCATTGCCCTCGACGTGCACGCCAGCAGGTTCAGCGGCGAAGATGCAGGCCGGCTCACCTACGCGCAATTCCTGGCCGACCCGAACCAGTCCGTCACGCCTTATAATCACAACTGGGTCGATCGTTATAGCACCGTCCTCCGCTACGAAGGAGAATTCGGCGACGACTGGTTGGTCCAGGGGAAAGGCTGGTACACTCACCAGGACATCGATTCACGCGCCGCCGGCAATATCAGCCCCACCGGCGCCTTCCCCACCAGCACCACCTTCGGCTACGAAGAGTTCAACAACGGCGGGGTCGATCTGCGCGCGCGCAAAAAGTGGGGCGGCGACGGCATCTTCCGCGGCAGCGCCCTCACTTTTGGCGGCGTGGTCTATCACGGCGACGCGCCCTTCCAGCGCTATACACTGAATGCCGCCAACGCCGGTCCCAATTTTCTCTACGCGCCGCGTGACACAACTTCGAGCCTCGTCGCGCTCGATCAGGATCGCACCGCGGATTACCAGGCTTTCTTCGTCGAAGACCTCGTCCGGATTGGCAAATTCCACATCGTTCCGTCGTTCCGGCTCGATCATGAAAATGTCGAGGTGGATGCCAACGTCGCGCCCTACTTTACCCCGGGGTCCGAGCCAAATCGCAGCGCCGACAAATGGATTCCGCTCTGGGGCATCGGAATCGGCAACGACTTCGCCGGTAACAACGAAACCTACTTCAGCGCTTCCTCGGGCTGGCGACCGGTCCGCTTCTTCGACATCGCCGGGACGCGCACGGCGATCCTTCCCGGTGACACCCCCGATCCGTTTCGCTCGACCGATATTGAACTCGGCGTTCATGGCACTCCGTTCAAGGGTTTCTGGTACGATGTGGGACTTTTCTGGTTGGAATTCGACAACCGCATCGAAACGCGCGCCGCGCCCGACGGTGGTCCCTTCGACACCATCGCGGTCAATACCGGCAGCACCCGGCACCGCGGTTTCGAAGGCGAATTCTCCTATGACTTCCTCGCACCGTTTCGAGACGACTTCCTCCAAGCTCAGCCCGACCGG
>DATBDG010000096.1:0-32170 GCA_036270055.1 Chthoniobacterales bacterium
GGCATACTCGCCGGCGACCATTGCAAATCGGCGAGCGATCTCGACCTGAACTTTGTCGCCGTCGGTCTGCTCTACCGGCATGGCTATTTCAAGCAGCAGATCAACAAGGACGGCTGGCAGGAAGCGGTGAACCTGAACCAGAATTTCCATCATCTTCCGATCCGCGAGGTCATGCGTAACGACCAAATTCTGCTCGTGGCGGTGCCTCTGCTCGGACGGGAGGTCTTTGCCAAGATTTGGGAGCTGCACGTTGGCCGGATCGTTCTTTATCTGCTCGACACCGACATTGCGGAAAACAAGGCGGAAGATCGTTTGATCACGGCGGAGTTATACGGCGGCGATCTCGAAATGCGGATGCGACAGGAGATCGTGCTCGGCATCGGCGGGGTGAAAGCGCTGAGCGCGCTCGGGCATGAGGCGGAAGTCTTTCACATGAACGAAGGTCACTCCGCCTTCCTTTCACTCGAACGCATCCGCCTCCATGTGACCCAGCACGACCTGGACTTTTATTCCGCGCTCCAGGTAGTCGCATCGGCCAACGTTTTTACCACCCATACCCCGGTGCCGGCGGGGAACGATTCCTTCCCGCGCGAGATGATGGTGCGCTATTTCATTGACTTTGCGGCCCAACTCAAAATTCCATTCGATGAGCTTTTCCGTTTTGGTCAGACCACGACGGATCCGGAGCCGACTTTTAGCATGACGATTCTGGCTCTGCGCATGAGCCGGCACGCCAATGGAGTGAGCAAGTTGCATGGCAAAGTCAGTCAGGCCTTATGGGAAGACGTCTGGGCCGGCGTCCCAACCCATGAGGTGCCGATCACCAGCATCACTAACGGCATTCACACCAAGACCTGGATGGCGCCGGAATTCTCCGCCCTTTACACGAAATATCTCGGGCCTTGGGAGGAGCATCTAACCGAGCCGGATTTCTGGCGCGGGGTAATCGACATTCCCGATTCGGAACTGTGGGAGACTCATCAAAAACTTAAGCTTCGTCTCGTTGATTTCGTCCGCGACCGGGTGCGGAAGCGGCGGCGACGGGTCGGTGAGTCTCCCGAATCGGTTCGGTCGGTCAATGCCATCCTTGACCCCGAGATCCTGACGATCGGTTTCGCCCGGCGCTTTGCCACTTATAAACGCGGGGCCTTGCTGTTCAGCGACCCGGACCGGCTGCTGCGCATGCTGAATGACTTGGCGCGCCCGGTGCAATTTATCTTTGCCGGCAAGGCCCATCCGCGGGACGAGGGGGGCAAGGCGCTGATCCAGCAGGTATACAAACTGACGCGCGAGACCGGCTTTCACGACCGGATCGTCTTCGTCGAGGACTACGATACCTACATTGCGCGGCGTCTGGTGCAGGGTGTGGATCTTTGGTTGAACAACCCGCTCCGTCCGCTCGAAGCCAGTGGGACGAGTGGGATGAAGCTTCCGCCCAACGGCGGCCTCAACCTGAGCGTGCTCGATGGCTGGTGGTGCGAAGGTTTTAATGGCAAGAACGGCTGGGCCATCGGAGCCGAGATTGAAGATGGCGACGGTGAGTTCCAGAACGAGGTCGATGCCGCCAGTCTTTACCAGCTGCTCGAGAACCAGATCATCCCGCTCTACTATGCGAAGCCGGATGGCAAGCTCCCGCTCGCCTGGCTGCAGTTGATGCGCGAATCGATCCGCAGCGTCACGCCGATCTTCAACACTCAGCGGATGGTGGAGGAATATAACGAGCGTCTTTACCTGCCGGCCGCGCGGGCGCACAAGGAGTTCGCGCGCGAGAACTGGCGCGCGGCCACCGAGCTAAGTCGCTGGAAAGCGCAAATGCGAAAAGACTGGCCGCAGGTGCAGATCAGCGATGTGCAGATCAAGAACAAGGACCGACAAAAGATTCAGGTCGGCGAGGCGCTCCAGGTCGCGGCCACGATTCATCTCGGAGCGGTCGATCCAAAACATGTGCGGGTAGAAGCCTATCACGGCGAAGCAGAGAACGACGCCTTGCGCAATCCTTTGGTCACTGAGCTGGCAGAAAGCCAGCGCCACGGTGGGAACGGCGATTACGTTTATGAAGGGGCTGTTCCGGCGACGGAGAGCGGAACCTATGGGTTTAGCGTGAGGGTTATTCCAACCTATCCGCATTTGCTTCAGGCCCATGAACTGCGGCTCATTGCCTGGGCCTAACCGGTCTTCTTCCGGGTTAGGCTGGGTGGCGGTCGGGAGCACCGTCAGACCTATGGAATTCTTTTGCAGTTAGAGCAAAACATTGCTTGCTCAATCTTCGACATGGCTTATAACTGCGCCATGGACGTATCTCTCAAACAACTGGAAGAAGCAGTTGATATTAAGAAACAAATCAACCAACTGCAAAATCGACTCAATGGCCTCCTGCGCGGATCAGGTGCTTCCGCCGCCGCGGCTGGCTCCGCTGCCGCCCCCTCTGCCGGCAGCAGCGCCGGTGGGGGCAAAACTCGCAGACGCCGGGGCGGTCTCTCCGCTGCTGGCCGCGAACGCATCGCGGCCGCCGCGCGCGCACGTTGGGCGCGGCAAAAAGCCGCCGCCGGCCAGGCGTCGAGTTCCAAGTCGAGTGGGAAGAAGTCGGGTGGCAGGAAAAAGGGCGGGATCAGCGCCGCCGGCCGGAAAAAGCTTTCGCAAATGATGCGAGCTCGCTGGGCCGCTCGTCGCCGGGCCCAGGGCGGCTAGTCCGCCGCGGAGCAACGCACTTGTCGTTAGGTCACGCTCCTCGAGAGTGAGGCCAGGCTCCGAATAAACTCTCGATAATCCGCGGCTTCGCGTATCGCTCGATTGAGCGTCGCGAGCCGCGGATTGTCATTTGGCTCTCCCAGATGCACGCGCTGCGGCGGGGCCCCATCGGCGAAGACAATCTCATCCCATTGGATCGATTTGATCTCGCGATTGAAGCGCGCCACCGACCGCCCGCGGAAGTAAGCCCGCGTATCCTCCGGGGGCGCAAATATGGCGTGCTTGATCTCCGCTTCCGTTACGAAACGCCGCATCGTGCCCTGCCGGGTTAACTCATAGTAAAGTCCTTCCTCCGGCCGGATATTGTGATAGGCGAGATCGATCGATTGCAGCCACGGGTCGGTCCAGGAGAGCTGCTCTTCCTCGCGCAGGGCATCGAGCAGCGCCTTCTTCGCCACCCAGTCAACCCGGTCGCGGCAGAGGGTTACGTCGCGTTCCAAATCATTCAGGACCGCTTCCCATTCGCCGAGCAACCACTTGATTTCTTCGTCCGGCTCGCGCGCCGCTTTCCGGGCGGCGGCGAGATAAATGCGCTGGACTTCAATCGCCGAAATCTTCCGGCCGTCGGTCAGTTCAATGATCCAGTCGTAAGTCTGATCGCGGCTGATTGACTTCGTCGCGTCGACCGGCTGCGCAATCTCGATCTGCGGGCTCAATCCGCGTTCGATCAGATCGAGCACGAGGGAAGTGGCGCCGATCTTCATGGCCGCGGCCCATTCGCTCATGTTGGCGTCTCCTAGGATAACGTGGAAGCGCCGGTATTGACTGGCGTCGGCGTGCGGCTCGTCGCGCGTGTTGACGAGCGGTCGCCGGTTCATCGTGTCGATGCTTACCAGGACAGAAAAAAAATCCGCTCGCTGAGAAATCTGATAGATCCCCGGCTGCCCCGCCGCGCCTTCGGTCTCGACACCCATCTTGCCGGCACCGGCAAAGATCTGCCGGGTGATGAGAAACGGGAGCACTCCCGCGACGATTTGATCCCAGGGCACATCCCGGCGCATCAGGTAATTGTCGTGGCAACCATAACTGTGACCCGAGAAATCGGTGTTGTTCTTGTAAAGGCGCACCACCTGGTCGTCAGGCAGCTTCAGGTTGCGTCGCCGCGCGCATTCCGCCAGGATGCGTTCGCCGGCTTTTTCCTGCGCCACCAGGTCGCGCAAGGTCGTGCATTCCGGGGTCGAATATTCCGGATGCGCGTGATCGTTATAGAAACGGGCGCCGTTACTCAGAACGAGGTCGCTCTTGATCTCCTCGAAGCTGAGTGGCCGATTGCGATCGATTTCGAAATAGGCCGACTCATCCGCGTCCTGCATCAGCTCCGCGGCCCGAAAACCGCGCGCGTCGCGGTGCGGATCCTCCAGGTCATAATCCCACTTCATGTGGGCCCCGTGTTCCGTGTAGCCGCGCACCAGTTCGATCGATTCCGCCACCACGTCGACTGACTCCAGCCCGTCGACCGTGATCCCATATTCTGTTTCCAGCCCAAAGACCCGTCTCATCGAAGACAAGATACACTCTGAGAGAGCGAGTCGCGCTCCACTAGCAGATGCGCGGCAACTGCTCGCCCGAGAGCATGTCCACCACCCGCGTCCCGCCGACCCGGGTTCGCATGACGACGAAGCCGGGGTGCTCCGCCGTGACTTCGCCGATCACGGCCGCTTCTTTGCCTAACGAATTACTTCGCATCGCTGCCAGGGCCGCCGCCGCGGCCGCCGCCGGAACGATTGCGATCAATTTTCCTTCGTTCGCGACATAGAGCGGGTCGAGCCCGAGAATCTCACAGGCGCCTTTGACCTCCTCGCTGATCGGAATCGATGCTTCCTTCAGGATAATTCCAACCCCGGCGGATTGCGCGATCTCGGTCATGGCGCTCGTCACTCCGCCCCGGGTCGGGTCGCGCAGGACGTGGACATCCGGGCAGGCGGCGAGGAGCTCCCGCACCAAACCGTTGAGCGCGGCCGTATCGCTTGCGATCTCTGTCTCAAACTCCAATCCCTCTCGCACTGACATGATGGCGATGCCATGGACCGCGATTGGCCCGCTAACGATGACCTTGTCGCCCGCCCGCGCCCGCGTCGGCGCAATCTTCACTCCTTCCGGCACCAGGCCGATCCCGGCCGTGTTTATGAAAATTTTGTCTGCCTTGCCGCGATCCACCACCTTGGTGTCGCCGGTTACGAGTTGCACGCCCGCTTCGTCGGCGGCGGCGCGCATCGATTGCACGACACGCCAGAAATCCTCCATGGGCGTGCCTTCCTCGAGGATGAATCCGACCGAAAGATAGCGTGCCTGGGCTCCGCACATCGCGAGATCGTTGACCGTCCCGTGCACGGCCAGTTTCCCAATGTCGCCCCCCGGGAAAAAGATTGGGCTGACGACGTAGGAATCGGTGCTGAAAGCGAGCCGCTCTTTCCCCAACGAAAAGATGGCGCCGTCGTGCAATGGATTAAGGAGTTCGTTGGCGAATTGCGGCGCGATGATTTTCGAAATGAGCTGGTGACTCAGTTTGCCGCCGCTGCCGTGGGCCAGCACGATCTCCTTGTAGTCCGTGATCGGAAGCGGACAGGTTGCCGTGAGCAGGTTGGCGCCGGCCGCCGCGTCGTCAGGTGACATCCTCAGCACCTAAGGCGATGTGGACCAGATCCCAGATGATGTGGACGGCGGTGGCGTGCACTTCCTGGATGCGGTGAATGCTGTAGGATGGGACGATGAAGCAATAATCCGAGACCTCCGGAAAACGGCCGCCGTCCTTCCCGGAAAAGGCCACCGTCATCATCTTCTTTTCCCGCGCCGCCTCCAGGGCGTAGATCAGGTTGGGCGATTTCCCGCTCGTGCTGAAGACCATCGCGACGTCGTTAGGCACAGCCTGCAGCCGGAGTTGGTTGACGAAGACGCGGGTGAAATCGAGGTCGTTGCTGATCGCCGTCATGGTCGCGATATCGGTCATGAGCGGGATCGCCGGAAATGCGAGGCGCTTCTCGATGATGGGATGATTGAACTCGACCGCGATGTGGAGCGCGTCGCAGAGGCTCCCGCCGTTTCCCATCGCGAAAAGACGGCCGCCGCTTTCGAAGCGGCGGGCGAGAGCGCGCGACATTTCGTCGAGCGCCTCGGCGTAACTGGAGAAGAAGAGCTGCTTCATCTCCATGCTCTCGCCGCACTTGCGGAGAACCTTATCCCGAAACGGCTCCGTCAGCCGGTCGTGGGCTGTCTTGAGCGTCGCGCTCATCAGTTAGGGAGCCGGGACCAGCGCTGGCTCGTCGTGAGGCGCTTTTTGCAGATGACGCCCGTAGGCGTAATAAGCGGCGCAGGCGCCCTCCGCCGAGACCATGGTCGCGCCTAACGGGTGCTCCGGTGTGCAGAGGGTGCCGAAGGCCGGGCAATCGTGCGGCTTCTTCACTCCGCGCAGGACGAGGCCGCTGATGCAGATTTCCGGTTCTTTCGTGTCGATCTCGCGCGTGTCGAAAATCCGGTCGGCATCGAAGTCGCAAAACTCGTAGCGAAGCTTGTAGCCACTCTTCGGGATCGACCCGACCCCGCGCCATTTCCGGTCGCCAACTTCGAAGACCTTGTTAATCAGATCCTGCGCCACCCGGTTTCCCTCCCGACTAACGACCCGCGGATATTGATTTTCGACTTCCGCTTTGCCGGCTTCGAGCTGGCGAATCGTCATCAGGGTTCCTTCCAGGATATCGATCGGTTCAAAGCCGGTGATGACAATCGGCACCTTGTAACGGGCCGCGATCGGTTCGTATTCGCGATAACCCATGACCGTGCAGACGTGCCCGGGCCCGAGAAAGCCCTGCACGCGGTTGAGCGGCGATTGCAGGATGGAAGCGATCGACGGCGGCACGAGGACGTGCGAAACGAGAATGGAAAAATTCGCGATGCCCTGCTGCCGGGCCTGCCAGACCGACATGGCGTTGGCTGGCGCGGTCGTCTCGAAACCGATCGCGAAAAAGACGACCTTCTTTTCCGGATTGGCGCGCGCGATTTTCAGGCAATCGATCGGCGAATAAACCACCCGCACATCGGCCCCGCGCGATTTGAGAATCAGAAGATCATTCTCCGAGCCCGGCACCCGCAGCATGTCCCCGAACGAACAAAAGATCACGTCCGGGCGGCGCGCGATTTCGAGCGCCTTGTCGATCATCTCGAGCGAGGTCACGCATACGGGACAGCCCGGTCCGTGGACCAGCTCAACTTCGTTAGGCAAAAGCCGGTCGATTCCATATTTGACGATCGAATGGGTCTGCCCGCCGCACACTTCCATCAGAACCCACGGCTTGGTGACAGTGCGGCGAATTTCTTCGACGATTTTTTTGGCGAGCGCTTCGTCGCGGTATTCGTCGAGATATTTCATGCCACGTTGGAGATTGGAGCCGGTTCATCGGGCACATCTGGAATCTCCAGCTCGGTCAATTGCTGCATGCGCTCGAGCGCCTCGTAAGTCCGGGCCGCTTCCGCTTCATCCACTTTGCTGAGCGCGAAACCGACGTGGACCAAAACGTAATCGCCCTGCGCCACCTCCGGCGTGTACTCGAGGCAAACCTGTTTCACGATCCCGCCGAAGTTCGCTTTCCCCATCCGGACGCCGTTCGCATCGGTGCTGATTTCAATGAGCTTACCGGGAATCGCCAGACACATGTTTTTCCTCCGTTGGACGCGGCGCGGCGACCTTGCTGATCGCGACTCCGTCGCAGATTAAGACTCTATCACCTCGGCTGGCATCCGTCAGGAGCCCGAGCGGTATTTTCCGGGTCGCGCCGCGGACCTGCACTTTTCCGATTGGCATTCCCTCTTCCGAAGAGATTTCGACAATTTCGCCGTAAACCAGATTCATCTGAGCTCTCGGATCGGGTTGTCCGCCAACCATACCTGGCCGAGCGCGATTCCGCCGTCGTTAGGCGGGACGCGTTGCTGCCAGTAAGGCGCAAAGCCGTCCCCTCGGAGGCGGTCGATCACCCGCTCAGTCAGATAACGGTTCTGAAAACATCCGCCGCTCAGGGCCACTTTGGACTTACGAAAATGACGGGCCACGGCCAAGATTGCGTCCGCCAGCATGTGATGGAAACGGGCGGCGATCCTCCCGGCGCTGGTCGGGCGCGAGCGATCGTCGAGCAGGGTGCGCAAGCCGGGTTCCCAATCGATGACCAGGGGTTCGGTTTCGCGAAGAATGAACGGATAGCTTTCTGGCGTTGCGGGATCGACCGCGAATTCGAGTTCCATCGCGGCCTGGCCTTCAAAGGTGGAACGCGCGAGGAGGCCGGCGAGCGCCGCGACGCCATCGAACAGCCGACCCGCACTCGAAGTGATGGGAGAATTCACTCCGCTGGTCAGCATTCCGCGCAAAGTTTTCAATTCGGCCGCCCTGAATTCGGCGAGGAGCTCATTCCGTTCCCACAGTTCGTCGCCCAGAAACTCGAAGATAATCCCGAGAGCGCTTCGACGCGGCTCTTTCACCGCCGCATCGCCACCCGGGAGACGAAAAGTGCGAAGGTGAGCGGCGCGCCGGCAAAAATCTTTCTCGACGAGAAAAAACTCGCCGCCCCAGATGGTGCCGTCGATGCCGTAACCGGTGCCATCCCAGGCCACGCCGAGGACTGGCGGCTCGATTTCGTTCTCCGCCATGCAGGAAGCGATGTGGGCCCAATGATGTTGCACGCCAACTTTCCGGCCCGGCTGCGACAGCGCGTGTTTGGTCGAGAGATATTCGGGATGAAGATCGTGCGCGACGATTTCCGGCGTCGCGTCATAAAGCCGTGGGAGATCGGCGATCGAGCGGGTAAAGGCGTCGTGCGCCTGTTTGGTGGCCAGATCGCCGATGTGCTGACTCACGAAAACATTTCGCTCCAAGCGCAGGGCGACCGCGTTTTTTAAATGCGCGCCGAGCGCGAGGATCGTACCCGCGGAACGATTCAGCACGACGGGAAGCGGCGCGTAGCCGCGGGCGCGGCGCAGCATCATTCTCCGGCCGGCCATTACCCTAACGATTGAATCATCGATGTGCCGGACGATCGGTCGATCGTGGACGAGAAAAAAATCCGCCAGCCCGCGCAGGCGGACGAGCGCTTCGTCTTCGTCGATGCAGATCGGTTCGTCGCTCAGGTTCCCGCTTGTTGCGACGACGGGGAAATTCAACTCGCGCAGCAGCAAATGGTGCAGCGGCGTATAGGGCAGCATGACGCCGAGATTGGGATTTCGAGGAGCAATTGCCGATTGCTGATTGCTGATTGCTGATCGCCGAAGCAGGACGATGGGGGATTCCGGGCAAAGGAGCAGCGATTCTTCCAATTCGGAGATGTCGCAGCAAACGCGAACGCCTCTTAACGACGGGAACATGACGGCGAACGGCTTTTCCTCGCGATGTTTGCACTCGCGCAGGTGCTCGATCGCTTTCTCGTTGCCGGCATCGACGAGTAACTGGAAACCGCCGATGCCCTTGAGCGCGACGATTTTTCCGGCGCGGATCTGATCAGCCGCCATTCGGAGCGCGGCATCGCTTTGGGCGAGGCCTTGGCCTAACGAATCCCAAAGTTGCAGTTGCGGTCCGCAGCGCGGGCAGGCGGTCGGTTCGGCGTGGAAGCGGCGGTCGGTCGGGTCGCAATATTCGCGCGCGCAATCGACGCACATTGCGAACTTCTTCATCGCCGTGTTCGCCCGGTCGTAGGGCAGGGCTTCAATGATCGAAAAGCGCGGTCCGCAGTTGGTGCAGTTGGTAAAGGGATAACGGAAGCGACGATCGGCGGGGTCGAAGATTTCGCGCAGGCAATCGGCGCAAGTCGCGATATCGGGCAAAATGAGCGCGCTTTTCCCGCCTTCATCGTTGCTTTCCCTGATCTCAAACCTTTCGTAACCCCGGGCGTCGAGCCGCGACGATTCGCAGCTCTGGATGATGGCGCGGGCCGGTTTCTCCTCGCGCAGGCGACGCGCGAAATGGGAGAGGGATTCAGCCGCGCCTTCGACCTCGATCAAGACCCCCTGAGCGGAATTAATCACCCAGCCCTGAAGACCCAGTTCCGTGGCTAACCGATAGACGAAGGGCCGGAAGCCGACGCCCTGCACGGCGCCGCGGACGGTGAATTTCACTCGGGCCCGATTCAAGGTCAGCCCGTAAAGAGCCCGTCGATGAAACCAATCTGGTAAACGAGGAAGAGGCCGAAGCCCAGACTGAGGAGGCCAGCGGCGGTGCCGAGATGGCGATGGAGGAATTGGAACCGGGTCGAATAGGAAACCGGGACCGCGATTGCGGCCGTGATCAGCATCATGCCGGCGATCGTGCCGACGCCAAAGATAAGGAGGTAAGCCAGCGCCCAGATGGGATCGTGAATGATCGGAAGGACAAGGAGCGCAACGGCCGCCGATCCAGCCAAGCCGTGCACGGTGCCGATGATGAGCGGACGAACGGCCTGATAAAATCGCGAGCCGCCAAACCAGCGATCGAGTTTTGCCGGCGGAACCGCTTCCTCCGCGTGACCATGGCTCGTCGGCTCGTGTCCGTGGACGTGACTATGCACGTAATCCCCATGCACGTGGGTGTGGCGATGGATGGAAGGACGATCGGCTTTGGCGCTAACGTTTTCGACCGCGCGGAAAGCCGCGTTGAGGTTGAGTGCGCCGAGCAGAATCAGCATGAGGGCGACGCAGAATTCCAGGCTCATCCCGAGACGCTCCGGCACGACGATGCCGAAGAGGATGATGGCACCGCCGATCACGAGCAACGTCAGGCCGTGGCCGATTCCCCAGAAGATGCCGGTCCAGGCGGCGCTTGAGATTCGACGCTTTCGGCTGACAATCGTGGTGACGGCAACGACGTGATCGGAATCGGTCGCGTGACGCATCCCGAGGAAGAAACCGAAGAGCAGGATGGGGAAGAGAGTGGTCATGAAACCGCGTCCACCATTTCGTTAGGCGCATATCGGATCGAGCGAATGGCGCATTCATCGCCGGCGGTGATGCGCCCGGCTTTTCCGCATGTCGGGCATTCGAGCGTGGCCACGGGCACGCCATGCAAAGCGCCGTCCCAATATTTCGGCGGACCGCTGTAGGAACAGTGGGAACAGGCGACTTTGCCCAGCACCGGTTCGATGGCGAGGCGCGAGCCTACGATGGGCATCTGGGTGATGATGGAGTCGTAGCAGAAACGGAGCTGCTCCTCTTCGATCTGGGTAAACTCACCGATCGCCACCCGGACTTCGACGATTTTCTTGTCCGGGTTTTTGTCGGCGAAATCGAGGAGCTTTTCGACCAGCCCGGATGCGATCGAAAACTCGTGCATATTCGTCAGGCCTAAACCGCCAGCAAGGTCTGCGCGAGTTCATCGAGGCCGGTGCCCTTTTTGCAGCTTGTTGGGATGACCTTGATGTCGGGTTTAAGCGCGTGGACGTCGGCGATCAATTGGTCGACGCTCACTTCCATCGCCTCGGCGAGATCGATCTTGTTAATCACCACGACCTGGGAGCCGAGGAACATGTGCGGATGTTTCCGCACCATCCAGGGACCTTCGGTTACGCTCACGACCACGACCCGGGCTTTCGAGCCTAACGGAAACTCGGCCGGGCAGATCAGGTTCCCGATGTTCTCGATGAAAATCATTTTCAGATTCTCGAGCGGGATTTTCTTCAGCCCTTTGCCGACGAGGTTGGCGTCGAGATGACAGCCGTTGATGGTTGCGATCTGCACCACCGGCACGTTTTGCTTCGCGATCGCATCGGCGTCGTTGCTCGTGGTGGCGTCGCCATTGAAAACGGCGATGCCGATTTTGTCCTTCAGCATTCCGACCAATTTTGTGATCAGGGTCGTCTTGCCCGAGCCGATCGCGCCCATGAAGTCGATCGCAGTGATGCCCTTTTCGTCCAGCAAAGCGCGATTTTCGTTCGCCAGTTTTTCGTTCGCCTCGAGCAGGCTGTGCTCGAGCTCGATGTCGTAGATCTCGTCCGGTGACGCTTCGAGCGTCACCTGCACGGCACCTTGTTCGCCCATGATTAGTGAGCCAGCCCGGCGAACGCGGTTGGAGTATGCGTCTGCTTGAGCAGTTTGCCGCCACCGAGATACATGTGGACCCCGCAAGGGAGGCACGGATCGAAGCTGCGCACGGCGCGCATGATGTCGATCCCCTTGAATTCGTCCGGCCCGTTCTCCTCGAAGATCGGCGTGTTTTGGACCGCGTCTTCGTAGGGCCCAGGCGTGCCGTAAATGTCGCGCGGGTTCGCGTTCCACGGCGTCGGCGGATAGGGATGGTAGTTCGCGATCTTGCCGTTGCGGATGACGAGGTGATGCGAGAGAACTCCGCGGACCGCTTCGTGGAATCCGCAGCCGATCGCTTCGTCCGGCACCTTGAACGGCGTGAAAGTTGCGGTCCGGCCGGCATGCACTTCCGCCATCGCCTTCTCGAGGAAATGAAGCGCGCAAGCCGCGGCGTAAGCCTGGAAGTAAGTGCGGGCACGGTCGCGTTCGATCGCGTTGCTCCATTGCGGAATTTTCCACTCGAATTCGACCTCGCCTTTGAGCGCCGTTTTCGGCAGCCGGATCTTCACGCTCTGGCCGGTCGACTCGACGTAGCCAATGTTAACCCGCCTGGCGAGGGCGGTCGCCCAGAGCCGGGCGATCGGGCCGCCGCCGGTGTCCATCGCGAGATGGTCACCGGTCCGTTTATCGAGCCAGCGAGGCGACATCACCCAGGTATAATTGCCGCCGAAATCCCGACGCTGTGGTTTCGGAATCGTGGTCTGATTCCAGGGATGCTTCTTGTCGACCGGATTGCCTAACGGATCGTTTTTCACGAACGTTTCCGCGTTATCCCAATCGTCATAATAAGAGGAGCCGAGGAGAATCCGGATGCCGAGGTTGATATCGACGAGGTTGGTTGTGACCAGCTCACCGTCGATCACGATGCCCGGTGTCACGAACATCGCGTTGCCCCATTGCTCCATCGTCCGGTAGTTGTAGTCGCAGACATCCGGATCCTGGAACGAGCCCCAGCAGGCGAGGAGGATGCGTCGTTGCCCGACCTGTTCGTAGCCGGGGAGCGCTTCATACATGAAATTGAAGAGGTCGTCGTGCAGCGGCAGGCACTTCTTCATAAACTCGATGTAGCGCATGAGGCGGACGGCGTAATCGGTGAAGACCTGGATCGATGGCACCGTGCCGACACCGCCCGGATAAAGAGTCGAGGGATGCACATGCCGGCCTTCCATGAGGCAGAACATCTCTCGCGTGTCGCGGCTGACGTGGAGAGTTTCGCGATAGAAAGCACCCGTGAAGGGATTCAGCGCCGTCATGATGTCGGCGATCGTCCTATAACCGTGATCGGCCGAATGCGGCGCGGGCGTGTTCTGCGCCTTTTGCCAAACGCCCGGATTAGTTTCCTTCACCATCATTTCGCAGAAGTCGACGCCGACGAGGTTGTCCTGGAAAATGTTGTGATCGAACATGTATTCGGCCGCTTCGCCGAGGTTGACGATCCATTCCGCGAGCGCGGGCGGCTTCACCCCGTAGGCCATGTTCTGCGCGTAGACCGAGCAGGTGGCGTGGTTGTCGCCGCAGATCCCGCAGATCCGGCTGGTGATGAAGTGCGCATCGCGCGGATCCTTGTTCTGCATAAAGATGCTGTAGCCGCGGAAGATCGATGACGTGCTGTAGCACTCGATCACCTTCTTCGAATCGAAATCGATCTTGGTGTAGATGCCGAGGCTGCCGACGATGCGCGTGATCGGGTCCCACGACATCTCGACGATGTTCCCCGAGGGCGCGGAGGTTTTGGTGGCTGGTGCGGTTAGGATGTCAGGCATGTTCGTGATCCAGTTGAGTTGGTAATTTCGAGGTTCTCATTCAGTTGCGCGCGTAGTTTCTTGGCTCGTAACCGGTCGTCAGTTCCGCGCGCGGATGACGCCACTTCGGTTCCTTGTTGACCGTCGTGTTGGTGATGGAACGGAGTTTGCGCAAGACGCCGCCCCAAATCCCGGCCACCTTGGTCGAGAGGGCGGAACCGGGCGGGGCATCCATGAAGGGCATGAACTTGTCGGGGAAACCCGGCATCGTGCAGCCGATGCAAATACCGCCGACGTTCGGGCAGCCGCCGATGCCGGCCATCCAGCCGCGCTTCGTTACGTTGCAATTCACGACCGGCCCCCAGCAGCCGATTTTCACGAGGCACTTCGGCGAGCCGTATTCGTGCGCGAAATCAGCCTGCTCGTAATAACCGGCGCGATCGCAGCCTTCGTGCACCGTCTTGCCGAAGAGCCAGGTCGGGCGCAGTTGCTCGTCGAGCGGAATGAGCGGCGCCATCCCGGCCACCTGATAGAGGAGATAGAGAAGCGTCTCCATCATGTTATCCGGCTGCACCGGGCAACCCGGGACGTTGACGATCGGCAGCCCCGCTTTGGAACGCCAGCCCCAGCCGAGGTAATCCGCCAACCCCATGGCGCCGGTGGGATTTCCTTCCATGGCATGAATGCCACCGTAGGTCGCGCAGGTGCCGCAGGCGATAATGCCGAGGGCCTGGGGAGCGAGCCGATCGATCCATTCATTGGTCGTAATCGGCTGGCCGGTATCGGGATCGGTTCCCATCGCCGCCCAATAGCCTTCCTTCTTAATCTTTTCGTTAGGCACGGAGCCTTCGAGGACGAGGACAAACGGATCGAGCTTGCCCGCGGCGGCGTCGAACCAGAATTTCATGAATTCGTCGCCCACTTCGTAGGCGATGACCGGGTTGTGCACGTGCACTTTGGGCAATCCCGGAATGCTACCGAGGACGACATCCTCGATGCTGGGCTGCATCGCCGCGGTGATCGAGACTGAATCGCCGTCACAACCCAATCCCGTCGTCATCCAGACGACATGGATTTCTTTAACCGCCGGCTCCCGATGTTTGAAGGGTGCGTTCTCTGCTACCATATGGTTTTCTCCTGCCCCGGCGCAGCTCGGTATCCCTTCCTCCCCGCACCGTTATTGTTATGCTGCCAACTCACATACCGCTAAAAATGATGAAATGGGTGCAGGGGGAACTACATGCTGCGCAGCCGCAGATAACGGCGCATCTCCGGAATCATGGAGAGAAAGGAAACGACCGCGACGAGAGCGACGCCGCCTAACAAAACCAGCCAGCAAACTTCCGCTGTATTCATGTCTTCTTCTTTCATTCGTTTAATCAAGGAATCGTTTCCGAGGCGGGCTGCGTTTGTGGAGAAGTTTGCGGGGAACCCCGAAGAAAATCGCGAACCAGCGACTCAATCATCTCGATCGCGGGAGCGACCGCAGCCTGCACTCTCTCGCTCAGCCCCATCGCCCCATCCGCACTCTCGAGCACGGCCGGCTCGCAGCCGACGACCCTTATCCAACCGGCATGACCGCCGAGCGAGCGGACCAGTTGCAGAACGCGAACCGGATTCATGCTATGAGCACTCACAACCTCCTCTGGGAATTCGTCCAGTTTTTTTAGGTCGGGCTCGATCAGACAAAGCGTCCCAGGCTCCGCTCCCTGTGGAGTCGCATCCACCAGAATGGTGGCGTCGTAGTTTTCCATGATCGCGTAGGCCAGATCATAGCTGCGGATTCCGAAGTCGGTTACACGGACTCCTTCGGGCTGTGGGCGGCTGGCGAGTTGCCTCGTCACTTCACAACCAAAGGCGTCGTCGCCAAAAAAAATATTTCCGATCCCGGCGACCAGAATGCGCTTCGCGCCAGTGACGAATGACGAGTGAAGCGGGACGAGTGGGCCGCGCTCTGTTGCTTTTTTCTCGTCACTCATCACTTTTTCCCACCGGTTCGACCTCATCGGTTGCATAAAAAAATCGGTGGCCTGGCTGGCGCATCAGGCCGAGATCGCGACCCGGATCATCCTCCAGCACAAGGGCCAACTGCACGCCGCCCTCCACGTCCTCTTCCACCGCTTCGATCACGGCGATCTTTCCAGCGAGCGCCAAGTCCATGACGTCGGCCCGTTTCTTCGGGCGAATTCGCACCCGGTCGCCCGCCTTCACCTGCACCCCGCCGACGGTCGCGCTCTCCAGGCGAGTGCCCGGATTGAAAAAATCTTCGTTCGACGCCTGCACGCTCCGCATCACGCCATGCATTTTGAACAGGTGCCCGGGCGGCAGGCTTTCCGTCCGTTCCAGGATTTTCCGGGCCTGTTCGTCCACTTGGCGCATCTCGATTTTTTCCGCGTCGCTCATCGCCAGCACGCGCAGGGTGAGAATTTCGTCGATCTCGAGGCCGTCGAACAAATCGCCCGGACTCTCGGGGGCGATTTGCGGATAATCGTAGAGGATGATGGGCGAAGAGAGCATCGTGTCGCGCTCGTGCCGGCCAGGGTCGCCGACCAGCACCGGCCAGGTCCCGATGTTTTTGCAGGCCGCGGCGGCCTCGGCATAGGCAGGCGGAGGGTCGAGCAGCGAAAGCCATTCCCCGCCTTCGGTCTGCAAAATTGTGTGGGTGGAAACGAAGGTGCGCAGGAGAATCGCGCCCTGATCTTCCAGTTCGTTAGGCGAAACCGGCGTCCGGTTGAAAATACGCACCGTGATTTTATGCGCGACATCGTCCAGCGGATGCGCCACGACTTCGACCAGACCGCGGGCTGCGTCCTGCCGGCGCAGCAATACGGCGCCAATTTTCCCGTCAGCGGCGCGAATCGGCTCGAGGTGGCGCGAGGCGGGGAATTCGAATTCCTGCCGCGTCTGCCATGCTTCCCGCAGCGCAAAGGCTGGCACTTCGATCGTCTGCTCCACGACCTCCTGCCACGTCTGGTAAAGCTGTTCGCCGACCCGGAATTCCGGCACGACCTCAAACTCCGGCACGCCATCCGCGGGCAGCTCTTCGATCGGCTCGCGCAGCAGGCCCACTTCGCGGGCCAGCGGATGGAGGAAGCGGACGCTGATCGCAACGAGAGCGTCCTTTGATTCGTTGCGCACGAGGCATTCGGTTTGCATCAGGCACGGCTCGGCGCCGTCTTGCGCGACGCTGTAGTCTTCCGGATAAACGCGGCCGAAGGTGAAGCGTTCCCGGTTCTTCTTCGAGGAGGCGCGATAGGGATAGAGGATGTAGCCCTCGTAAAGAACGGCCTTCACGACCTGCTCGACCAGGGTCGTCTTCATGGATGGAGCGCCTTGGTTTGCATCACCGGAGCGGCATCCTTGGCATCGTTAGGCAGAGAAAGCAGCCGCTCAATCGTTGCCTCCCAGTTGGCGAGCCCTTCGCGCCGGCGAAAGGCGTAGAGCCGTTCAAACAAATCGCGTTCGAGCGCAAGCCAGGCCGTGTTCGGATAATGATGATCCATCATTTCTTTCCAGACGCTGATCGGGAGCCGGTAGCTGCACTCCTTGTTCCAGGAAACCTGCTGGATCTGCAGGCGCCCATCCGCGCTTTCGTAAAAGGTCGTGCCGCTGAAAAGAAAGAGCAGCGGAACCTCGCCCATCTCGAGCGCGTAAAAGTATTTCGTCGCCGCGACGTTCAGATCAAAGGTGCACGGCAGCGAAAGAATCGCTTCCGTTTGGCCGGAAAACTGCCGCACGTTCACGTTCGCGTGCGTCCAGAGCCGGGCGCGCAAGGTCTGTCCCCAGCGCTCCGGCGTCCCGAATAGTTCACTGAGTTTCTCTTTCTCTTTCGGCTCATAGGTGCGCAAGGTCGGGTGAATCTGGATTTGCGTCTGGAGCATGACGCTTTGGATCACTTCTTCGGCCGGCTGGTTCGTGATCCCGAGCTTGAAGTGGAGGAGCGGCGCGATCCCGTAATTCGCCGCCTCCACGCCAAGAACTCTAAAATCGAGGTCAGGCATCGCGGTGCTTGGAAAATCGCATCCGGGCAACCTGGTTAGCGATGCGGGTGGGTGGTGGCCGCAGACGGGACTTCCTTCCAATCGGACATGAGAAAGGTATAACCTGTCACGAAACCGGTTCCCTGAATGGTCTTGCCCACGAGCCGATCGAGTTCCTGATCCTGGAAAGCATTCCCGCCTTGTCGCCGGAGGACATAACGCTGGTCGCCGACCATCAGCATGACCGCGTGGTGTTCGCTTTTCGACCCCAATCCAAAGGGCTTCTTGACGACTGCGCCGGTGAGTTGCTGAAGTGTCGGCATATCTGCCGAAGCTAGCACGCCTCAGCGGCTGCGCATTTCGCGATAGGAGACGATCTTGCCCGCCGATTCCTTCGCGACCAGGGCCACGATTTGGATCACCGGCGCGTCGGCCGTGGGCCGTCCCCCCATCACGACGTGAAATGCGCTGGCGGGCGCCAACTGTGTGCGCGGCCCGGCCTTGGCTGCCAGGCCGATGAGCTTTCGCGCCGCGACCGGCGCTTCGATGCGATAGGAGAGAAAATTTGGCGATTTCAGTCGGAATTCGGCGGCAATCTTCCGCAGATCGCCCAACAGTTGCCCGGCAAGCTTCGGCTGCGCGATCCGCGCCGCGACCGGTTGCGTCGCGCCGATGCGTTCCCCGCGCAGGAACAACTGCCGGCGCCGTTCGCGGCGCGCAACCGCCCCGCTGGCGACCTGCTTGAGCCCCCCGCGCGCCAGAGCCGCAAAACCTTTCGGGATTGCGACCGCGGTGTGCGGCTTGCTCGTCGCCACCGGTGTGATCGAGGGATCGCCGAGAAGATTGAATTGCGCCAGCGTCTTGATATCGACGGGGTCCAATTCCGCCGCGCCGCCGGCAAATTCCAAGCGCGCTTCCAGCGTGGCCCGGCCCAGGGAAGCGCCGGCCTTGACCCGCCTGAGGAAATATTGGCAGATCAAATCGGCGGCGCTGTTCCCCTCTTCCGGGCCGTAGGCGATCGTGCTGCTGCCAAAATATCCATAGGCCTTTCCAGCGAGATAGGTGCTGCAAATGCCCGCCTGCCCCGTGGCCAGCACGGGATCGTACAACTCCGCGCCGTAGCAGCACTCCGTCGCCGCCACCGTGCCTTCACTGATCCTGCCCGCGAGGTAGGAGGCGAGATGCGAAACGGGATACTTCGCGTCGTCGTCCTTGCCGATCTGTCCGTAAAACTGCGGATCGTTCGAGCCGCCGTGGCAGTTGATGAAATGCACGCGGCGAGCGAGCAAGCGCGTCCCCCAGCTTGGACCTTCCTTCGGAGACAGGTGTAAATCGCTGCTCAATCCGAAAAGTTTTTGCACGCTCAGAAGGGTGGATTTTTTCCAAACTTTCGCGCTGACCGCGAAATAATCGGCATAGTCCTCGGCGCTGCGTGCTCTCCATTCCGCAGCGGTCTTGAGCAAACCGAGCAGATAGCCTGGCTCGCTGGCTCCGACCAGATCCGGGATGCGGCCGATCACGCGCGTCGGGCCGACAAAATCCTTCGGCTCTTGGCTGTAGGGAGCCTCGCAGGCGTAGGGCAGATCGCCGAAGGCAAATTCGTCGCGGTCATTGTCTCCATCGAACACGGGATTGCGCAGGTCCTGATGCGGCACGACGTCGACCGCGCCGAGGAGGACGAGATAATCGGGCACCAGTTTGCGGTAAATCGCATCGATCGCCTCCTTATTCTGTCGCGGATTGCCCGCGTCTTTCACTTTGCGGCCCTTGACCGCTTTCATCGCGGCGGCGCTGTCGAGCGCGATCACCCGCGCCCGCAGACCGCGGGCTTTATCCGCCGCGATCAAAGCCTTGACCGCGGTGTTGATTTTCTTCACGCCGGCGGTGCCGTACTTCGCTTTCAGCGCGCCCAGGTTGGTTACGATTACTTTTTCGTTCATGGAATTGTCTCTCCTCGCAAAAGGTGGCCGGCGAGTTTCGGCGAGGCGATCGCGGCCAGCGCGCCCCCCGCGCCGGATGGTTTGCCAGACTTGGCCCGTGATTTGGCCTTTCCTTTCGGGCCGCCGGTTTTTTGCAGCGTCAGTTGCGCGCGAAATTCATCGCGCGCCCTCGTGTCGCTGAAAAAGTGAAAGAGCAATTCGTCACCGACCTCGTCCAGACGCGCCGGCAGTTGCGCTTCGGTCGTCTTGAGGATGCGCGCAAGCCCGCGTCGCAACTCGACGGGGGGAACGTCGTCGAAAAGAGAGGCGAATTGGTCGAAGCGCGCCTGTTTGATGATCGCCTTCGAAGGAATCGCAGCCGCTGGTGGCAAGGGCGCCGAGAGTACCTTGAGCGCGTCGATGATTCCCGCGCCGAAAAGATTAGTTTTCCAATTCGCTGGCCTAACGAATCCCTGGGTGACCACGATCTGGCGAAAAATGGAGGCGATGCGTGCCGGCCCGTAGGTCGCGACCAGGTGATCGCGTCCGTGATAGGCGAGCCAAAGCGCGGCCACGCCGGCGGTTGTGGCGACGGCAAACGAGGTCCCGCTGCCGCGCTCGACTTCGCGCAACGGTTTTCCTTTCTTGACGATCGCGTGCCAGACCGATTCGCCGGGGGCCGTGATATCTACTTGTGGCCCGCGCGACGAGCCGCTCCAGGCGGCGTTCGCCACGTTGCTCGCGGCGACCGCCAGCACTTCGTTGTAGGCCGCCGGCCAGACCACGGCGTGCAGGACATCGTTCGCCCCAAAAATGTTTCCGGCCGCCGCGCAAACGATCACCCCCCGCTCGACCGCGTAGATCACCGCTTGCTGAAGATAAGAAAGGGGCAGACCGCCCAGACTGATCGAAAGCACATGGCAACCCGCCTTGGTCGCGGCGATGATTGCGTCGGCCAGTCGCCGCTGATCCCACACCACCACCGTCGGGGCGACCCGAAAGGGAATCAGCCGAGCGGCTGGCGCGATGCCGCTGACGAATTTTGGCCCGCCGCCCGCCGGCGGTCCTTCGTCGCTAAAAATGACGCTTGAGGTCCCGGTGCCATGACCTGGGTTGCCAATCATTCCAGCGGTAAAAATGCTGCCGAGATTCCATTCCAGCTCGTCCGTCGGATCGTTGTCTCGCCGCCAGAAATCCCAGCCAAACTCGAAAAGCAGACGGCGCTTCGCGGGGTCCTTCGACCAGTTTTCGAGGTGTTGGGTGTAGCCGGTGTCGGGATGGCCGATGAGAATTCCTTCACCGCGCGCCGGACGGCCCTCATTAGCCGCCTTTTGCCACGCTTGCTTGGCTCGGATAACCCCCAGGCTCCATTCGCAATCGTCGCTTCCGTGCAAATTGCTCGGGCCGAAAAAACCTTTCGTTTTCACGGGCGGCGCCTCGCCCGTCTCCAAATTGTGCAGGGGAACGATGATGTTTGGTTCCGCCTGCGCAATCCCCGGCTGCCCACGCAACTGATAGGTAAGGGTCCAGGCATCCTGGACGGAGAGCGCGCGCTCCAGCGCGGCCACTTCGAAGGAGCGCTCGTCGAGGGGCAGGGGGAGGATGTTCCAATCCGCGCCCAGCACGTGGCGCACTGCTTCGCCCACCTGGGTTGCGGGCGCGACTTCGGAAGGTGTCGTTCGCAGGATGAAACTCTCGAATCCCGCGCCGACGCTCTCGTTAGGCAGGTCGTCGTTCAGAAGAATTTCGTCGATCACCAGGTCCAGTTGCTTGCGAATCAGATTGCGCCGGGTCTTTGGAGGCAACAGCCGGGCGAGCGGAAACTGGCGGACTAACAATTCATCCGCCGCCACGACGAAAGCTTGGCGGGTCGGCGTCGCTTTCAGTTGTGCTTCCGCGTAGGCGGGTAGGAGGGATTGAATGATTTTCTGGATCGGCCTCAGAAGCGAATCCAGAAGGCCGGCACGGGAGGAAGGCGTTTTTGAGGACATGTCTATGGCGGACGCGGTCGATTAGAAAGCCGCCGGCGAACTTAGACAAGCGAAAAAAAGATACCCATTGGCGGCGGCTCCTTCGCCTCCAGGATCCGGCATCAGCCCTCTTTCAGGCGGCTAAAAAACCGGTCGATCTCGCGCCAGACTTCTTCGCCCCCGGAGAAACCGCGCCAGTGAATCCGAATCAGCCCGACGAGCTCGAAACAGAGATCGATCGGCGCGACAAAATATTCCCGCGTCTCCTTCACCCGATTGACGAGAAGCGTCTCCACATCCGGCCGCATCTCGCGCAGGATCGGGTTGGCCTCGAGCAGCGCTTCCCAGGCCGTCAGGGAAAGGAGCGATTCGGTCGCGCCCGCGGGGCTCGGATAATAGGCCGCCATCTTTTCGTTAGGCGTATCGTAGAAAAAGAAAGCGAGACTGATCGGGAGAGAGAGCGCTTCCCAATGCGCATCGCTCATCTGGAAATCCGGGAGCGGCCGCGCATCGCGCGGGATGAGTTTGAATTTTCCCTCGAGCACATTCTCGAAACGCAACGCGCACGGATCACATGCGCAAACGATCCGCCGCGTCGCCATTTCGAGCAGGTGACGATGGGTCGGCGCCAGGCGAATGCTGCAGAGTTCGCATTGCTCGATCTCCTGCGGCGGGGCCGCGCCATTCCGCTTTCGAGCCGGGCGCGGCGCGCCCGCAAAACGGCGCAGAGTCGCAAAGGAGGAGGATCTCATTGTTTCGAAAAACGAACGCTCGGACGACCTCGAACCCGGGAGCAGGCTGGACTCGCCGCGGCCAGTCCCTCCGGCGAGACGCGCTTCCGCGCGTCGGTCTCTCCCGTTCGGTCCTTGCTCCCCTTTATGCGGGTGGCAGGTTCGGCATGTCGGGATGGATCGGCGCCCGCGCCTCGGGGTTGATCCCGGTCGCGTCGCGCGAGGTGGTGTAGCTTTTTCCGCCTTCGCCCCGCCCCGGCTCCTTGTGACTTAAAGCGAGTTCTTCGCCTTTCGGGGTCCCCGGGACATGCGTTGGTTGTGGTGGTTTGTTCATAGGTTTCCTCCTGCGGTTTGTCCGTTCCCGTTCGGGAGCGGACAGTCGGTAAATTTGGGCGGCGGCGCCGTGTCGTCGTCGGCCGCTGGCCGGTGCTCGTCGGGCAGGCCTTCGACATCGAGGCCCGTCAAATCGGGAGCGGCGGCGAAGAGCGCTTCCTCGATCGAAAATCGCAGGGTCAGGCGCGACGAGGGACATTCGTGGCAATTGCCCTGCAGCTTCAATTGCACCCGCCCTTGCGGAGTGACTCTGAGCAAATCCACGCTCCCGCCATGGAGCCTCAGCCGCGGCTTCACTTCCTCGATCGCCTTTCGCACTCGTGTTTCCAGATCGAGCGGATGCAGCCCGTGCAACAACAGCAGACCCGAGACGAGTTGATCGCGCCCCAGTTCATCGATCACGCCCGAGCCGGAAACGCCCGAATCGTAAACCACGCTCAAGACTCGCTCCAGGCCGGCGCCGTGGAGCTCGAGCAAGCTCCGGATCAGCTCTCGCACCTGCCCGCGCACTGTTTCGTCGGGGGTGTTTTCCAGCGCCGCGATCAATTCCTCCACCCGGCCGAGCCGTTGTTGGAATTCCTTCGTGCCGGTTGTATCCATGGCCTGCTCTTAGTTCATCGCGCGCTGCCGATTCCCTGCGCGTCAGATCGGGCGCAGAAAGTTACTTACGGCTTTTCCGCCCGGGTCGCAATCGGGGAGTGGGAGCGATTTCGTTAGGCGCTGGCCCGGCCAAATTCATCCAGGGCCGCGCCGAGCCGCTCCAGCCCGGCCGCGAGTTCCGCGCTCGGCCCGCCGATCCCGAGCCGGAAATGGCGGGGCGCTTCGAAGAATTCCCCCGGCACGACCGAGGTCTCGTATTTCTCGCGGAGCAATCTAAAAAACACCTCCGGCTCGCCCTTCGTTAGGCGCGGGAAGACCACGGTCCCGGCCGGAGGGCGAAAAACGTCGAGGTCGAGGCGCGAGTCGAGAAAGGAATCGAGGAGGGCGCGATTGGCGGTGAGCAGCGTCCGGGCGCGCTCCCGAAACTGCGCCAGATGATCGAAGGCCATGACCGACATTCGTTCGGCCGGATGAGCGGCGGTGGCGGAGAAAAGGTCGTTTAACCGCCGGATGCGGTGCGCCAGTTCCGGCGCGGCCAGTATCCAGCCGCAACGCAGCCCGCTCAGGCCATAGGCTTTCGTCAGGCTGCTCGTGACGAGAAAGTTTTCGCCTAACGAGAAGGAAGCATGAGTCGGTTCGATAAGCATCTCGAGGTAAACCTCATCCACCAACACATGCGCGCCCACGGCTCGCGCCCGCTCGCCAATTGCCTGTAATCTCTTGCGCGAGATCAAGGCGCCGCTCGGATTGTGCAGATTGGTCAGGACCACAAGACGCGTCGCAGGCGTAATCGCCTCCTCCATTTCCGGGAGCGCGATCTCGAAGTTGTTTTCGAAGCGGCGCGGGAGCCCTTTGAGACGCGCGCCCAGGTAGCGCGCGACGTCGAGCAGGAGGCCGTAGGTTGGCTTTTCTATTACCACCTCGTCGCCCGGCGCGAGGAGCGCGGCCATCGCGAGATGATTCGCCATCGACGTGCCCTCGGCCGTCACAATCGACTCGACCGGCGCACCGGTATGGCGAGAGATCCGCTCCAGGAGCGGTCCATAACCGTAGCCGCCGCCCGTCACCTCGAGGTCGTCGACCCGCAGGGGGAATTCTGCCATCACCACACTTGTTAGGCCGCTGGTCGCGAGATTGAAGCGCGCGGTGGAGCGGGTTTTGGCCCACTCCATGTAAGCCGAGCGCTTTTTTTCCTCGAGTCGCTTCATCGCCAAAGAAAGTAGACGGGCAAACCGGCGAGCGCGATCCCGAGGCCAATGCACGCCCTTTTTGGATCGTGCGCAAAAGTGCTGATGACGATGAGCCATTGCGCGGCGATGAAGAAGAGTGTCGTCCAGGGATGTCCCGGGACGCGAAATCGCACCGGCGCGCTCCGGCGTTTCAAAACAAAGAGACAAACCGCCGTGAGCCCGAAAAAGAGCGCGTCCATTGCCACGACGTAGTTCACGACCTGCGCGTAGGTGCCGCTGAGCGCGATCACCATTGCCCAGACGCCTTGGAGAAGAATCGCCACCACCGGCGCATGCGTCCGCGGATGCACTCGCGCGACCCCGCGAAAGAAAACGCCATCCTTCGCCATCGCGAAATAGACCCGCGGCCCGGTGAGCATTGACTGCGCGAGAAAGCCGAAGGCGGAAAACGCGATGCCGGCGGCGATCAGTTGGGCTCCACGTGTACCTAACGAGTTGTGCATCACCGCCGAGGCCGGGGTGCTCGTCGCCGCCAGACCGTCTGGTCCGAGCGCGTGGAGGTAGGCGAAATTGACCGAAACGTAAACCGCGATCACCCCGAGCACGCCGACGATCAATCCGCGCGGGAGGATGCGCTCCGGATCACGAATTTCGCCGCCGAGAAAGCTCGTCGTCTGCCAGCCGCCATAGGCAAAGAGCACCGGCGTCATCGCGGCGCCGAAAGCGAGAAGAACATTTCCGGAATCGATGCTCTTGGAAACCGGCCCTGCCGCGGCCGTCGCGGGATGGGAAAAACTCACCACTTCCAGCAGCGCGATGGCCGCGATCGCGGTCAGGGTCAGGATCGATTGCACGCGGCTGCCGGCGCGGACGCCGAGGCAGTTGATCGCCGTGAGCAATCCGAGCGCGACGACGGCGACAAACGAGTCGCTCACCGGCCAGTGCGTCAGCTCGAGAAAATAGCGCGCGAAAGTCACCGCCACCGCGGCGATTCCGCCCGTCTGGATGACGAGCAGCAGGACCCAGCCGTAGACAAACGCGACCGCGGGATGCAGCGCGTCGCGGAGGTAGGCATATTGGCCGCCGACGATCGGCAGCCGCGCCGCGAGCTCGGCATAGATGAAACCGCCGGCGAGTGCGATCAGTCCGCCCGCGATCCAGGCCCCGAGAATGAGCGGCGCGGTGTGCACGCGCTGCGCGACGATGTAGGGATTGATGAAAATCCCCGCGCCGACGATGCCGCCCATCACTGCCATGGTGGTCCCAAACAAGCCGAGCTGGCGGGCCAGCCTCCCGCTCTCGTTAGGCGGACTGGTAGTCGCTGGAGTCATGCGGCGAGCTGGATTGGTGGGGCGAGACTCAGTCGAGACGGGCGGTGGCGCATCTCAGGCTCGACGGAGTCTCGGCCCACCGAAGCCGGATTCGTCATTTCGCCTCGGCGTTCCACCACTTCGAGAGGCGCGCGGTCGGCATCGAAGGCACCCTGTGATCGGCCGGGCTGTAGTGCGAGGTGGAATTGAAAAGGGTGAGGCGGGCATGAACTGCGTCCTTGAAATCGACGATGTTCAAGGCCGCCGGGCTTTGATCCAGATTGTCGCGGTAACGCCGCGGATCGAACCCAAGGAGCGAGCTGAGCAAGAGGCGAATGGTGGCTTTGTGCGAGACAATGATGGCCGCTTCGTCCGGATGCGAACGCACAATCTCGAGCAGCAGGGGGAGAGCACGCGCGGTCACGGCCAATCCGCTTTCGCCGCCGACTGGTGCGAAGGTGTAGGGATCCTCCTCCCACGCCGCCGCTTCCTCGGGAAATTTCTCTTCCACCTCGCGGCGGGTCATCTGTTCCCAGTGCCCGTGCGAGATTTCGCGCAGACCGTCGCGCGGCTGCACTTCCAGTCCATGCGGTTTGGCAATGAGGGTGGCGGTTTCGACCGTTCGTCCGAGCGGCGAGGCGTAAACCGCCGCCACCTTTTCGCTCTTCAGGCGTTCGCCCAGGAGTCGCGCCTGTTCCCGGCCTTCATCGGAAAGCTCCACATCGGTTGCCCCGGCAAAACGATCTTCCGCGGTCAAAACCGTTGCCCCGTGCCGGATCAAAAAAATCCGCGTGCTCATGGCGGCTACGGTAGCCGGAAGGCGGGGAACGAGGCACGCAGTATTTTGCGAGGCGAAGTAATGGGCGGCCGGGGAGCACCCCTGACGCAGGCGTGCCTCCCTCTTTTATCATCCGCGCCCGCCCCCTAATGACGAAAAGTGCCGCGCAAGCCGCCGCGGCCGGCGATCTGGGCTGGCCAGCATTCGACGATCTCAAGGCTGAGAAAACGGAAAAGGGTGAGGCGGGCAAACTTGATATCGAGCCGCAGATTTTTTGAGATCCGTGCGACCGAGCGGCGACCGTTGAACTGGGAGGCGAACTGCGCTTCGCCGTCCGTCAGACGCAATTGCTGCACCCGCTTGTAACCGTCAAGCGTGTAGGCCGGGATGGAGGAAGGGTCGGCCAGGGCTTTCTCGCTCAGCGCCCGATATTGGACGAAACGCAGGGTGTTGAGCGCCCATTGGTCGATGCTCTCTTCGGACGGGACGAGTTCGCTCGCATAAGCGGGTAACGATTCCTGCGCAAAGACAAAGCGGGTCCGTTCCGTCCAGAGCTGCGAAAAAAGCTTCTGCCCATGGTGGTGCACCAGCTCCAGCGCCGGATGGCCCAGCATTTGGCCCTCTTCCGCGAGGGTGACGAAGATCGGACAACCGTTCGCCGCCTGCCGCGCGCGCGCCGCCTCGACCTGCTCGGGAGCGAGGTTGAGGAAGGTGATCGGCGCTTCCTCGCAATAAAGAGCCGGGTCGCGCGTCGTAACGGTCACGACCTCGCCGTCACGCGCCAGGAGTTCGATTGGGTCGCGCCTCCAGAAGGCGCGCAAGATCCCGCTTAGCTTTTGGCGCGAGATCGTTTGCAAGGCCGAGTGCAACGAAAAGAAACTCGAGTCGCCGCAAAAGTAGGGGTTGCCAGTGGCCGGCGTCTCCTCTTTCGCCGCCCCCGGCTTGATTTCTGCCGCGGCTGACGGCGGCGCGGGTGCGGGGACGGTCTCTTCGGCCTTTGGAAGATCGGATGGCGGGCGTTCCTTGAGTTCCCGCGCCGGCTCGGACGCAATTGCGCGCGGGACCGCCCCCGAGGAAATCTCTGTCCCCGGAAAGTAACTGCGCACGGCATTGATGAGCGATTCCGATGTGAATGGTTTGCTCAGCGATCCGACCACATTGGAGAGCCCGGCCCGATCCGGCTGCAGATCGCTCCCGAATCCGGAGACGTAAATCACCGGGATCTTCGCCGTCGCCGCATCCGCCAGCAGCCGGCGGCAGACCTCGTCGCCCTTCATGTCGGGCAGGACGAAATCGAGCAAAATCAGTTGGGGAAACCACGTCCAACAGGCATTCAATCCTTCCTCCCCGGTCTCGGCCGTGACGACGTCGTAGCCTTGCTCGTCGAGAATTTCCTTCACGAAGCTGAGGAGCATCACACTGTCGTCGATGACCAGAATTTTGTGCCCGGAGGGAGCCGCAGCGGTCGTGGTTGTCGCCTCGCGCGACTCGTCGCTCTGCCGCACCGCTTCCATCAGCAGCACCTGCCAGTTGAGATCGATCGTCCGCGAAATCCCCTGCGGCACCGATACCTCGGAGATGAGACCGCCTTTCCATTCCACAATTTCGTTGAACGCGGCCATCCCTTCCTTGCCCGGGGCGGTGGCGTGGCGCACCTGGCCATTCTCGAAATAGATGCGCGCCTTTTCTCCGCGCGGGCCGGTGAATTCGAGCAGCGATGTGGCGCCACTGATGCACTTGAGCTGGACGATATCGGCGATATGCAAATCGCTCAGGGTGCCTTGGAACCGCGTGCCTCCCGCTTCGCTGCTTGGGAGGAGGAGCGCTTCGGCGAGCGTGATGAAATCGGCGCGGGGGAATGGTTTTTCGAGAAAATGAATCGCGCCCAGGCCCGCCACATGTTCGCGCTCCGCTCTGAAATGGATCGCGGTCAGGATAATGGCGCGAGCGGTCGGATGGCTGGTGCGCAGGTCGTAGATGAACTCCTGCGCCATGTCGTAGGTGGCGTCGACATCGAGGACGAAGAGAAGCGGTTTTTGGTCGATCACCAAACGCTGCGCTTCGTCCAGCGATTGTGCGATGCCCGCTCTCGTCCCCGGAGCGGCTTCTTCGAGGGCGGAGAGAATTTCGAGCGCCACCTTTTCCTCCGGTTCCAGGATGAGCACCTGAAGGTCGGGTGCTGGTGGCCGATCGGCGGAAGTAGCTTCGTTCACGGTGCTGGTAAGGCCGGATGACAAAGCACTTTCTCCGCCACCGACCGCTACTGCACTAGAAATCCCGGCTCGACGCGAAATGAAAAGATTTTTTTCGCGCCGACAGGAACAAGCGGACAAAATCTCCCGCCGAAGGGAAATCGGCCTGCTCCTTCGTAAATGGCAACCGCCGCCCAAGGCGGCCAACCTCGGCCTAGTGGGTGTGGACGCCGGTCGTGACCGCGTGGCCGTTATCCGTCCGGACCGTGGTCGAGCAACTGGAAAACGTCGCGAGCATGATCATGGCGCCGAAGATGGAAAGAAGAATGGTTCGCATAGTTTGATCCTGGTTTTCTTCTGAATCGTAAACGGTTGCCCGAGCGGGTGTCTCCACGCGATGGTTCGATCAAATCAGTCAGGCGGCGAAGCGGGCCGCCAGTTCTCGCCGGCTGACTTTCCCCCGTTCGTTCGCGGGCAGGGCCTCGAGGAAAAAGATCCGCTTCGGCACTTGCCAGCCGCTCAGACGGGCCCGGCAAAATTCGAGTAAAGTCGCCTCATCGGTCTCCTCCTCCGCCACCACACAGGCCACCACCTCCTCGTTGCGCACGGTCGAGGCGCGCCCGAAAACGACCGCCTGCCGCACCCCTTCGAAATTGAGGAGATGCGCTTCCACTTCCGCGGGATTCACCTTTTTCCCAGCCACATTGATCACGTCCGAGAGCCGCCCAACGATCCGCGCGCCCGCGGTGCTAATCGTCAGGAGATCATCGGGCACGAAAAAGCCGTTGCCCAGTTTCGCCGGTTCCGGCTCCGGATAATAGGCGTCGGCGACGGCCGCGCTCCGGACCCGAACCTGCGTCGCCTTAGCTGTGGAATCGAGCGGTTGCAATTCGACACCCTGCATCGCCGGCCCGACGAATCCCTCCTCTTCGTTCGTGGCCGTGCCGTCGTAGCAAATCCCGCCACACTCCGAGGCGCCATAAAAGGAATGGATCGGCAGACCAAATTTTTCCTGGAAACGGCGGGCCACTGCACCACCCAAGGGCGCACCAGCCGAAATACACAGGCGCAGTATCGGAAGCGGTGGCACCGACGCCATTTCGGTGAAGGCCTGGTAAAACACCGGCATGCCGGGGAAGACAGTCGCTTCCGTCCGGGCCAAACCATCGAGCACCGCACGCGGTATCCGGTCGCCACTGACCGCCATCGGCACCCCGCGCACGAGCAAGGGCGTGACCAGGTTGCTGAACCCATAGGAATGCGAGAGGGGGATGACCGCAAAATTCAGATCCGCATCCGTGATGCCCATCGTGTCGCAGATCTGTTCCGCGTCGGCCAATAGTTGCGCGCTGCGGAAACGGATCGCGCGGGGCGCGGCTGTCGTGCCGGAGGTGAGCTTGAGCAAAACTGGTCGTCGATCGCCCCAATCGACCGGTTCGCCGGGCCCGAGCCGCGTGATCTCTTTTCCCGGCGAGGTCATCAATCCCGCGGCGCGGCAGGTTTTCGAGGCGGAGGCTCGTTCGCGCTCGCTGACCGTTTGTTCGATCGGCAAAACGACGATCTCGCGCCGCAGGGCGGCGAGGAAGAGCGCCGGCCAATGAGCGTGATTCCCGATCTGGAGGGCAATGATCTCCCCCTGCTCAAATTCTGCTAGCCCGCAGCCGTTTTCTTCCTCGTAATGACGGCTCAATTCCTCGATCTCGCCAAAGCGAAAAAGAACACGCCGATGGGTGTCGAAAATCGCTCCCTCCGCTCGCCGGCGCGCCAGCGTCTTATGCCAGGCGGCGAGCAACGGATCGACGGGATTCACCACTTGCGACCTGCGCTTTCCGCGGCTACCGTGCAAACTCTTTTTCCAACATGAAAGCGGACATTCATCCTGACTACTACGAGACGGAGATTAGCTGCGCCTGTGGCGCGGTCTACCATACCCGCTCGACGCGCCGGGACATCAAGATTGGCATTTGCGCCGCCTGCCATCCGTTTTTCACCGGCGAACAGAAGTTCGTCGACACCGCCGGCCGGGTCGAAAAATTCGCCCGCCGCTACGGTAGCATGAAGGCCGCCAGGGCCGGCGTAGCCAAAAAAGCTTAGCTGATTCCACCCAAAAAACGGTGACTCCAACCGCTCGGAGTCGCCGTTTTTGTTTATGGACTTCCAATCCCTCATCGCGCGCAAACGGGACCGCTTCCAGCAACTGGAAAGCGAGATCGCCGATCCATGCCTTTTCGACAATCGCAAACGGGCGAGCGATACGATGCGCGAGCATTCCGCGATCAAGGATCTGCTTGCGAAATGGGAGCAGCTCGAAACCGCGCGCCGCCAACTGGAGGACAACCGCGAACTGGCCGCCTCCGAGGATGGCGATCTCGCCCAGATGGCGCAGGAGGAAATCCCGACCCTCGAGAAGCGCGTTGCCGACCTTGAGTTCGGGGTCCAGGTCGCGCTCCTGCCGCCCGATGAGGCCGATGACCGCGATGCCATCGTCGAAATCCGCGCCGGGACCGGCGGGAGCGAAGCCGCTATTTTCGCGGCCGACCTTTACCGGATGTACAACCGTTACGCGGAGACGGCTGGTCTCAAGATCGAAGAGCTGGAATCAAGCCCGTCCGAACTGGGCGGTTTGAAGGAAACGATCTTCAAAATTTCCGGCGAATCGGTTTTTCGGAAATTGCGTTACGAAAGCGGCGTCCATCGCGTGCAACGCGTCCCCGCAACCGAAGCGCAGGGCCGGATCCACACCTCCACCGCAACCGTCGCCGTTCTCCCGGAAGCCGAGGAAATCGATCTCGAGCTCAAGCCGGAAGATCTTCGGATTGAAGTCTGCCGCGCCGGCGGACCCGGCGGACAGGGGGTGAACACGACCGATTCCGCTGTCCAAGTCATGCACATCCCGACCGGCCGGATCGTGCGCTGCCAGGATGGGCGGAGCCAGCAGAAGAACAAGGAGAAAGCGCTCAGCATTCTGCGCGCGCGCCTCCTCGAGGACAAGAAGCGCGAGGAAGAAGCGAAATATTCCGCGACCCGCAAAAGCCAAATCGGCTCCGGCGGGCGGGAGGAAAAAATCCGGACCTACAATTTCCCGCAGAACCGGATCACCGATCACCGCATCGGGCTCACGCTTTACAATCTCGACCGCGTCATGGAAGGCGATCTGAACGAAATGATAAGCGGGTTGCAGCACGCCGACCTCGAGCAGCGGCTCAAAGAATCGGCTCTCGCCTGACGAGGTGGCGCTTGCTCGACGTTGTCATCCCAAGCCGGCGGAGCCCTCGCGGTCATATCGGCGACTCGGGATGACAACCTGAGCATTCGAGCAAATGACCCTCCTCGAAGTCCTGCAATCGACCACCGCCTACTTCAAAAAGCGGGCGATCGAGAGCCCGCGCCTCAACGCCGAGCACCTCGTCGCTCATTCGTTAGGCAAGAAGCGGAACGACCTTTATCTCGAGTTCGAACGCCCCCTCTCGGAGCCCGAGCACGCGCCCCTGCGCGAGCTCGTCCGGCGGCGCGGCCAGGGCGTGAACACGACCGATTCTGCGGTGCAGGTGTTGCACATTCCCACAGGAAAAATTGTGCGTTGTCAGGACGGACGTAGCCAGCAGAAGAACAAGGAAAAAGCGCTCAGTATTTTGCGTGCACGTTTGCTT
>DATBDG010000097.1:0-3176 GCA_036270055.1 Chthoniobacterales bacterium
GAGGAGAATTTCCTTCCCCTTCGCCTCCAACCGTTCGATCCGCGCGTCCGTGAATTCGATCCCCGCCGCCTTGCGCTGCTCCTCCATTTCCTCGAGCAGCGCCTCCTTCACATCCTTCGTAAAATGGAGCCCGCCCTCCAGCTTCAGCTCCGTTGGGTAGGTGTAGATTGGTTTCGCCTTCGGAAAATTTGCGACGGTCGAGAACGGCTGCGTCGCCTCAAAGATCTTGAAATTCAGCCCCGCTTTTTTCGCCTCGATCGCCGCCGAAACGCCCGATACGCCGCCGCCGATGATTGCCAGATGGAGAACTTCATCCTTTTGCCTTCTGCCAGCATCATTCGCAAAATCCGGCTCCGCCAGGATCGCGTGCACTGCCTCCGCGCCGGTCTTGGAGGAAAACTTCAGGAGCGGAATGCCGGTCAGATCACCGACAATGCGCACACCGGAAATGTTGGTCGCCCCAAATTCTCCCGACTCCGGCAATTTTTCCACCACGCCCGCCGGCCAACGGGTATGCAGCCAGTGCATGTAACGTTTGATCGGGTTGAACATACGAAGCGCGCCCGGCGCAGTCTTAGCGAAGAAGGGAGCGTGCAGGAAGCGGATTTATTCCCGATTCTGCTTCCCGATTTGCAAAGGCGCGGCAACCGCGTCGCCTTTGCTGGGCGAATTGAGGACGTGACTCATCAGCTTGTCCCACGGCGTTATCCGATCGGGGCTGAAGTCATCGCACCCGGGCGGACCCATTTCCGGGTCTGGGCGCCGAAAGCGCGACGGATCGACCTCGTCCTTGAGCAGGATGTGGAGGCGCAAACGGAGCGGCGTTTCCAGCCGCTGATCGCGGAAGCCAACGGATATTTTTCGGTCGCCGCCGAGGTGGGGGCCGGCGCGCTTTACCGCTTTCGGCTGAATGATAACGAGCATTTCCACCCCGATCCTGCTTCCCGTTATCAACCCGGCGGCCCCCACCGATCTTCCCTCGTAGTCGATCATCGAGATTTTCGCTGGAGCGATCAGCCATGGCCGGGGTTAAACGTGAAGGGCCAAATCATCTATGAGATGCACGTCGGCACTTTCACGCACGAGGGCACGTGGAGGGCCGCCGCCCGCCAACTGCGCGCCCTCGCCCGGACCGGCATCAGCGTGATCGAGATGATGCCGATCGCCGATTTTGCGGGCGAGTTCGGCTGGGGTTACGACGGCGTCAATCTTTTCGCGCCCTACCATCGCTACGGCCCGCCCGACGACCTGCGCCGCTTCGTCGATCGCGCTCACTCGTTAGGCATGGGCGTTATTCTCGACGTGGTTTACAATCACTTCGGCCCGGACGGAAATTATCTGCCTGTCTTTTCGGACGATTATTTCACCCATCGTTACAAGACCGACTGGGGCACGCCGCCCAATTTCGACGGACCAAACTCCGGACCGGTGCGCGAGTTTTTCCTGACCAACGCGCGCTATTGGATCGAGGAATTCCATTTCGACGGCTTTCGTTTCGATGCCACGCAAAGCATTTTCGATCAGTCCGGAGAGCACATTCTCGCCGCGCTCGGAAAAGCAGCCCGGGCCGCGGCCGGAGCGCGTTCGGTCTTCCTCGTGGCGGAAAACGAGCCGCAGGAAACGAGGCTGGTGCGTCCCCGCGCCGAAGGCGGCTACGGGCTGGACAGTCTGTGGAACGATGATCTGCATCACACCGCCCTCGTCGCGCTGACCGGTCGCCACGAGGCCTACTACACCGATTATCGGGGCACGCCGCAGGAGTTTGTCTCCACGGTCAAGCACGGCTTCCTTTATCAGGGGCAACGGTACTTCTGGCAAAAAAAACGTCGCGGCACCTCGACGCGCGGACTCGGCCCGGAAGCCTTTGTCGGCTTCATCGAGAATCATGATCAGGTCGCGAATTCGGGCACGGGCGAACGTGTCCGCCTAACGACTTCGCCGGGACGCTATCGCGCCCTGCTTGCGCTGATTCTGCTCGGCCCCTGGACGCCGATGTTATTGCAGGGCCAGGAGTTTGGCGCGACCACGCCGTTCCTTTATTTTGCCGACGTCTCGGAGGAGCTGCGTACACCGGTGCGCAAAGGGCGCCTGAAATTCCTCCGCCAATTCCCTTCCCTCGCTTCCTCCCGCATCCAGTCTCGCCTCGCCGATCCGTCGGACGCGGCTACCTTCCAGCGGAGCAAGCTCGATTTCTCGGAGCGCAGCAAATTCCCCGAGATCGGCGCGCTCTGCCGGGATCTCATTCGCCTCCGCCGCCAGGACAAAAATTTTTCCCGCCAGGAACGCGATGCGGTGGACGGAGCGGTCCTGGGGCCGCGCTGTTTCGTCCTGCGCTATTTCGATTCGTTAGGCGACGATCGCTTGCTCGTGGTCAACCTGGGCCCGGTTCTGGCGCTCGAGGTCGCGCCCGAGCCGCTCCTCGCCTCTCCCCGGCCGGGTCGTTGGAAGACGCTTTGGTCGAGTGAGGCGATGCGCTACGGTGGCGCGGGCAAAGTCGCCCTGGAAGGCAGAACCGGCTGGGTCATTCCGGCCGAAGCTGCTGTCGTCCTGCGACCGGTCCTTCTGCGTGACCCATCATGAGTTTCGATCGCCGCCAAGAGATGCCCCAGCCGCGTGTCCTGCCGTGCGGGCCGGAGCAGTCTACGCCCGAAAGTCTGCTGACCCGGGAGTGGCTGGTGACGAACGGGCTCGGCGGCTACGCTTCCGGCACCATCTCCGGCGCGGTCACCCGCCGCTATCACGGCCTCCTCGTCGCGGCCCTGCCCGCACCCCTCGGCCGCACTATCATGTGGAGCCACGTAACCGAGATTCTTCGTTACGGGCCGCAGGATGAGATCTCGTTAGGCGGGGAAGAACGGGCCCGCGGCCAGCTTGCCCTCCACGGAGCAAAGCAGCTCAGGGAGTTCCGCCTCGAACAAGGTCTGCCCGTCTGGATTTTCGAGGTTCGCGGCCTAACGATCGAGAAGCGGATCATGATGCCGCATCAGCAAAACACCGTGCACCTCAGTTACCGCGTTCGCGGCTCCGGGCAACGGCCGCGGCTGGAAGTGCGTCCGGCCTTCAACTTTCGGCACTACGAAGATCGAGTCGATGAACTGCCCGAGGCGGCCTACGAGTTTCGGACCAAGGATGGCTGCTATGAAGTTTTTGATGGAGAAAAGAAATTCCCGCCCCTG
>DATBDG010000098.1:0-3644 GCA_036270055.1 Chthoniobacterales bacterium
AGGGTGGGCGCTTCGCCCGCCTTCGGCGGCAACCGAGGCGGTTGCCCTACAAGCCCGGTTACCCAATGGATAAGATTCGTAACATCGCCATCATTGCGCACGTCGACCACGGCAAGACCACGCTCGTGGATCAATTGCTGCGCCAATCCGGAACCTTCCGCGCCAACCAAAAGGTCGAGGAACGGATGATGGACTCGATGGACTTGGAGCGCGAAAAGGGGATCACCATCCGCGCGAAGAACGCGGCGTTTCAGTGGAACGGTTACCGGATCAACATTGTCGATACTCCGGGCCACGCCGATTTCGGAGGCGAAGTCGAGCGCATCATGAAAATGGTCGACGGCGTTTTGCTCGTCGTCGACGCCCACGATGGCCCGCAGGCCCAAACGCGCTTCGTGCTCAAAAAAGCGCTCGAGAACAACGTCAAACCGATCGTCGTCATCAACAAAGTCGACCGCGAAAACGCTCGTCCGCACAAGGTCCTCGACATGGTCTTCGATCTCTTCGTCGAATTAAAGGCAAACGACGAGCAGCTCGATTTCCCGATCGTTTACGCGAGCGCCAAGAACGGCTTCGCGATGCGCGAGATCCACGAGAACAGCGAAGACATGACCCCGCTCTTCGAAGCGATCGTGCAGCATATTCCGCCGCCCACGATCGCGACCGAGCCTTATTTTCAGATGCTCGTCTCCAACCTGCACTACAGCGATTACCTGGGCCGCATTGCCCTCGGCCGGATCGTGAGCGGACGAGTCGCAGTCGGCGATTCCGTCGTCTGCATTCATCGCGATGGCCGTCGTGAACGCGCCAACGTCACCGCCCTTTTCACCTACGCCGGCCTGCAACAGGTCGAGACCCAGCACGCCAGCGCCGGCGACATCGTCGGTCTCTGCGGCTTCGAGGAAGTCTACATCGGCGAAACGTTAACCGACCGCGAGGAGCGCACCCCGCTGCAGTTTGTCGATATCGATCCGCCCACCATCCGGATGCGCATCCTCGTTAACGACTCTCCCTTTGCCGGGCGCGAAGGAAAATTCGTCACCGCCCGCCATGTCCGCGAGCGGCTCGTGAGGGAAACTCGGGCCAACGTTTCCCTCCAGGTCAACGACACCGACACCGCCGGCGCATTCGAGATCAACGCCCGGGGCGAAATGCAGATCGCCGTCCTCGTCGAGCAGATGCGGCGCGAGGGTTACGAAGTGATGGTCTCCCGGCCCGAAGTCATTTTCCAGCGGGATGAGAACGGCGGCCTGCTCGAGCCGATCGAAAATCTCTACGCCGAAGTGCCTAACGATAACCTGGGCGACGTCCTCCAGTCGATCGCCGCGCGCAAAGGCGAAGTCACGGGGATGGATCACCACGCCAACCGCGTTTCGGTCGAAGCCGTGATTCCGACGCGCGGCCTCATTGGGTTCGAGACCGACCTCGTCAACCTGACCCGCGGCGAAGGCATCATGAGTCATCTCTTCCGCGAGTACGCGCCCTTTAAAGGCGAGATCGAAGGCCGCAACCGCGGCGTCCTGGTTTCGATGGAGCCCGGCATCAGCACTGCCTACGCGCTCAACAACATCCAAGCCCGCGGCAAGCTCTTTATCGGGCCGCAGGAAGAAATTTATGCCGGCATGATCGTGGGCGAAAACGCCCGCCCCGACGATCTCCCCGTCAACCCCTGCAAGACAAAACACCTGACCAACATGCGGAGCCAGGGCGACGGCAAAGGCATCCAGCTCGAAGCGCCCCTCAAGATGAGTCTGGAGCGCGCAATCGAGTACATCAGCGCCGACGAGTTTGTGGAAGCGACCCCCAAATCGCTCCGGCTGCGCAAGCGCGTCCTCGACGCCACCGCCCGAAAGCGCGCCGCCAACGCCGCCGCCTAACCTGTGGATGTTTCCCTCTGGGAAACACGAGACTGCTTCCCCACCGGGACAACCCTGGCGTTTCGCACAGCGAAACGTCCAGAGGCAGGCGAAGCGGCATCTTGACCCGGCCTCTCATCCCGTTAACCTCGTCAGTGGAAAGGAGGGAGCGATGAAAACCGAAGTCCGGATCGAGTATTGCAGCGTTTGAAACTACGCCCCGAAGGCCGTCAGTTTGGCGGCCAAAATTCTCGATCTCGGCGATCGGATCGCGTCGCTTACTCTGATTCCATCGAGCGGCGGCGCCTTCGAAATCAGCGCCAATGGCAAACCGCTCCACTCCAAACTCGAGACCGGCGAATGGCCGGATTTCGACGCCGTCGTCGCGCAGATCAAAAAAGCGAAAGCCTGAGAATTGCTCAGGAAAGCAGGAACGCAGGAAGGACAATTGTCTGCTTCCGTTGGCCCCCTCTTCTTCCCTTTCCTGCTTTCCTGCTTTCCTGATTCGATCTTCTTCGTCGGGGAGAGTGAAGGGTGCCTGGTGGCCCTCGCGATCTTCAAAATCGTCGTCGGTCCCTAACGACCGAGGTAGGTTCGATTCCTATCCTCTCCGCTTCAGAAGAGATTGCTTAGGAAAGCAAGAACGCAGGAAAAACAAATTTGGAGTTTGGCTTCCCCCCTCTCCTTCCTTCCTGCTTTCCTGCTTTCCTAAGCAATCTCTCCCTCGCCACGAAAGGAGGTGATCCGTATGTCGCGCGAGCAAATCCGCAAACTGACCTCGCTCTCGTCCTGCGCCGGCTGAGCTTCCAAGCTGAGCCAAGAGGCCCTGACGCAAGTTTTGCGTCAGCTTCCGCAGTACACGAATCGCCACGTCCTCGTCGGTTCCGCGACCGCTGATGACGCCGGCGTTTTCCGTCTCGATCGCGACCGCGCCCTGGTGCAAACGACCGACTTTTTCACCCCGATCGTGGACGATCCGTTCGCCTACGGTCAGATCGCCGCGGCCAACGCCCTCTCCGACGTCTTCGCGATGGGCGGCCGACCCATCACCGCCCTGAATATCATGGGAATGCCGACCGATCTCGTTTCCGAAAAAACGATCGCCACCATTTTGCGCGGCGGCCTCGAGAAAGCGCGCGAAGTCGGCTGCGCCATCATTGGTGGCCACACCATTCGCAATCCCGAGCCGATCTACGGCCTCGCCGTTACCGGGATGGTTTCACCAAAAAAAATCCTGACCAACGCCAAAGCAAAACCGGGCGACCTCCTCGTCCTGACCAAGCCGTTAGGCACCGGCATTGCCACGACCGGAATCAAGCGCGGCCTAACGAGTCGAGAAGTCTCCACCGCCGCGATCAAATTGATGTCGCGCGTCAACACCGTCGGCGCGGAACTGGCGGAGCGTGGTCTGGTGCGCGCCGCGACCGATGTGACCGGTTTCGGCCTTGTCGGCCATCTCACTTCGATGTGCCGCGCGAGCGGAGTGAGCGCCGACGTTGACGGCTCCGCCGTGCCCGCGATCTGTGACGAAATCTACCATCTGATCGCGCAGGGCTGCGTCCCCGGCGGCACTGCCCAAAATCTCGAGACCGCGAACACGGTCACGAGTTGGGGAAAAACGACTCAGGACCGAAAGCTCCTGCTGACAGATGCGCAAACCAGCGGCGGCCTCCTCCTCGCGGTCTCGGCCCGGAAATTGAAGACCGTTCTCCACCTCCTCACACGGCATGAAATACCCTGCCGCGCCATCATTGGAAAAATCACCCGAAGACGCCGCGAATTAATCCG
>DATBDG010000099.1:0-18907 GCA_036270055.1 Chthoniobacterales bacterium
AAGCGCACATTGCGCCAGATGGCGGCTAGCTTCGCTTCACTCAATTCACCTGCTTGGCGCGTCGGTGCGACCCGCGCCCGCCATAGAATCTCATCCGCCATCCAGTTTCCAATTCCAGGGAAACCGCTTTGCAGGAGCAAAACCGCCTTGATCGGAGCGCGCCTGTGCCGCCTAACGAAATCACGCAGGACGCCTTTCGTATAATGCGGCGAATCAATCTCGAGCGCGCGCAACGGCCACCACTCCGGTGCGCTTTTTCCATGATGGAAACGCACCCGGCCGAACTGCCGCGCATCCCGAAAAACCAGAGCCCGCGACTTTTGCTCCAGCACGAGATGATCGTGCTTTTCGGGTTCGAATCCCGGCGGCTCGACCCGCAAACTTCCGCTCATCCCGAGGTGGATTCCCAGCCAATTGTCGCCGGAAAAGACAAATAGCATCTGCTTCCCGCGCGCGACCGAGCGGAGGAACTTTTGCCTCACAAGGTGGTGCGCGAGCCGCTCTGGATCGGCGCCGCGGAAGATCCGTTTCTCCTCATGTAAACGCACCGACGCGATCCGCGCCCCGAGCCCTTCATCCCAGCGTTTGCGAAAGTATTCCACCTCGGCCAGCTCCGGCATGGCCGAGATTAGATCGACCCAGCCCTCCATGCTACCCTTGGCGCGCATGGAAAAAGTCATCATCGTGGGGAGCGGTTGCGCCGGTCTGACGGCCGCGATTTACGCTGCGCGCGCCAACCTTACTCCACTTGTCTTGGAAGGCGGGCAACCCGGCGGCCAGCTTTCGACGACTACCTTGGTGGAAAACTTTCCCGGCTTTCCGGAAGGGATTGACGGCCCGCAACTCATCTTGAACATGCACAAGCAGGCGGAAAAATTCGGAGCCCGTTTTTCCTATGCAGAAGCGACCGGCTTGGAGATCGATGGCGAGCGGCTTCGTCTGAAGGCCGATGACGACTGGCTCGATACGCAGGCGCTCATCATCGCGAGCGGCGCCTCGGCCCGTTACCTCGGGCTGGAGAACGAGGAAAAATTGATCGGCCATGGCCTAACGAGTTGTGCGACTTGCGACGGCGCGTTTTACCGTGACGTGCCGGTCTGCGTCGTGGGTGGAGGCGATTCCGCGGCCGAGGAAGCGCTCTTCCTCACCCGGTTTGCTTCGAAGGTTTATCTCATTCACCGGCGCGACCAGCTGCGCGCTTCCAAAATCATGGCGGACCGCGTTGTGGCCTGCGACAAGATCGAACCGATCTGGAATACCGTGATCGCGAAATATTTTCCGGACGAAAAAGGGGAGATGAGCGCGGTCGAGCTGCGCAACGTGAAAACGAAGGAGGAGAGCATTCTGCCCGTAGCCTGCGTCTTTGTCGCCATCGGACACGATCCCAACACACGGGCCTTCGCGGGAAAACTGGAGACCGACCCGGACGGTTATCTTCTCGTTAGGCATCTGGCACAAAGCAAGCACCCGGGAATTTTTATTGCCGGCGATGTGGCCGATCGCGTTTATCGACAGGCCATCACCGCCGCCGGCTCGGGCTGCGCGGCGGCGATCGAGGCGGAGCGTTACCTGAGCGAGCACGCGGCCTGACGAGGGCGCGGCGGCCCGCTTGCCCATGTTTTGAAGCTTTGCGATCTGACGCAGTTCTACTCGCCCCTGAGCGGCGGGGTGAAACGCTATGTGCAGGAGAAGATCCGCTACATCCAGGCGGCGGCCAGGGATGAGCATGTTCTCATCATTCCCGGCCCGAAGAGCGCGATGGTCGAGGCGGAACGCTCGCGCATCTACTCGATCCGATCGCCGTTGCTCTCCCGCACCTCGCGTTATCGGGCCCTGCTCAATCTGCGCGCGATTGAAGAGATCCTGGAGCGTGAGCGGCCGGACCTGATCGAGTGCGGCGACCCGTATCAGGTCGCCTGGAAATCGATCGCGTCCGGGTCTGCCCTTCGCATCCCGGTCGTCGGCTTCTATCATTCGCACTTTCCCGAGGCTTATCTGCGCACGACCGCACGCTTTCTCGGGCAGACCGCGACCGAATTCATGATCGACCTGGCCCGGCGCTACGTCCGCCAGATTTACAATCAATTCGAGGCCACCCTCGTTCCCTCGGCGCGGCTCGGCGCTCTCCTCACTTCTTGGGGCGTGCAGAACGTGCACGCGGTCGACCTCGGAGTGGACGTGGAAGTTTTTCGACCGGAACCGGAGGACGCGGTCGCGACCCGCGAGTCGTTAGGCATTCCGGATGAGCGTTGCCTGCTGCTTTACGTTGGCCGCTTGGCGCAGGAAAAAAACACTCAAACGCTCTTCGCTGCCTTCGAGCTTCTCGTTAGACGCGAACCGCAACGCTATCATCTGCTGATCGTGGGGGACGGAATGCAGCGCCCCCACCTGCGCGACTTGCAAAGACGCGCTGGCGCGGTGACGTGGCGGCAATACTGCACCGATTCCCCGGAACTGGCCCGCTATTATCGGGCGGCGGAATTGCTCGTTCACCCCGGGGTGCAAGAGACCTTTGGCCTTACGGCGCTCGAGAGCCAGGCCTGCGGCACACCAGTAGTTGGGATTCGCGGCAGCTATATGGATCGGATCATTTTTGGTAGCCAGGAACATTGGGCGACCGAAAATTCCGTTGCCGCGCTGGCCGATGCGATCGCGTCCGCTGCCGCAGGCAGACTCCGCGACATGGGTCTGGCTGCGGCGCGGAACGTGCGGGTGCACTACGCGTGGCCGGCGGTTTTCGGAGAATTGTTTCGCCTTTATGATGGGGTCCGGGTTGGTTTTTCGCGCTCGTGAAATTGTATAGCTTGGTCCGGGTTTCGTTGCGGGAGGGATCGGTCGAGGATTTTCTCGAGCGTTTGTCGCAACAGGATCCGGCCATGACCGATCGCCTCGTTGAGGCGAGCGCGCGCCGCGAGGTGCTGCGCTACGTCGGGCTGGTCAATCCCGAGGGACAATGCTCGGTCGAGCTGAAGAGCTATCCGCGCATCCACGCTTTGCCGGCACGACCGGCAGCGACATCGTGGCGTTCACCACCGAGCGATACCACACCCAATCGCTCATCGTGCAAGGTCCCGGCGCGGGGCCGGACGTGAGGGCGGGTGGCGTTTTTGCCGATCTGCTCCGGCTCGCTTCCTACCTCGGGAGCCCGGAGTAGTGGAAGGCGATTGCCACGAGCAAAAGTGTCAGCACATTAGCTCCGACAAATGAAATCCGAACCCGCTTACACGATCCGTGGTTTCCAACCGTCCGATGGCGCCGCGGTGCGGGAGCTCTGCTGCCGGACGGGCTTCCTCGGCACGCCGATAGATCCGGTTTACGAAGATCGCGAATTGTTCGCCGACTTTCTCACCACCTATTACACCGACCACGAGCCCGAGTCTTCCTTCGTGCTCGAGATCGACGGCGAATTAAAGGGCTACCTGCTCGGTTCGCGCCGCCCGCTGATCAATCAGCTTTATTCCTTCCAGCAAAACATCGTGCTCTTCCTGCGCGCGCTCTTGCGCTATCCGCGCTACAACGCGCGCTCGCGGCGTTTCATTCGCTGGATGATCGTCAACGGCTGGCGCGAAGTGCCGGCCGCGCCCGCGCGCACCCCGCATTTCCACATCAACCTTCTGCCCGAAGCGCGCAAAATGTCGACCACCCGCTCGCTCATGAGCGCATATCTGAGTTATCTCTACCGCTGCGGCGAGAAACGCGTCTACGGGCAAATCGTCACTTTCGAAAGCCGGCGCGGCGAAAAAATGTTCGAGCGCTACGGCTTCCAAGTGATGAACCGCGCGGAGATCACCAAGTATCGGGCATTTTACCCCGAGTCGGTTTACCTCAGCACAGTGATCAAGAATCTCGAGACGGCCGAGCCGCTCTGCGCGTATGCGACTTCCCCGGTGCGCTTGTCTGGTGGCGACGGCGCGCTAATGTAACGCGCTCGTAAATGCCGGCATAGCTCAGTTGGTAGAGCAGCTGATTTGTAATCAGCAGGTCATCGGTTCGAGCCCGATTGCCGGCTTATCGAGCCGCGGATCCGTTCGGGGCGATCGGCGATCAGAAGCTTTGGCCGCTTTGAGCCGCGGCCTCAGCGTAGCTCCTTTGTACCCGGGCAGGGGACGCCACCGGTTGCATCGCCCGCGGCTTTTGCGCCAAGGCGCTTTTGAGAAGGAGCTGCTCGTTTTCCCGATCGAGGAGGAGCGTTTTCATCACCACCTCCTGCGCTTTCCCGATCGTCTGCCGGAAGTAGCGCGCTTCGGTCGGGTCGGCCTTTGCGATGGCCTGATTGGAAAGGTCGAGCCGGGGCAAAAGCTCCTGCTTTCTGCTCAAGAAGGCGTCATCGGGCGGCTGGCCCGTCTGTTTGAGAAGACGGTTCTCTTCGAGGAGGAGGTGGTAGGTTTCCTCGCAGAGCGCGAGGTGTTCGTCGAGGGTTGCTTGGAGGTTTTGGTGCATGTTGGATGAGCTATGGTGTGGCCGAGACGTTGATTGCCGGGGGAATATCGGGGCCGCCGAGGAGCATTTGCAGGCGTCCTTCGGTTTCTTTCTTCCAATCTAGCTGCCCGCTGCGCCAGGTGGCCATATTCACAAGCTGGTCCAGAGCATCTGTCGAACCAGCTTTACGCTTTTTCGACTCGTCGGTGATAAAGGAATAAGCTTCCTGAGCCCGGCCCGGCAATTCGAGGCGCTCGAAGCAGAGGCCCATCTGGTAGATCACTGGCCAGAGCCAGGCGGGCGAATTGTTTAACCTGGCAAGCGCCTGGTAGATGGTGATGGCGCGGGCGAAGTCGCCTTGGAGATAAAAATCATTCGCGATCTGGTTGCCCGCTTTCTCCTGCCAGTAGATCCAGGCCTTGGGATCTTTTTCTGCGCCGCTTTTTTCTGCCAGGAGCAGGGCCAGCACTTCGTCGAGCGCTTCCTGGGGGCGATTGAGTGATTTCAGCGTGCGGGCGAGGAGGTAGCGGCACTCGGGGGCGTATTTCGTGTCGCTGTAGTCCTGCAGAAAGCGACGGGCGGATTCCTCCGCGCCGGCTTTGTTGTCGAGGAGATAGAGGCAATAAGCAGAGCGGAAGAGGGCGCGCGCCTTGTCCGCAGGAGCGAGCTCGAGCTTGCCCAGGAGGGTAAAGAACTTGTTAGCGTGGACATAATCGCCGTAGGCGAAGTAGGTCTCGGCGATCTCAAACTGCGCCTGCTGCGTCCAATCCTTGTAGCGCTGCATGGTCGGCTCGCTGATTTTGAGAGCGGAGTTGAGGACACTGTAGTAACGGGAGATGGCGGTTTGATAGGCGCCGACCTCGCGATAAAGGCCGCCGAGACGGAGCAAAAGCTCCGGCATTTTAGTATCATCCGGGGGGATATCACGGATCGCTTCCAGCACGGTGATGGTTTGAGCGAAGGCGCGATTCTTCTCGTAGAGGTCGGCCATTTGGTAGAGGGCCGCGAGCTTTGTCGCATCGGGGGCATCGATCGAAAGGAGGCGCTGGTAAAAGGTTTCCGCCAGTTCGAGGTTGCCGCGCGCGATCGCGTCGCCGGCGAGGCGGCGGTAGCCGTCGATCTCGCTCTGGACCCCATTGGCCGGGGCGGCGACCGAAGCGTTGTCGGGCGTCGAAGCCTCTTCGCCGCCTGCAACATGATGTGCGGCCACGACCAACGTCAGGAGTAGGACGCGCCCGGTAGAAAGGATCACGGTTTATTGGTCACGTCGTAGCTCGCCTTGCTCTTCGGGCCCTCGTGGTAGCCAGGTTCAAAAATCGGATCGAATAGATGCGGACCGCGCGGCGCGGAATTGTAGGGGTTTTTGAAGTAGCTCATCACTTCGTCGGGCATTTTGGTCAGGTCCGGGCTACCGGCGGCGGGCGCGTTGGCCGGTGGAGGAAAGGCGGGTGCAACCGGGGCGGGCATGGGAGTAGTGGCCGCGGTCGCGGTGGAGGTCACGGTTGAGGTCGAGGTCGAGGTCGAGGTGTCTGTGTCCTCGGAAGCTTTGATTGCCCTCGGGGTGTCTGGGGTGGGGACGGGGGTCGGAAGCGCCGGCGCATCGCGGTGGGCGCATTCCGCCTCGGCCTGCGCGAACCGCATTCGGTTCGGACCTCCCGTCTCGAGATAGCTCACCGGCACAAAGGTGTAGGGGTAAGCGCCACTCTGCCGGAACTCACGGCGTGGAGCGGCGAGTGCGCCTCCATCTCCGGCAGAGAGTCGACCGGGGACGAGAAAAAGCGCCAGGCTCGTGAGGACGAACAGCGGGATAAGGAATCTTATCATGCTACTGGCTTAGCAATCTCCCTGCCAACACGCTGCAGGCTGGAGCGAGGAGAAAGGCTCGACGATGAACCCGGAAAAATTTTCCGCCACCGCCGTTTTTGCCGAGCCGGGAGAAGTCTTCCGAAAAACCGTGCCGCAAGGAGGTCGACATTCTGACAACCATGCTCGTAAAAGTGACAAAAGGCCCTGAAAAGCTTCGGAGCCCTTCCGGTTTGGACAGAAGGGCTCCGCGACTGAATCACGTTTTGAGACGCGGTCGCTTATTGCAGGAGTCTCAAGACCGACTGCGCACTCGAGTTGGCCTGCGCGAGCATCGTGGTGCCGAATTGGACCAGGATGTTATTCTTCGCGAGGTTGGTCGATTCCTGAGCCACGTCCACGTCGATGATGCGGCTGTTGGCGGCCTGCAGGTTCTGACCGTTGGTCGCGAGCAATTGAGCCGCGAAGCCGAGCCGGCTGCTTTCACCGCCGTTTTGGGCGCGGGAAGTAGCGACGTTGGCGAGCGCGTCCGAGGTGTCCTGGACCGTCAGGGCAGCGAGGTCAGCGGCGCCGGTGATCGTGGTGATATCGGTGGCGATGTCCGCCTGCGTGATATCGATTGTCTGCGCGCCGTCTTCCGACGCGACGATCGAGAGGGTGCCGCCTCCGAAGAGGTCGACGCCGTTGAACTGCTGCGAGGTGATGCTGGTCAACTGCGCCTGAAGAGCAGCGAACTCCGTGTCGTAGTTGGCCACGTCACTCGCGCTCTTGGTCACGTCGGTCGAGAGCAACTTTAGCTCCGAGACGCGGCCAAGGATGTCGCCGACCGTCTTCATCGCACCATCCTGCACCTGCAGGAAGGAGGTGCCGGCGGCAACGTTATTGCCAGCGGCGTCGGTGCGTTTGATCGCGGCCGTCAACTTCATCGAAACCGCCAGGCCACCGGCGTCATCGGACGGGTTGACGATCCGTGAACCGCTGGAGAGGCGGGCGAGGCTCTTCTGGAGCATCGCATTGCTGTTACTCAGGTTGTAGGCAGCGTTGATGGCCGCGCTGTTGGTGTTAATGAATAAGCCCATGGGACTTGTTTACCTTTCTTGGTTTTGCTTGATTGCGACATCCGTGTCGCTGACGGGCCACTTTAAATCTGGTGTTTGACCTCACCTGCCGGGCAATCGCTCGACAAGTAAGGGGATCGGTAGCGCGCCGATTCGCTTTAGTGAAATCCTCGTTATTATGAAAAGTTCGAGGATTAAGACAGGCGGTCTGTCTGAAAGCGCGGTCGGGTGGGCGCCTTCGGGGCGGCTCAGGGATGCGCCGCTTTATAGCGCAGGCTCACGAGGCGAAATGCGAGCCGCTCGCGCTCCGCCGAGTAGAAGACGAGATCAAGTGCCTGGTTCTTCTGAGCCCAACGATAACCGACCACCGTCTGGGAAACATCCTTCTCCGGCCCGCGTGTGTGAGCGAGCACTGCGGCGCGACCGTATTTCTGGTCGAGCACTTGTTTCAATTGCTCCATGAATCGGCCGTACTGGTTCAGAGTCCAAGTCGGCTCCCCATACTGCAGCTCGACTTCGTCGACGGTGTCGCCCCCGAAGTGGAAGAGGACGGCGCTCAGGCCCGGCTGATCAAAACCTTCTACGGTCCACGCCTCGCCGCCGTCGACCGTTTCCTTTTGCGCAAGCCGGACATGAGCTTCCTCGATCAAATTGGCGACGCGGGCACGGGTTTCCACCCAGGAAAGGCCGAAGGGTGGGGTAATCTCCTCCACATCCGCCGCCGGAAGAGAGGCGCCTTGGAAGAAAAGAGCTACAGCATAGAGCGCGAACGATTTCATGACCTGCGAGCTGGCAAAGCGATTTGCATTCCACTTTCGGCACCAGAAGCAAGCCGAACAGCGTGCGGCAAGAATTGCCGCAACCGTAAGGTGCCTTGCGACCGATTGAGCCATCCCCTTCGCGCTCACGCTCCGGGGAGTTGCAGTGAGCACGTTTGGTAAACCGACCATTCCGAAATCCCCGGCGGGTTGAGGCACGCTGACTGCTTAACGTCCCCAAAACCAACTGCCGGATCAGATCATGCGCGCGTCGGAAACACTTAAGCTCTTTCGGATTTTGCCGATTCCTTAATCAAGCACCTCTCTTTTATGCCAGGAATATATCTATCGGGGCTGGCTTCCGGCTTGGATTGGCAATCGCTCGTTAGCCAGTTGATTGCGGCCGAGCGTACTCCCGAGGCGGGACTCCGCGCCCAGCAGGCGGTCGACACCCAGAAGATCAGCGCCTTCAGCACGATCAGCACTGATCTCCTCGCGCTCCAAACCTCCGCCCAGGCCTTGAGCACCGATAACGTTTTCCTCTCGCGCGGGGCCACCTTATCCGATCCAAGTTCCTCCTGGTCGGTCACCGCCAGCCCCGGGGCAGACATCGGCACCCACACTTTCAACGTCCTGAACCTTGCGACGAAGGCGCAGCAGGTGGGGTCGGCCGACGCCGGCGCGCCGATTAGCGCCACGAGCGACGTCAGCGGCGTCACCATCGCGACGATGAACGTCGCGGCCGCAATCACAGCGGGAACTTTCACGGTCAACGGCGCTCAAATCGCGATCGAGACGACCGATTCGCTCCAGGACGTGTTCGACAAAATCTCGACTGCAACCGGCGGCGCCGTGAGCGCGAGCTACAACCCGGCGACCGACGCGGTTTCGCTCAGCAGCGGAAGCGAAATCATCCTCGGGAGCGCGAGCGACACAAGCAACTTCCTCGCCTCAAGCAAGCTCTACAACAACGGAACAGGTAACATCAGCTCAACGAGTGCGCTCGGCGTGGTCAGCACCAGCGCCGCCCTCATCAACGCGCATTTCAAGACCATCCCTACGGTGGATTCCAACGGCGATGGCAGTTTCACGATTAACGGCGTCACAATTCCCTTCAATATCAATACCGACTCCATCCAGGGCATCCTCGTCCGGATCAATCAAGCCGGCGCGGGAGTGACCGCGAGCTACGATAAGGTGTCCGATAAATTCACCTTGACCAACAACACGACGGGCGACGTTGGCCTTTCGCTCAGCGAGAGCCCCGGTGGGTTACTCGAAGCGATGGGACTCACGACCACCGGCACCCTTGTCCGCGGTCAAAACGCCAGCGTGCAAGTCGATGGGGGCGGGACACTCAGCAGCACCAGTAACACTTTTGATGAGCCATTGACCGGTGTTGCCGGGCTATCCGTGACAGCGACGTCGGTCGGCTCACAGACCGTGACGGTGGCAAGCGACACGAGCAGCGCTCAGACGCAGATTCAGGCTTTCATCGACGCCTACAACGCGGTCCAGAGTTACATCGACTCGCAAACCCTCACGACCACTTCCGGCAGCAGCGTCACCACCTCTCTCCTTTCCGGCAACCGCGACGTGAGTGCTCTGGCCGTCTCCCTTCGCAAGGTTATCTTTGACGCCGTTCCCGGTCTGACCGGCACGATTCAGCGACTGGACGGGATGGGCATCGGGTTTACGGGGACCAGCTCGCAGCTATCGATTACCGATCAGACAAAGCTAGACCTGGCCTTGCAGGATCATCCGGACGAGGCGCAGGCGCTCTTCAACGGGACGGGCGGGTTGGTCTCATCGATCAACTCCTTTGTCACCACTACTACCGGCACCACTGGTCTGATCGCAATCGAGACGGCCCGATTCACGGCTGACTCGACTGCAATCGACGACCAGATCGCGGCCATGGAACGGCGTATCCTGATGGATCAGGATCGATTGATCGCCAGCTTCGTCGCCATGGAACAGGCCCAGGCACTCATCCAGCAGCAATCGGCAGCGTTCACCAACGCCTTTGGGACCACTTCAACTACGAGTTAGCAGTGAAATCAATCTCCCAAAATCTCTCTCTGCTAGCGCTCACCGCATTTCTCTGGAGTTGCGCGCCGACGACGACACACGTTTATCAACCGGCGCCACCCGTGCGGAGCTTTCATGCTCAACTTCCGGGCCCGGTCAATCAGATCCGGCGCGTGGCCGTGTTGCCGGTCGACTGTGAGACGCGCCAGGAGGCATCGCTCGGAGAGCTTGATGCCGCCGTCACCATGGAGCTAGCCAAGACTTCAATGTTTGAGCTGGTGCCGGTGACTCGCCAGGCGCTCGATATTCGCTTTGGCCGCCGGCAATTTTCCTCTGTGGAAGTCTTACCCGCAGAACTGCTCACGACCTTGCGCGCGGATTACGGTGTGGACGGAATCCTTTTTACCGATCTCACTCATTACCGCCCCTACCAGCCGATCTCGATCGGAGTTCGGTCGAAGTTGGTCGACGCCCATAGCGGCCAGGTACGCTGGGCTTTCGAGCATCTTTTCGACGCCGGAAATTTGAAGACCGCCGCAGCGGCCCAAGGTTACTATCTTGCTACCACGCCGCCACCGCCGACGCTCTCGCATCCCCACGATGGAGCGGCTGTTCTGCAAAGTCCCTCGCGCTTCACCAAGTATGTCGCTTGGGAAGCCTTTCGCAGCCTCCTGGATCCGACCCAGCTTCCTAACTGAACCAACCGCCAGAACAAAAAAGAATAGTTATGAACATAAAACCAACATCAACTGATAGCCTTCCACAGCCGCTGCCTCCGGTAGCGAAACCGCCTGTGTCGGCCAAACACGCTCTCCACGAATTCTTCATGGAAGAGTTTAAACCGGAGCAGTACCAGACAATTGCCGAAGCCTGGAAGAATAATCCGGAAGTGCGGCCCGAGGTCCTGGAAAAAGCCAAGCAGCTCGCCGCCGATGCGAATTATCCGACGCATGCCCAACTGGCACAGCTCGCGAAAATGATCGTCGGCGATAATATGTCGCCGCTTCCTCCGGCTGCCGAACCGCCGCCGATCGTCGAGCCGCCCACGATCGAGCCGCCGATGACCGAACCTCCGGTTTCGGCTAACGGCTAAGCGGCCCGAACGGTTAATCGCTCGACCCCAATCCAACGCCACGCGATCGCGCGAGCGATGGTGGCTGAACCAACAGACCAGGCATGCATCAGGCAGAATCGGCGAAACGTTATCAATCCGTAGCGATTGATACTTCGCCACCCGGGCAACTGGTGCTCATGCTTTTCGATGGAGCCCTGCGCTTCATGGCCATCGCCAGCGCCGGCTTCGAAGAAAAGGATTTGGCGAAGCGAATTGAGACGATCCATAACAACCTGATCAAAGCGCAAAACATTCTGCGCGAGTTGCAGGCAACTCTCAATATGGAGAAAGGGGGGGAGTTTTCCGAGCGAATGTGCGCCCTCTACGACTACATGATTGCGCAACTCAACGAGGCGAACCTGACGAAAGATCCCCACTCGATCCGGATTGTTGAAAAACTGCTCGGACAAATCCGTGCCGCCTGGGCGCAGATGCTGGCACAGTCGAACAGCGTGGCGGCATGAACACCAAACAGGATTTCTGGAGGCTGCTGGGAGATTATGAGCGGCTTTCGACTGACGAAGGTGTGGCTTTGCGCGACGTCAATCTGGCCGCGCTCGCCAGGTTGAAAGACCAGAAAGCTGTCGTCGCGGAAGCCGTCCTCGAGTTGGCGGCGGAAGGTGGCCTGAGCATTCCAACCGCTCGATACCAGAACCTGATCACGAAGCAGAATGAAAATCTTGCCATCACTCAGGAGCAGCTCGCGCGCATGAGTTGTGAGCAGCAGAATCTGGCCAACGCCAGTCAGCGCCTCGGACACGTCAGGCGCGCTTACAAGCAAGAGTCGGGTCAAGCGTCCGCTACCCTGGCCAAGGGCTAGACGCGATGGAGACCCGCCAGAAAGCGAGCATTCTCGTCGTGGATGACGATGAGACGGTGCTCGAGTCGCTCTCCGAACAGCTCATCTGCGAAGGCTACGAGGTGGTCTCATGCGCCACCGCCCAGCGCGCGCTCGAGTTCCTCGCCACCCAGTCGTTCGCCGTCGTCATCAGCGATCAGAAAATGCCGGGCATGCTCGGCACGCAACTGCTTGCGGAAGCAAAACGCCTCCAGCCGCATTCCTCGCGCATCCTGATCACCGGCATTCTCTCAGCCGACACGGTGATCGACGCGATTAATGAGGGCGAAATCCTTCGCTTCCTCGCCAAACCCTGGTTGCGCGCCGAGCTCCTCGCGACGGTTAACAATGCCGTCAACCGGCACGACCTGGCTGCCAGGAACGCGTTCCTGCAAATCCAAACCACCCGGCTCAATGAGGACCTGCAGGCGAGACTTGAAGAGCTAGCTGTAAAAAAGCATGCCTTGGACGAAGCCCACGCCGCGATGCAGGCCAACTTCGATCATTCGCTCGAGCTTTGTTATCGCATCATCAGCACCTTCTATCCCCTTCTCGGCCAGCATACCCGGCAGGTGGTCGCGATCTGTCAGCGGATGGTGGCGAGCGGTCATTTTTCCCAGAACGAGGAGAGGGTTCTGATCGCGAGTGCGTGGTTGCACGATATAGGCCTGATCGGTTTCGAGCGCTCGTTGCTCCACAATTTTTTCGCAACTCCCGAGCGCCTGACTAACGACGACCGGAAACTGCTTCAACATCATCCCGCCTACGGACAAACGCTCGCGACTTTTGGCGATCAGCTCAACGGCGTTGGCGAAACCATCCGGGCGCATCATGAGCGCTTCGACGGCGGCGGCTATCCCGACGGCCTGGCGGGCGAAAGGATCCCGCGCACAGCGCGCTACCTTGCAGTGGCAGTGCACTTCGTCGAATGCGGAGTGCCGAAAGACTCGGCCATGCAAGCCATCTTGCGGCAGTCTGGCACGGCCTTTGATCCGGAAGCGGTTCGCCTCTTTCTCCGCTCCATCCCTTCCGCCGAAGTCCCGCGAACGATCCGCGAAGTCCTGGTGGAAGAACTGTCACCCGGAATGAGACTGGCGATCGGGATCTATAGCCCGAGCGGGTTACTCCTGATGGGCGAAGGCCAGGAGCTCAATCCCCCCACGATCGAGAAAATCAAGAACCACAATCAGCGGACATCGGTCACGCAGCGGTTGCTGGTTTACAGCTGAGCGCGCGATCGCCGCGCGGTGCGGGGTGGTGGCATGTCCGGTGCTTAGCACTGCCGTCTATGGCACCACTGATCATTTCTGCCGTCACCTCGATGGCGAGCACTCTCTTGGACAAATTGGATCAGGCGAATCAAGCTCCGCCGCTGGCGCAACAGCCCCGGGTGGAATTTGATTCGCTCCTCAAAACCCGCAGCCTCTCCGGCGCCCTCGGTGTGCAACCGGCGCAATTAAGCGAAGCGAGCGGCGCTCTCATGCAGCAGCTCCTGGAAGCGCCGGAAGTTTCCGCCGCGCTCGTCGGGCAAAATCTGCCGCCTGGATCAAAGCTCGAAGTCGGCGCCGATGGCGGAATCTTATTGCGTTCGCCTGGCGGCTACGCGCAGCCCATCGATCTGCACCCGGGAACGCGCGTTCTGGCGGCCAATCTCTCCGCCTCGCTGAGAGGCGGGCAGTCATAGGATCGCGCCCGTGGCATATCCGTTGCTTAGCGTTGCTGCATCATGATTGAGGCGCTGTTCTCGGATAGCAACTACGTCGCACAAAAGAAGCTTTTGGACGCGACCGTGCTTCGGCACGAAGCGCTCGCGGCCAATATCGCGAACGTTGAGACGCCCGGTTACAAGCGGATCGATCTCCCGAAGAACTTCAACGACGAGTTCGCCGCCCGGCTCCGCGCCGGCAAGCCGCAAACCATCTCGATGCCGGTCTTGAGCGAAGACCCCGACTCGGTTAACCAGCGCCCCGACGGCAACAACGTGGATCTCGACAAAGAGCTGCTCACGATGAGCGGCAACTCGATGCAGTTCGAGACCCTCGGCGAGTTCGTCAGCGCCTCCCTCCGCCAACTCCGGCTCGCCATTACCGGCCGCGAAGCCTGAGGCAAACCTTTATGAATATCATCTCCGGCATCAACGTCACCGCCAGCGCGCTCTCCGCGGAAAAAATGCGGATGGATCTCGTCGCGCAAAACATCGCCAACGCGCACACGACCAAGGATGTCGATGGCCAGCCTTACAAGCGCAAAGTCGTATCCTTCGAGGCCTGCATCGAACCGAATTGCGATGGCGGCAAAGGCGTTCGCGTCGCGCAGGTCTCGAACGACAACTCTCCCGGTGCCTTGATTTACAATCCCGGCCATCCCGACGCCGACAAGGACGGCATGGTGCAGATGCCGAACGTGAATATGGCGACCGAAATGGTCGATCTCCTCAGTTCCTCGCGCGCCTACGAAGCGAACCTCGCCGTCGTCCGCAATGCCAAGCAAATGGCGATGAAGGCTCTTTCCATCGGTCACTAATCCGCCTTCTCATGATCAGTAATATCGGATCCGCTGCTTATGGCGGCCAGTTAATGCCCCGGCCGGAAAATTCTGCCGCCCCGCTCGGGAACCCACTCGACCCGGCCACACCGCTCGGTCTGAGCGATGCGCCGTTGCGCCTCGGAAAATCACAACCGGCCGAAGCAACCCAGTCGGCGTCCTTCTCGAATTTCATCGAGCGCGCCGTGCAGGAAGTAGACGGCAAGATGAAGGCAGCCGGAGCCGACCAGGCCAGGGTGCTGAGCGGCGAAACGAACAATCTCCACCAGGCAATGATCTCGATGCAGGAGGCCAGCCTCGCCTTCTCCCTCATGGTCGAGGTCCGCAACAAACTGGTCGATTCCTACCAGGAACTGATGCGGATGCAGGTCTGAGCTTAAGCCGCCGTCGCCCTAATAATGAAAAGCTTTCTCGAACAGATGCAGCGAATCTGGGGCCATCTCGGCCTCAACCAGCGAATCACCCTTTCCATCGCCGCGGCCTGCGTGCTCGGTGGAATGATCGGCCTCGTTTGGTGGGCGCATCGCCCTTCGATGCAACTCCTTTACGGACGCCTCGGCGACAAAGATGTCTCTGAGATCGCCGCTGCCGTCCAGGAACAAGGCGTGCAGTACCAGATCGGCAACGGCGGCACCTCGATCTATGTCCCGGCCGATCAGGTGCACAAGCTGCGCATGGTCCTGGCCTCGAAAGGAATCCCGGCCGGCGAAGGGGTCGGTTACGAGATCTTTGACCGGAGCAACTTCGGGATCAGCGATTTTGTCCAGCGGACAAATTACCTCCGCGCTTTGCAGGGCGAACTCTCGCGCACGATCGCGCAGCTCCACGGGATCCGCTCCGCCCGGGTCATGATCGTGATGCCGGAGAACCGCCTCCTCTTTTCCGATCAAAAAGCCAAGCCGACCGCATCGGTCTTCGTCGACACGAGCAGCGCGGGGCTGCCGCAGGACAACGTGAATGCGATTCGATTCCTGGTCGCCAATTCGGTTGAAGGTTTGCGGGCCGACGACGTCGCGCTCATCGACAGCCGGGGCAATCTGCTCACGGAAAACCTGAAGGAAGATGGTTCCCTCGCCGCCGCTTCCAGCCAGATGAAATACCGGAAAGGCGTTGAAGATTATTTCTCGAGCAAAGTCGAAACGATGCTCGCGAAAGTGCTCGGAGCGGGTAGCGCGGTCGTCCGCGTTTCAGCCGAGATCGACACCGATAGCACCACTCGCACGCAGGAAGTTTTTGATCCGGAAGGCCAGGTGCTGCGAAACGAGCAGACGACCGAAGACAGCACGACCACGACTGAAGTGGAGGGAGCGGCCGGCGGCGCGCCGCAAACGTCCGCCGTCGGAGTGAGCGCGAACACTCCCAGCAGCACCACGACCGACAACAGCAAAGCGGGCAAGAACAGCGAGCAGGTGCGCAAAAATAAAAGCAACACCTACGAGCTGAACCGGACGACGACGAACGCGGTCCGCGCGCCCGGCGCGATCACCCGTCTTTCCGCAGCCGTCTTCATCGCTCCGAAAGAGAAGCCGCGCACCCCGCAGGAAATCGAATCGCTTCGCAAAATGGTTGCGAACGCGCTCGGCATCAAAGCCGAAAACGCGCAGGAGATCGCGCGCTCGGTCACGATCGAAGAAACAGCTTTTGTCAATCCACCCGCGCCGAAAAGCGGCGGCATGGGTGAAATTCTCATGAATTACAGCGATCTCCTGAAGAACGTCGGCGCCGGAATCGTGGCGCTCGGTCTCCTCTTTTTCTTCCTCCGAATGCTGAAGCGGACAAAGCCGGACGAAATCTCCTTCGAGCTCCTGCAGACCGCTGGCAGCCGCGTCTCCGGAAGCAGCGCCAACATCACCCCCGATCTGCTCAACGAAATGATTCGCCAGAAGCCGGCCAACGTCGGGGTCGCGCTCCGCGGCTGGATGGCGAACGGCAGCAGCAAATCCTGATGGCCGCTCTGGACTACAACGCCCTAACGAAAACGCAAAAGCTGGCGGCGTTTCTCATCGTCATCGGCCCGGACGCCGCGGCCGAGGTGATTAAGCATTTCGAAAATCCGCAGGTCGAGTTGATCTGTCGCGAGCTGGCGGAGCTGAACGTGCTCGACGAGTCGACTCAGCGCGCGGTCATCCTGGAATTTGCCGGCATTGTCTTCGAAGGCAGCAGCACGCTCCTCGGTGGGATGGATTTCGCGCAGGCCGCTTTGGAGAAAGCGAAGGGCGCTCATGCGGCCACGCACATTCTCGACCGGATCGCGCCAGCCAGCCGCGGTGTGGAAGGCGGCGAGGAGATTCGGCAGATGGAAGTGCGCCAGATCATGAGTTTGATCAAGACAGAGCAGCCGCAAACGATCGCTTTCATTTTCTCCAATCTCGAGCCGGCGAAAGCGGCCGAAGTCATGAAACAGCTTCCGGCGGAGCAACGCGAGGAAGTGGTCGAACGTCTCGGCGCGATGGAAGAAACGTCGCGCGACATGGTGGCCAAGATCGCCAGGAATATCGGCCGCGCATCCGATCACCAGGGCCCTCCGCCGGCTTTGCAACGCAGCGGGGGGGCCAAAGCCGCCGCCGGGATTCTCAACCTGCTCGACAAGGAATCGAGAAAAATGCTCCTCGCGAAGGTCGACGAACGCAACGCCGTCGTCGGCGCGGCGATTCGCAAGGAAGTGTTCGGTTTCGACGATCTCGGCCGGCTCGAAGCCGCCGACCTGCAGCGGGTCGTGCGGGAAGTGGATGCCGCCGATCTGGCCAAGGCGTTGAAGAGTGCGAAACCCGCGCTCGTCGACGTGATTTTGAAATCGGTCTCGAAGCGCGCCGCCGAAAGCGTGCGGGAGGAGATGGACATGCTCGGCTCGATCAAACCGAAAGAAATCAACGCTGCGCAGGACCGGATTATCCAGGTCGTGCGCAAACTCGAGGAAGCCGACGAGATCAGTCTGGAGAGCGGAGGCGACGAAGGTGCCGACAGCTAAAACAGCCCAATTTTCCCGACCGCTGCGCAACGTCCGGCTCGTTCGGGCGGCGTCCCCTGTTTCCTACACCGCTGAAGAATGGGAAGCGGCGAGGAAGGAAAGCTACCAGCGTGGTTGCGCCGACACGTCGGCGATGATGGAGCAGCACCTCGTCGAGCAACGCGAGGAGATTCTCCATCTGCAGGACAAGACCTTCGCCGCCGTCATCGATTGCAATAACAACCTCGTCACCCAACTGCGCAATGCGCTCCCGGAGCTGACGCTCGAAGCCGTGCGGCGCGTCTTGGCCCAGACCGAGATCGATCGCGAACTTGTCTTGCGCCTGGTCGAGGAATTGCTGTCCGAAATTAGCGAAGGCCGCCAAACCGTCGAGGTCACGCTGAGCGCACCCGACCTGGCGCTGATCGAAGGGGTCGATACGCGCTTTCGCGAAAAATTTCCGGAGCTCGAATTCCGCGCCGACGCCGATCTCCAGCCTGGCGATTGCATCGCGCGCAGCCGGCATGGCGCGATCGACGGGCGGCTTGCGACCAAACTCAAAACCCTGGAGCGCGCTTTCCAATGAGCGCCCTGCTCGATCTCCAGCCGGTCATCGACCAGTTCCGCCAACAGCTTGGGGCCGTGAAGCTGACGGAGAAAATCGGACGCGTCGCTCAGGTGACGGGACTTGTGATCGAGTCGGATGGTCCCGATGTCGCGCTCGGCGATGTTTGCCGGATTCAATCCAGCCGGGGCGCGCTCGAGACCATGGCCGAAGTGGTCGGTTTCCGCGATCACCGTATTTTGCTCATGCCGTTAGGCGAGACGAATCGGGTCCACGCCGGCTGCGAAGTGGTGGCTGCCACGCTTTCCAGCGCCGTGCCGGTGGGCGACGGCCTGATCGGTCGCGTCATCGACGGGCTGGGGCAGCCGATCGACCGGAAAGGCCCGCTCCGGGCGCAGTTCACCCGCGGGCTAAAAAATTTGCCGCCAAACCCACTGCTCCGTCAGCAGATCAACCAGCCATTCCAGACCGGGGTGAAAGCCATCGACGTTTTCGCGCCGATGGGGCGCGGGCAGCGGCTGGGCATTTTCGCCGGCAGCGGCGTTGGAAAATCGACCTTGCTCGGGATGATGGCGCGCGGTGCGGAATCCGACGTCAACGTGATCGCGCTCGTCGGCGAACGCGGGCGGGAATTGCGCGAGTTCATCGAAAAAGATCTCGGCGAGGAAGGGATGGCGCGTTCCGTGATCGTCGTCTCGACCTCCGACCAACCGGCGCTCGTTAGGCTGCGCGCCGCGCAACTCGCGACCGCGATCGCGGAACATTTTCGCGACGCCGGCAAGAACGTCCTCTTCATGATGGATTCGGTGACGCGTTTCGCGATGGCCCAG
>DATBDG010000100.1:0-24424 GCA_036270055.1 Chthoniobacterales bacterium
TTTCGAGGCCGCGCACGGCGACGACGCCAAACGTCTGATCAGCAAACGCGGGGCGCCCAAAGTCGACCTTGTCCTGACCGATATGGTGATGCCCGAGATGAGTGGACGCGATTTCGCCGCCTGGCTGCGCGAGGCGAGCCCGGCCACGAGAGTTGTTTTCACTTCTGGTTATCTGGAGGAATCGTTTCATCCACTCGATCGGCGCGACCCGGACATTTGTTTCCTGGCCAAGCCGTTCAGCGCCGAGCAGCTCGCGAGTAGGGTGCGGGCCGCGCTCGATGGCAAAGCTTGAGTGGCAGAGGAGTTGAGCGGTTGAGAGGATAACCGCTCCGGGCTTGAATGGCTGATCAGGAATCGCGATCCTTTGAGCCACTTAACCACTCCACTTCCTCTGATCACCTTCCAAGACATCGAAGCCGCCGCCGGTCGCATCAAGGGCGCGGTCTACCACTCCCCCTGCTCCCGCTCCATCCCTTTGAGCGAGCTCACCGGGATGGAGATTTATTGCAAGCTCGATAATCACCAGCGCACCGGGAGTTTCAAGGAACGCGGGGCGCGCAACGCCCTCGCCCAACTGCCCGGCGAGCAGAAGGAGCGCGGCGTCATCGCCGCTTCCGCCGGCAACCACGCCCAGGCGCTCGCTTACCAGGGGCGATTGCTAGGCGTGCCCGCCACCGTCGTGATGCCGAAGTTCGCGCCCCTCATCAAGATCAACAATTGCCAGAAGCTCGGCGCGACCGTCGTTTTGCACGGCAAAGATTTTGCCGAGGCGAAAGCGCACGCCCACGAGATCGCGCAGGAAAAAGGACTCGCCTACATCGATGGCTACGATGATCCCGCCATCATCGCCGGGCAGGGCACAGCCGGGCTCGAGGTCGTTGCACAGGTGCCCGATCTCGACGCGGTCATCGTGCCGGTGGGTGGCGCCGGATTGCTCGCGGGCGTTTCGCTCGCCGTGAAAACCCTTCGCCCTGCAGTGAAAATCATCGCGGTCGAGGCCGACCATGTCGCCAGTTTCTCTGCCGCCCTCGATGCTGGAAAACCGGTTCGGATCGAGACGCGGCCAACCTTGGCCGACGGTCTTGCCATCGCCCAGGTTGGAAGCAACGCCTTCGAAGTCGCGCGCCAGCACACCGACAAAGTGGTGCTCGTCAATGAAGAGCAAATTGCGCTCGCCATTTTGCGCCTCGTCGAATTGGAAAAGGCCGTCGTCGAAGGCGCCGCCGCCACGACGCTGGCCGCCCGTCTCTCCGGGCAGCTCGAAGAGCTCGCCGGCAAACGCGTCGTCCTTCTCCTCTGCGGCGGCAACATCGATCCCAACGTCCTCAGCCGCGTCATCGAGCGCGGCCTCGTGGCCGATGGCCGGCTCTCGCGTTTCACGGCCGTGATCAGCGATCGGCCGGGCGGCCTGGCCGATCTCACCGCGCAAATCGCCGCCGCCGGCGCGAGCATTAAACAGGTCCTGCACGACCGCGCGTTTGCCAGCTCCGATGTCTCCGCGGTTAACGTCCTTTGCACGGTCGAGACCCGGAACCGCGCTCATCTTGAGGAACTGCTCGCGCGCCTCCAGGAACGCGGCGTCAAGACCATCATCGCACCGTAGCCTGGAGGGGACGACCGCTGTCTCGTCCGAGTTTCTCCAAACACGGACGGGACTGCGCCCATCCCTCCAGGCGTCACCTTGAATCGCGCACGTTCCCTCGTAGGATGCGCAATGGATTCGGTTGAGACTCAGTTGGTGGAAAAAAGCGCTTCTCACCGGAGCCAGGAATCGCCGCCCGCGCCCCGCCAGACGACCGAGGAACTGAGCCGCTTCGTTGGCCGCCACATCGGCCCTAACGAAAAGGAAATCGATCAGATGCTGGCCACGGTCGGTTTCGATAATCTCGATACCTTTATCGACGCGACCGTCCCGGCCGACATTCGCCTGACGAAAACGCTCGATCTCCCGGCCGGAAAATCAGAGCAGGAAGCGCTCGCCGAACTGCGCCAGATCGCGCAGGAAAACAAGGTGGTGCGCAGCTTCATCGGCGCCGGGTATTCCGATTGCGTGGTCCCGCCAGTCATCCAGCGCAACATCCTCGAAAACCCGGGCTGGTATACTGCCTACACCCCTTACCAGGCCGAGATCGCGCAGGGCCGGCTCGAAGCTCTCCTCAATTTCCAGACGATGGTGATCGATCTGACCGCGCTCGATATCGCCAATGCCTCGCTCCTCGATGAAGCGACCGCCGCGGCCGAGGCCATGACCCTCTGCCACGCGGTCGCGAGCGGCCGCGACACCTTTTTTGTTTCCGAGATGTGCCACCCGCAAACGATCGAAGTCGTGCAGACGCGGGCCCGGCCGTTAGGCATCGAAGTCGTGATCGGGAACGCCGCGACCTTTCGGCCTAACGAAAAGGTCTTTGGCGTGCTCGTCCAATATCCAACAACCGACGGCGCGATCGTCGATTACGAACCCTTCATCAAATCGGCCCACGCAGCCGGCGCGCTCGCGATCGTGGCGGCCGATATTCTAGCCCTCACCCTTCTCCGCCCGCCCGGCGAGATGGGCGCGGACGTGGCCGTCGGCACGACGCAACGTTTCGGGGTGCCGTTAGGCTTCGGCGGACCACACGCCGCCTATTTCGCGACGCGCGACCAATACAAACGTCACATGCCGGGACGCCTCGTCGGCGTTTCGCACGATGCCGCCGGGCGGCCGGCTTATCGCCTCGCCCTTCAGACGCGCGAGCAGCATATCCGGCGCGACAAAGCGACGAGCAACATCTGCACGGCCCAGGTCCTCCTCGCGGTCATGGCTTCGATGTACGCCGTTTATCACGGGCCGGATGGCTTGCGCCGGATCGCCCGCCGAGTGCACGATTTCACCTGCCGGCTGGCCGACGGTCTCGAGCAGCTTGGTTACAGGCTTTTACACGACGATTTCTTCGACACCATTCGGGTCGATCTGGGGAAAAGAAGCAGCGGCGAATTCCTCCGGCGCGCCCTCCAGCGCAACTGCAACCTGCGCCCGTTCGGGCCGCACAACGTCGGGATTTCACTCGACGAGGCGAGCACGCCGGAAGATGTCGAGACACTGCTCGCAATTTTTGGCGAGAATCGAATCGTCCTCCCCGGGGTGGCGGCCGCCTGCCGGGAGTCGAAGATCGAGAATCGCAAATCGGCTTTTCTCACCCACCCCGTCTTCAACACCCACGACAGCGAAACCGAGATGCTGCGCTACATCCGGCGCCTGGAATCGCGCGACCTGTCGCTTTGTCATTCCATGATCCCACTCGGCTCCTGCACCATGAAACTGAACGCGACCGCCGAGATGTTTCCGCTCTCCTGGCCGGAGTTTGCGCGTCTGCATCCGTTTGCGCCTAACGATCAGACGGCCGGCTATCGCACCATGTGTGACCAGCTCGAGCGCTGGCTGGCCGAGATTACCGGTTTCGCGGCCGTTTCACTGCAACCGAACGCCGGTTCGCAGGGCGAGTACGCCGGACTTCTCGCGATTCGCGGCTATCATGCGGCCCGCGCCGAAGCGCATCGCAACGTCTGCATCATTCCCACTTCCGCGCACGGCACCAACCCGGCGAGCGCCGTCATGGCTGGCTTTCGTGTTGTTCCGGTGCGCTGTCTCGAAGACGGCGATATCGACCTTGCCGACCTGCGGGCCAAAGCCACTGAGTACGGCAAAGATCTGTCCGCCCTGATGGTGACTTATCCCTCGACCCACGGCGTTTTCGAAACCACCATCCGCGAAATTTGCGCGGTGGTGCACGAGCACGGCGGCCAGGTTTACATGGACGGCGCGAACATGAACGCGCAGGTCGGGCTCTGTCGCCCGGGCGATATCGGCGCCGACGTTTGCCATCTCAATCTGCACAAAACCTTTTGCATCCCGCATGGCGGCGGGGGCCCCGGCGTGGGTCCGATCGCTGTCGCGCAACACCTCGCAAAGTTTCTTCCCACCCCTCCGACCATTCACCCCCAGGCGATCAGCAATCACTCGGCGCATCCGGTCGCGGCGGCGCCTTACGGCAGCGCGAGCATCCTGGCGATTTCCTGGATGTATATCCTCATGATGGGCGGCGCCGGCCTAACGAGAGCGACGGAGGTCGCAATCCTCAACGCCAATTACATCGCGAAACGGCTCGACCCGTATTTCCCGGTTCTCTTCAAAGGCAAGGACGGCCTCGTGGCGCACGAATGCATTCTCGATCTGCGTCCCTGCAAAAGCGCGGGGGTGGAGGTGGAAGACGTGGCCAAGCGTCTGATGGATTATGGCTTTCACGCTCCGACTGTTTCCTGGCCGGTCCCTGGCACGATCATGATTGAGCCGACCGAGAGCGAGGCGAAACATGAGCTCGACCGCTTTTGCGACGCCATGATTGCAATCCGGGGCGAGATCGACGCGATCAGCTCGGGCGCCGCGGACAAAAAAGACAACGCGTTGAAAAACGCGCCCCACACCGCGGAGCAGGTCTCGGCTAACGAATGGACTCACCCCTATTCGCGCGAACAGGCCGCCTGGCCAGCCGACTGGACGCGCCAGCAAAAATTCTGGCCGGCGGTGGCGCGGATCGACAGCGTTTACGGCGATCGCAATCTCTTTTGCTCCTGCCCGCCGCCGGAGGCGTTCGAGAGCGACAAGTAGCGCGCGGCTTTAAACGCGGGGAGCACGGGCTGTCAGCCCATCGGCGTTTGGCTGCAAGCCAAATGCCTTTGCGCGCAGCGCAGTCCGCGTGGAGCGGGAGCTGACGACCGCATTTCTAAGACATCGCCCAGAGAAACGCGCGCGCGCCTGGAAGGATTTGCCATTTCTCCAGGTTCGTTAGGCGGAAAGGTGAATTTCTCCTTCCACGTAAGTCACCGCTTCGCCGCCGATCGAGACCCGCCCCCCGCGATCGGCGCAGAATAATTCGCCGCCGCGCGGGGAGATTTGGCGGGCGAAGAGTTCGCGTTTCCCGAGCTGTTGCGACCAGTAGGGAATCAGGGTGCAATGGGTCGAGCCGGTGACCGGATCTTCCGGAATGCCGGCGGCGGGCGCGAAGTAGCGCGAGACGAAATCACAATCGTCACCCGGCGCGGTGACCACGATTCCCTGCGCGTCGAGGGCCGCGACCCGCGGCAAATCTGGCTTGATATCTGCGACCTCCCTTTGCGAAGCAAAGATCGCGATGTAATCCCGCCCGCGCAGAAGCGCAGACGGTTCCGCGCCGAGCGCCGCGCGGATTTCGTCGGTGACCCCAACCGGCTTCGCCGGGAGCGACGGAAAATCGAGCACCAGCCTTTCCCCGTCGCGGTCGACCGTGAGTTCGCCGCTTTTTGTTTGAAATCGAATCGGGCTGCTGGAGTGACCGCGATGCCGAAAGAGAACGTGACCCGCAGCGAGGGTGGCGTGTCCGCAGAGGTCAACCTCCACCGTCGGCGTCATCCAGCGCAGATTGAAATCGCCTCGGCCTGGGACGAGGAAGGCGGTTTCCGCGAGGTTATTTTCCGCGGCGATCGCCTGCATTTGCTCGTCGCCCAGCCAGCCCTCGAGAAAACAGACCGCCGCCGGATTGCCGCCAAATGGTTGATTGGTGAAAGCCGCAACTTCGAAGTACGGGATCGTCATTTGGAAAGGCTTCTCTGCGAAACGGAAGGTTGCAACCGGGCCGGAACCTGGGCGGCGCGCCGAAAGACTACGGTGAATTCGAAACTAAGAAGCTGTTGGGGACGCACGGATGATGCGCCTTCACCCTAACGAGAGCCCGCCGCCGAAATGCGGCGTCGCCGTCAGCCAACCGGAACCACCGTGGTCATCTGCATTTCTTCGGGTGGCACCTTGGCCTTGTCGGTGATCAACCTGCGCAGGAACGGAATGAGCACGACGAGCGCGAGACCGACCGCGAGGCTACCGAGGCCGAGTTCGGCAAAGAGCTTCGCGTAGCCGGCGTTGGTCGCGGCCGCCGTGGTGCCGGTCGGCTCGGGGATCATGCCCGAGAAGTCGCCCGCGAAAAGCGACGCCAGCCCGGTCACGAGCATCCAGCTGCCCATCATCACGCCCTGATACTGCCTGGGCGCGAGCTTCCCGATCATCGCATAGCCGATGGGAGAGATGAGCAGCTCACCGATACTCTGCAGCACATAGCTCCCGAAGAGCCACCAGAAGGCACTCCTGCCATCACCACCCGCCAGCTTGATCCCCAGCGGGAGGATGAGAAACGCGACCGCCATCAAGAGCAGTGCCGCCGCGAACTGCTGCGGGATGTCGATTCTCCATCCCCGCGCGCGCATCCGGGTAAAGGCCCAGGCGAAGACCGGTCCGCCGAGCACGATGCAAACAGTGTTAATGTTCTGAATCCACTGCGGCTGAATCCTGACCGGCCCGACCGTCAGATCGACATTGTGGACCGCGAACAGCATCAGGCCATTCGGCGCCATCTGGTAGAGCGACCAGAACATGAGCGAGCCGAGCGTTAGAATCAGATAGGCCGTCATATTACGCCGCTCACGGCGATCGCGGTGGCGGACCGTGAGATAGATCAGCGTCAGCGCGACCGCCGCGCAGATCGTCTTGAGAATGATCTCGGTCCCGCCGGGCCGCTGAAGCATGAACCAGACGATCGGCACGACTCCGATAAGAATGCCGATGCCGGCCAGCTGGCGCAGCCGGAATTGGCTCGGCGGAGCATCGAGCAGCAGGGTGCTGCGATCGGCCAGCGTCTTCCACGTCAGCAGCGCGATGACGATCGCGCCGAAGTTTCCCAGCGTTGCGAAGATGAAGAGGCTGGCATAGCTCTCCGTCGCCTGGAAGTAACCGGCTGCCGCAAACCCAACAAAAAACCCAACATTCATGCCGGCGTAATTCCAGAGGAAGGCGCCTTCGCGCCGCGGATCCTCCGGAGCGAAGCGCTGCGTCAGCATCATATTGATGCAGGTCACGTTCAGTCCGCTGCCGGTGAGGAAAAGCGCGAGTCCGATGTAGAACATCGCGAGCGTGCCGGTCGCGATGCAGGCGCAGCCGATCACCTGGAGGATCATGCCCCCGACAAACAGTTTGCGGTTCGAAAGGAAACGCCCGCCGAGGTAGCCGCCGAAAAGGTGGAGGCCGTAGTTGAAAGCGCCAAACACGCCCATCAAGGTCGTAGCCACTTTCACCGGGAGAGCGAGATGCTTCGTCGCGTAAAGAACCAGCGTCGAATAAAGAACCGCGAAACCGAGCGTCGCGAAGATCTGAATAAAGAAGAGCGCGGCCGTCCCCTCCGGAGCCGCGGAGAAAAGACGTTTAGGCGAATTCATCGAGCGCTCTCTTGTCGCCCGTCGCCCGTGTCGATGTCAAGCCGCCAACCTGATGTTCTGCGATCGAGCGGCGTCTCCCGAGATCCCGCGCGCCCCCCGAATCCTGTGCGAGTCGAGCAGGCGTTCTTGATGCGGCTCGCGCGAAACAGCTAAAATTCGCCGTGGAAAACGAGGGCGCCGTAGGGGGCGCCGCTTTCGTGGTGATAGCGGACCTCGGTGCGGTGGAAATCGAACTGCCGCCAGGGAACGTAGCCGCCTTCGAGCGAGAGCGAGAGGGAGGAATTGATTTTCCATTCCGCCCCTGCCCCGAGGCGCACTTCTTCGTAGCTGAGCCAGGCGTTGTTCAGCCTCGTGTCGCCATGATTGTCCCCAAATTGATCGTCGACCCGAAAGGTGTTGGCCTTGAAGTCGGCGCCCGCGAAAAGGGTGAAGTTGCGACTGAGTTGATACTCGAGCCGCGGCGTCGGGAGAACAGCGTTGAGTATCCAGTCGGCCGACATTTTCCAGCGAATGCCGCCGCCGGGAATGACCGGATAACGCCCCTGCACATTCACCCCGAGGCCGAAAACGAACTGCACGTCCGGGGTGTAAATGTAGGTGCCGCCGAGGACGAACGGGATGTTGAAGGAATCGCCGTTGATCTCATCGAAGGAGGTGCCATAAAAGCCCGGCTGGGCCTCGAAGCGGATGAGGAAGGAATCGGAAAATTTTGTGTCGAGTCCGACGATGGCGTTCATCGCCTGAAGCGTGTTCGGCAATTGCTGGCCGCCGTTGGGGAAGCCTAACGAGTAGCGCTCCCACTGAGCGCCGAGGCGAAGGAGGCCGAACTTGATCCGCGGGGTGTAAACGAAAAGGAGGTTGGAATAGTACTCGTCGAAATCGGCCACCCGCCGCCGGCCGCGCTCGACGTCGGAACCTCCGAGGTAGGCCTGCTCGATCGTGAACTCGGCCGGGAACTGGAACGGCTCCTCCACCGCCACTGGTTCGTCAGGCGGGGCCGCGATCTCCTTCCCCTCTCCGCCGAGAAGAGAGCCCGCGGCCGCGGCGGAAAAGCAGGCGACGAGGAGGAGAAGGCGGGATTTCATCGCCCCGCTTCCCGCTTCAGGATCGTGGCCGCCTTTAAAATATCCTTCCGCATGGCCGATTCGGAGCCGAGGCGCTCGATGCCGTGAAGCTCGCCTAACGAATTAGCGGAAACGAGGTCGCCGCGCCAGACGAGGGTCGACGGACGGCCGCCGACATTAACCGGCCAGAGCTGATAGAGCGTGAGGGCGACGTTGTAGCCGCCGCTGGCGTAATAAAGGCCATCGGCAATCTGCGCCCCGCCAGCGGAGGAGCGGCGATAGGTAGCGCCGAGGGTGAGGACGCCTTCGTCTTCCACCTCGAGCAACTCCCAGGAAAGCTCAGGCTTGAGCGAGCCGCGGCCGTCGAGGAGACCGGTGGCGCCAAGAAAGCCGCCGAACTGCCGATTCACCTTCGCCTGTTGCCTAACGAGCCCGGAAAATTCCTTTCCCGGCTGGACCGGGTTCGAGGTATGGCTGTAGGGCTCTTCCGCCGCCGCCCCGCCCGTGACGAAGGCCTGGGCACGTTTCGCCAGGACGCCGATCCAGAAGGCAAACGGTTGCTGCCCAGCGGAATATTTTTGCGCCTCCGCCTGGCTGAGCTGGAGATCGGACGACATTTTCTCGGTCGCGTTGCGGAGCGATTTCACGGCGCTGTTCTCCGGCGGGTTATTGAGCCGGGAAAAGTTCGAGGCGGAGGGCGAAGCGGGGAGATCGGCATGGAGATAAACCTTCAGCTCGCGATGCGCGGTCGGATCGAAATGTTGCATCGTCTGCAGGACCTTCTCCGGCGGTTGCGGAACGACAAAACAGCTCTGGACGGAAAGGTAACGCGGCGTGCTCATGGGCGCGCCGGTGGCGGTTTTAATGTCGCCTTTGGCGAGCTCGTTGAGGTCGACCTTTCCGAAGACGGAAAATTGCGCCATCTCGCTCACCGGGTCAGCCGCCCGGGTGGTGAGGGGTAGAGCGAGGATGGCGGCGAAGGCAATGCGACGAAAGAGCGGGATCAGGTTCATATAAAAGAAACGCCCGAGAGCCGGACAACAGTTGCCTCGCATCAGTCTTAAAGGAACCGCCTCGCTGTCAATGCGCCGGTCTCCTTCAGGACGCATTTTTCCGTGCGGCAGGCCGGCTCGTCCGAGGCCGGGAAGGCGGAATCTTGGGCGGCGCCTTGCAAATGGGCTCATTTCCCCTAGGGAAAAAGTCCGAAGCAAGCGTTGTGCGCGTTTTCATTTGCATGAGCGAACCGATCATCGTCATCGAGGGCCTAACGAAAAACTACGGTGACCTGCAGGCGGTGCGGGATCTCTCCCTGCGCATCAATCGCGGCGAGATTTTTGGCTTTTTGGGGGCGAACGGTGCCGGGAAAACCACCACCATGCGGATGCTCTGCGGCCTCCTCCGGCCGACCGCGGGCCGGGCCACGATCGCCGGCGGCGACGTCTGGGTGGAACGCTACGTCGTGCGGGCGCGGTTCGGTTACGTGGCGCAGAAGTTCAGTCTTTACCCCGACCTCACGGTGCTGGAGAACCTGCGTTTTTTCGCCGGCGCCTACCGCGTTCCGCCTAACGAAATGGAAAAACGGATCGGGCGCATCCTCGTGCAGATGGACCTGAAGGCGAAGCGCGAGACGGCCGCGGGGAGCCTTTCCGGCGGCATGCGGCAACTGCTCGCCCTCGGCTGCGCGCTCGTCCACCAGCCGCCGGTGCTCTTTCTCGACGAACCGACTTCCGGGCTTGACCCGGTGCATCGGCAACAGATGTGGGATCTGCTTTACGATTTGAGCAATGCCGGGATGACGATCTTCGTCACCACCCATTACATGGATGAAGCCGAACGTTGCACCGAAGTCGGCTTCCTCCACGAAGGACGGCTCCTGGCGAAGGCGCCGCCGCGTCGCCTGAAAGAAAATTTCCGCGCCAAGCTCCTCGAGATCGACGCCAGCCCCACGATGGAGGCGCTCATCCGGCTGCGCGAAACGCCGGGCGTGCTCGGGGTGTCTCTGCGGAGCGGGAGTTTGCGAATCTACGCGTCGGACGCGGAGTCCCTGCTGGCGGATTGGCAGCGGCAGTGGCCTTTTCCCGAGATCAAGTGGCAGGAGCATCGCTGGACGGAACCCGATATGGAAGATGTCTTCACGGCCTACTCGCAGGGCTATGACGCCATGCTCGAAGAGGAGACCGCGCGATGAACTTCCGCATCTCTCCGCAGGCGGTCAGCAGTGTGGCCGTGAAGGAATTCATCCACATCTACCGCGATTGGCGCGTCCTCGTGCTCCTCCTGATTTTGCCGCCGCTCTTCACCCTCATCTTTGGGCACGCCTTTGAAACCACCGGCTCGAGTCATGTCCCGGCGCTACTCGAGAACCGCGACCATTCCCCGGCGAGCGACGAGTTCGTGAAGCAACTGGCGCAGAACGACACCTTCAACTGGAAGACGCGCCAGGGGATCGGCGGTCATCCCCACCTCCTGCAAAACCATGTGCAGGCCGCACTGATCATTCCCGAGGGTTGGGGCGCGAGTCTGAAGAATGGCGATCCGATTCCGCTCCCGCTCTATCTCGACGGGAGCGACACGAACACGGCGAGCGAGCTCGAGGGGCGACTCCAGGAAACTCTGGCCGAGTTCCAAAAGCAACAACTCGAGAAAACGGTCGAAGGATTACCGGAGGAAGTGATCGAGATGGCGAAAAAACTGCCGGTCGATGTGCGGAAGGAATTCGTCTCGGCGATGAGCCAATGGAGATTGAAATCGAAGATTCTTTATAATCCCAACCAGCGCTTTATCGAGTACGTCGTGCCGGGGATCATCGGGATCATCCTGCAATTGCTCACCGTCACGCTCACCGCCTGCACGATCGCGCGGGAGCGCGAGTCGGGGACGCTCTATCAACTGATGGTGACTTCGCTGCGGCGGGTCGAGATTGTCCTCGGCAAGATTTTGCCTTACCTCGCGATCTCGATCCTGCTCATCCTCGTCGTCATCGTCGTCGCGGGGTTTCACTTCAGCGTGAAATTTCACCAGATCCCGATGCTGGCCCTCGTCTGCCTGCTCTTTCTTCTCTGTTCGTTAGGTCTGGGATTGATCATCTCCGCTTTCTCGCGCACCCAGACGCAGGCGATTCAGCTCTCGGTTTTCTTTTTGCTCCCGATTTTTGTCTTGTCGGGCGCCTTTGCCCCGCTCGAGCAACTGCCGCCGGCGATTCGCTATCTCTCGGAATGCTTTCCCCTCACCCACTTTTGCCGGGCTTTCCGGCTGGTGAATCTTTATCGGGCCAGCCCCGCCTTCTACAGCGGCGATCTGATTTTCATGGCGGTGGGGGCGCTGGTCACGTTTATCGGGGCCGCCTTTTTGCTCAAGCGCATTCAGGAATGATGGAGACACTGCCGCGCGCTGCGGAACGCCTTTACCTAACCTAACGACGGTGCTCGAGGTCGCGCCGGAACGCCTTGATCGTGTCGACCGTTTCCGCGGTCATCTGTTTGCCGGCCACGACGCGATCGATCCCGCCGAGATAACTGCGAAAGGGCGCCGAAACAAAACCGACCTGCCAAACGAGGGTGCCGCCATCCATCGCCCAAAGCTGATAAAGATTGAGCGACATGAAATAGGTGTCGGACGGGTAATAAAGGCAGTCGATCATTTGCCACGAATCGGCCTTTTTCTGGGCCGCGAAAATGCCGAGCTGGAGGGTGGTGTGATTGCGCACCCTCGATGCTTCCCAATAGCCGACCGTCTCGTCTGCCGCTTTCCCATTCGCGGTCAGCGGATGCGCGCCGGTGATCGGCGCGAAATGTTGCGCCGCTTTGGGGGCAAGAGTGAGGAGGCCGCGGAACTCGGAGTCGGGCGAGATTGGCTCCTCGCTCCGATAGGGCGCGACCGCAGACAAGCCGCGCTCGGAAAGCGTTTCGCTCCGCCGCCGCAGAATCTCGCGCCAGGCTAGGTTGGGATTTTTCGCGTCCCGGCGAATGATTTCCTTTTCTTCCTTCGTCAGGTGCGAATCCTGCGAATCTCCGCCCTGGGCGACTCGGGCCGCCTCCTCCAGGAGCCATTGATCGCCCGCCCTGGCGCGACTCAACTGCAAACTTTGGAAAACATCAGCCGTTGGCGGCAGCGAAAATTCCCGGTAGAGCCGCACATCGGAGTCTTTGTGCGCGACCGGATCCCAATGGAGGAGCGAGTCGCCGACCACTTCGATCGGCGCATGGATGAAATAGCAGGCCTCGAGGTAAATGCCGCGGGGGAAATCGCCGAGCGCGCCGCGCTCGACCCTGATCTCGCCGCGCTCGAGGCTGGCCCCATCGAGCCGCGGAAAGAGGGAGAGGGAGCGCAACTCGTCGAGGGGCGCCGCCTCGAGGCACAGGGCGCTGGTGACCGCGAGGAGCGCGGCGAGCCGAGTGGCTTGCTTGCCTAACGAAAAGAGAATTTTTCCCGGGGCGCGAAGCAAATTCAAATCAAAATGCAGCTGACATCTGCAGGCGGACGTAGGGCGAGGGATCGGTCCGGTAAGTCTCGCCCGCGCGACCAAAATCGAACTGGCGCGAGATCGAAACCCCGGCCCCAACATCGACGGAAACGTTTTCCGACATCTTGTAAGTCAGACCGACGCCGGCGCGGTAATCGGCAAAATCGACCTGCGTGCCGTTGAGTTTCTTCGGGCGGATGTCGTCGTTGCGATCGGTTCGGAAGGAGCCGCCGACGAGTTCGCCGCCGACCCAGAGATCGAGCTTTTTCATCGGTGAATAAATCAACTTCGGCTCGGGCACGAGGGCCATGAGGCGCAACTGGTCGTTTGGAATCCAGATGATGCCGGCGAGCGGCAAAACGGGAAATCCGCTACGCAGAAAGGCGGCGTAGGCGCCGAGGAAGACGTAGAACTTTTTGTCCTCGACGACGAAGATACGGCCGGCCGTGATCGGGATGTCGAAAGACGAGATCCCGATATCGTTCTGGAAATAAAAGCCGGGCCGCAGCTGGAGGAAGGCGCCGACATCGGATCCATGCATGTAGTCGATCCCGAAAACTCCGGCGATCGATTGCAGGTGGTTGGGGACGGGCGCGCTTGTGCTCCCGAAGTCGTAGCGATCGTAGGAGAAGCCGAGATGGGCATAAAAGTTTCCGCGCAGCCGGAGGCGATGCACGTACTCGATCTCGTTCTGGATCATGGACTGTTTGCCAAAGCTGCCGCCATGGTTGAGGTCGCTCTCGAAAACGTAGGCGCTCTCGATTTTGAACAGATCGAGCGGAACCGTCTCCTCCGTGCTTTGGTTCGTCGCGACAACCGCCTTGTTGTCCACCTCCGTCCCAGCCCAAGCCGGGCGCGCGGCCAGGAATACACAGGAGGTGGCGAGGAGACAGAGCAGGTTTTTCATAAAGGTAGGGTGTCTTTAGCTCAATCGCGCACTTCATACAAAGTGGACTCACGCCCAGCGATGAAAAATCTTGGGCGCGAAAAATAAAGTCGAACCCAAAGGTGAGGGAAGATAACTCAGCCCTGCCCGGAGAATAGATGCCGATCCTCGAACCTCGTCGCGGCGGCTATTACCGGCGGCAGTCCAGATCAGGAAATCGAACTGGCGCTCTGGGTTGCAGAGAGGTCCTGGTGGTTGCCCGCAGGGGTGCCGTCTCGTTTCGCGACGCCGTTATTCTGACGTTCGGCAGCTTCTTTCATCTCGCGCGAAAGCTTCTCGACGCGTTGCCGCATGATTTTGCCCGCCTTGAATTTGACGGTGGCGCGCGGGGGAATCACGAAACTGCTTCCGGGTTGATTGGGATTCCGCCCGACACGCGGCTTGGTCAGACGGGGCTGAAAGACGCCGAAGTTGCGCAATTCGACAGCCACGTTCCGCGCCAGGCTGTCGGTGATCTGGTCCAGAGTCCGCTGGACGACATCGAAAACCTGATGCTGCACCATTCCCGTTTGATTGCTGATGGACACGACAATGTCGCGTTTTGTGAGCTTGCTCATGGTGTAACAGATTCGTCTGCCGAGGGCTATCTGAGCGGATGATTTATCGGAAAACTTTCGGGGAGCGCCAACAAAACGTCCGGCTCGGAAGCACTTCCGCCACCCGGAGATACAGCCGGCCGGCTCAGCGCGCAACCGGGCGACGCCCAAAGATGCGGGCGAGGGACTGGGCGAGGATGCTGCGCCCGAGCAATTCTCTCCGCCGGGCCTTCAATTGGCCCTGAATCACGCCGATCTTGGTGAAGACGAAATTCCAGTCCGATTCGAGCCGGCGCGTTTCTTCGCCGCCGAGCTCGCGCACGCCGCGAATGGAGGCGGCGCGTTGCAGGACGTTCATCGCTTTGCCGGAGAGTTCCGCGACCAGATTCAGCTCCGTGAAAACGTAATCGCTCTCCTGCAAAAGGATGGCTCGGATCTCGGTGAACTGGCGTTCCTGGTCGGCCGAGATAATCGGCTTCGCCTTGTCCAGAGCGTAGGTGATGAAGTCGTGCAATTTCTTCCAGCTTTCCACCTGGAGGGTGAGGAGCCGGAGGTGCGTTTCAAGGGTCGTATCTCTCATCTGTGTCCGGCTACGCCGACCATTTGCAGGGTTTCATCGAGTTTTTGCAGGTTGTCGATCAAGAGGTGGGTCCAGGGGCGGTTGACCGTCTGCACCTGACTGATGATTCCTTCTTCAAAAAAGAACCGGCCCTGCCGCCAGCGGAAGACCTCCGCCACCGCCGCCTCGCCTTCCAACGTGTCGTAGACGGCGTGCCGCACCATCCCGTGGTGCAGGTAGATTTCGCTGTTGCCACGGCCCGATTTAAAAGTGAACCGCCCGCTGCGCTGACTCATGCAGCTCATCTGCAAAACATCGGCGGCAGAAAATTGGTTGAGATTGCCGATGAGAGAATGACAGGGATCAATCCCCTCCGTCGGGGTCGCGCTCGGCTCTCTGAAACCGGCCACGATGGCACGGAGCTGGCGGCGCAAATGCCGATCGCGGCAGTCGGTTGCGACCAGTTCGATGTTTTGCAGAGCAGCCTCTTCGCGTAACGCGGCGCTGTTGACGGTTGGGGTCAGGCAAGCGATCTCGAGGGAGGGAAAGTGCTGGCGGGTATTGGTCGCCACCTCGATTGCGACCTCCGCTTCGCCTTCCACCACGAAAAGCTCAAAATTTTCCCGCAGCAGGATGTGGATCGCCTCGGGGAACGAGCGAACGATGCGGTTCTCGGCGTTCGGCATCATGTCGAACATCGCCAACGCGCGGTCCTGGAAGACGGGGTCGGAGTTGAGAATCAGCAAGCGAGTTTCCACGGCAGAGATCGAATGCAGGCGTCGCTGGCTTAGAGCAGGAAGCTTGCCGCCAGCGCCCGCGGCCCATTGCTTATCTGCGCCATTCCCGGCGCGGAGGCGGGGCGGCGTAGGCGTCCGGGGCGATTTCATGTGCGGTGCGGAAATGGACCTTGGCAAAGCGCCGCAGGGCCTCCGGCCCTTCCTTCTCGACGAGCTGGCGCGCCGTCTCTTTCACCGTGGCGGAGACGCCGCGCCCGAGCACCAGGCCGGTGCGCTTCCCATTACGCTGCAGCCAGTCGATGAACGCTTCCCGGGCCAGAATCGAAGCCGCGGCGACCGCGAAATCGGATTCTGCCTTCGTCCGTTGCTCGAGTTCGATCTGCTGGCCGTGTTGCAGCAGGGCGTTCTTGATCACGCGCGCGTCGGCAAATTTATCCGACAAGGCGCGCGGACAATCGGGACGTTTCCCGAGCAGGTTTTCGATCACCCGGGCATGACCCCAGCCGAGGAGGCTGTTGAGGTTGCCAAACTTTTCGTAGAGATCGTTATAGCGCTCCGGGCCGATCAGGACGGCGTCGACCGCCACTCCGGGCGTTTGCCGGATCATTTTCGCGAGCGCGCGGATCCTTGCGTCAGAGCCGATCCGTTTGCTGTCCTGGATCCCGTTTTCGAGGAAACTGCGCGCGATCACCCGGTCGGTGAAGACGCCGGCAATCACGAGCGGGCCGAAAAAATCGCCTTTCCCGCTCTCGTCGATTCCGAAATGCGGCTCGAACATTTCCGGTGCATGCAGCTCCTCATACCCGAGCCGCGCCTCGCCGAAAATCTTCGGCTCCAGCTCGAAACTGACGAAGTCCTCAATCCCTTTGCCCTGGAGCAGGAGCTTCGGCCCCTTCTCGTAAACGGCCACACTCAGCTTGTTCTTCTGCGCAAAAAAAATCGTGTAGGGCTTCGGGGAAAATTCGAAACCGGAGTTCTCCAAGAGTTCGCGCAGCGCCTTCACCTGTTCGCCGGAGAGCGGGGCGGTGTAAGTGGTCAGTGGTGGCGCAGGCATGGCGGCGAATCGCAACGAGATCATCGCTCGGGGGCGGAGGCGAGGATTTTTGTCCAGGGACAGGCTCGGAAAAAGTTCTAGCTTAATTAGATATTTGCCTAATTATAAATACGTTGAACCTCCTCTTTAAAGCCCTCCGCGATCCCACCCGCCGACGCATCCTCGAAATGCTCAAGGAAGGCGACCTGACCGCCGGCCAGATTGCCGAGGCTTTCTCCATGACCGCGCCGAGCATCTCCTACCACCTCGATCTCCTCCGCCACGCCCAGCTCGTTTCCTCCCGCAAGCAGGGGCAGTTCGTCACCTATTCGCTCGAAACCACCGTGCTCCAGGACTCGTTAGGCTGGATTCTCGACTTGATGAAAAAAGGAAAACAAAAATGAAAACAAAACTCAGCTGGTTGGAAGTAATCCTGCTCGCCGCGCCCTTTGTCGCGCTCGCTGTCTACTGGAACGATCTGCCGGCCCGTGTTCCGATCCGTTGGGATCTTCGCGGCCAAATCAACGGCTGGGCAGCGAAAGCGCCCGGGATGCTAATCGTCCCGCTGGTCGCTCTCGGCATAACTTTGCTCCTGCGCTTTCTGCCCTGGCTCGATCCGAAGCTGCAACCGAGCGGGGGTTCGGAAGGCCGCATGCTCGGCATTCTCCCGATCGTGCGGATCACCTCTCTCGTCCTGCTCGATGCCATCTGTTTCGTGCAAATCGCGACCTCGTTAGGATGGGAGATCGCCGACGGCCGCATCCTGATGAACTGCCTGCTCGTCTTCTTCGTCGTCCTCGGCAACTACCTCGGCAACCTGCGCCCGAACTACTTCGTCGGAATTCGCACCCCTTGGACGCTCGAGAATCCGGAGACCTGGCGGGCGACCCATCGGTGGGGCGGGCGCCTGATGTCTTTCGGCGGACTCGTCCTGCTCGTCGCCCAACTCTTTCTCAGCCAGAGCTTTTTCGGCGCGCTTTTTGTTGGCTCGATTCTCGCGCTCGCCGCTTGGGGAATGGTCTACTCGTGGCATCATTGCCGGACGCATGGCGCAAAAATATGAATCTCCCGACTCACCGCTCGAGCATCGGACATTCCGACGGAGCCTGAATCGCTGGTTCCAGTCGCGCGGCCGCGATCTCCCCTGGCGTCGGACGCGCAATCCCTATGCCATTCTGGTTTCGGAATTCATGCTCCAGCAGACACAGGTCGCGACCGTCATTCCTTATTATGAGCGCTGGCTGGAGCGGTTTCCTAATTTTGCCGCACTGGCCGAGGCCGCGGAATCGGAGGTGCTGCACGCCTGGCAGGGTCTGGGCTACTACGCCCGGGCCCGGAATTTGCATGCCACCGCCCGTATCGTTAGGCAAAAATTCGCCGGCCGCCTTCCGGCCGACCGGGCCGCGATGGCGCGGCTGCCGGGGGTCGGTCGCTATACGGCGGGGGCGATCGCCAGCTTTGCCTTCGATCTCCCCGAGCCAATGGTCGACGCGAATATCGCGCGCGTGTTGACCCGTCTGACAAACTACCAAACGCCCATCGATACCTCCGGCGGTCGGGCCCATCTTTGGGCGACCGCGACGGCGCTTCTTCCCAGGACGGGCAGTCGCAAATTCAATTCCGCCTTGATGGAGCTCGGCGCCCTCATCTGCCTGCCGCGCCAACCGCGTTGCGGCGACTGCCCGGTCCGTCAATTCTGCCGCGCGGAAGACCCGGCGAGACTGCCCCTGAAGAGAAAAAAACCGGCTACCATCCGCCTGACCGAGTCGCACGGCTTTAGCCGCGGAGAAAAAGGAATCTTGCTCGAGCAATCGCGCGCCCGCTGGCGCGGGATGTGGATTTTGCCGCGTCTCTCTCGCGTCCCTCGCAAAACGCCGCTGCTCCAACTCGATTTTCCGTTCACCCATCACCGCATCACGCTGGCCGTCTTTGCCCGGCCGGGCGGAACTGTGCCTAACGAGCAGCAAAAGTGGTTCCCGCTCCGCGCGCTCCAGCGCCTGCCTGTGCCGACGCCGCATCGGCGCGCGCTCGCGCAGTTGCTTCCGCAAAATTAGCCATGCTCCAGGGTCAAAAGATTGTCGTCGTCATGCCCGCCTACAACGCGGCCCGCACCCTGCGCCAGACCTACGACGAAGTCATGGCGCACGGGATCGTCGACCGCATTATCCTGGTCGACGACGCGAGCAAAGACGAAACGGTCGCGATGGCGCGCAGCCTGCCAGACCTCCAGGTGGAGGTGCACCCGCGGAACCGCGGTTACGGCGCGAACCAGAAGACCTGCTATCGCCTCGCCCTCGCAGCCGGGGCCGATATCGTGATCATGATCCACCCCGATTATCAATACACGCCGGCCCTCATCCCGGCGATGGCATCGCTCGTGGCGAGCGGGCTTTATCCCTGTGTTCTCGCCTCGCGCATTCTCGGGGGCGGCGCCCTCCGCGGCGGCATGCCATGGTGGAAGTATGTCTCGAACCGTTTCCTCACCCTGGTCGAAAACCTTATCCTCCGCGCCAAGCTTTCGGAATATCACACCGGCTACCGGGCTTTCGCACGCTCGCTCCTTGAGGAACTCCCGCTCGAAAACAACTCGAACGACTTCCTTTTCGATAACCAGATCCTGGCCCAGATCATCGGGTTCGGTTACCCCATCGGGGAAATTACCTGCCCGACAAAGTACTTCCCCGAAGCGTCGTCGATCGGTTTCGGAGCGAGCGTGCGCTACGGATTCGGATGCATCGCGACTGCGTGGCGTTGGCGCCGGACGCGGCGGCGCTCTGCGAATGGCAAATGAAGCGTAAGAGCCGGAAGGTTTCGTCGAGGAAGAAACCCCAGTCCACCGCCGTGAGGCCGGCCCGCTCGTTGCCGACTCTGGCCATCTGCGGCGCTCTCGTTCTCATCACCTGGATCGTCTTCGGCCGAACGATTGGATTCGACTTCGTCAACTATGACGACAGCTTCTACGTCTACCAAAATCCCGCAGTCAGTAACGGCTTCACGCGCGCGGGACTGACGCGCGCTTTCACCCAGCCGCTGGTCGGCAACTGGCATCCGCTGACGTCGATCTCGCTCATGCTCGATGCGCAGATCTTTGGTCTTAATCCCGGCGGCTATCACTTCGCTAATGTGCTCCTGCACACGCTTGGCGTTCTGCTCCTCTTCTTTGCCCTCCGGCGGATGACGGGTGCGACGTGGCGGAGCGCTTTTGTCGCGGCGCTTTTCGCGATTCATCCTTTGCGGGCGGAGTCGGTCGTCTGGATTTCCGAGCGCAAAGACGTGCTCAGCGGAATTTTCTTTTTTCTCGCTCTGCTCGCCTACGTTCGTTATGCGCGCCGGCCGCCCGCCCTCGGCGCTTACCTGATTCTGATGGCCTGCTTCGCCCTCGGCCTGATGGCGAAGGCGATGTTGGTCACGCTCCCTTTTCTGCTTTTGCTTTTGGACTACTGGCCGCTGCGGCGCTTTGGCGCTGTTTCCGAAACGGCGGCCGATGAGAAAACGTATCCGCCCGTTTCCGTTCGTTGGCTGATTCTGGAAAAGATGCCGCTTCTTGCGCTCGTCGTCGCGGATTCCATCGCCACCATCCTTTCCCAGGAGCGCGCGCTCGTCTCGGCCGCCGTCTGGCCCCTGCGATGGCGGGTCGAAAACGCCCTCGTCACGATCTGGATTTATCTGCGGCAGATGATCTGGCCGCAGCATCTGGCTGTCTTTTATCCGCATCCAAAGGGAACGCTCTCGCTCTGGCTCGTCGCCCTCGCGCTGCTCTTTTTTCTCGCGGCCTCGCTCGGCGCTTTTTTGGCGCGCCGCAGGTACCCCTACCTGTTCACAGGCTGGTTTTGGTACGTCGGCATGCTTGTCCCGGTCATCGGCCTCATCCAAGTCGGATTACAGGCCCATGCCGATCGCTACACCTACCTGCCCCAGATCGGCGTTTACCTCCTCATTGTCTGGGGCGTGGCGGAGCTGACCAGAAACTGGCCGTCGCGCCGGGTTATCCTTGGCGGTCTTGGGACGGCGGTCATTCTCACGCTCATGCTCGTGACCTGGCGGCAAACGGGTTATTGGTCGGAGCCGGTGCGATTTTGGGCGCACACGCTTGCCGTCACCGAAAACAATGATGTCGCCGAGCGCGGTATCGGCACCGCCCTGGCCAAAATCGGTCGGATCGACGAAGCGACCGCGCATGATCGCGCGGCGCTCCGGATTAATCCACACGAGCCGAATGGCCTGACGAATCTGGCCAACGCCCTTCTCCAAAAGAAGGAATTTGCTGAGGCGATCGAACATTATCGGGAGGTCGTGCGGCTTCGCCCTAACGACAGCGAAGTGCGGCGTAATCTTGGAAAAGCGCTGGTCAAGAACGGCGCGACGGAAGAAGGCAGCGCGCAATTTCGCGCCGCCCTCCGGATTCAGCCTAACGATTCCGATGCCGCCTACAGCCTGGGCAACGCGCTCCTCGAAGAGAGCAGGCTGGATGAGGCGATCTCGTCGTTTCGCCAGGCGCTGGCTTCGGACCCGAAAAACATCGAGGCGCACTACAACCTTGGGATCGCGCTCAGTCGGAAAGGTGAGTTCGAGCGGGCGATCGCCGAGTTCGAATCGACCATCCAACTGCAGCCCCAGCATGCTGCCGCGCACAACAATCTCGCCCTCGTTCTTTTGAAAAAAGGTGAAGTCAAGCGCGCGATTGAAGAGGAGCGAAAAGCCCTCCGGATCGAACCGAACAATGTGGAATTGCACAACAACCTGGCGGTCGGCCTGCTCCGCGATGGTCAGTTGGCCGCCGCCGTGACCGAGTGGCGGGAAACCGTCCGCCTGCATCCCGACAAGACCGGCGTCGCCGTCACCCTGGCCTGGATTCTGTCGACCGCGCCGGAGCGGTCAATCCGCGATGGTGCGCGCGCCCTCGATCTCGCGCAGCGCGCCGCTCAAGCTTCCGGCGGTCGCAACTTGATGATCATTCGCGTTCTCGCCGCTGCCTATGCGGAAAACGGCCGGTACCGGGAAGCGATCCAAGCGGCTCAGGAGGCCGAGCAGAGCGCGGAAGCCAGCGGACAAGCGGCCATCGCCAACCTCCTCCGGGGCGATCTCGATCTCTACCGACTGGGTATTCCGCTGCGCGATCCCACCCACGGTGGGGGAACTCCCTCTCCCTGATCGGCCGCACGTTTCCATTTGTGATTCCCGCGCTATTTTTCCAAGCTGGCTGACCCGATGAAAAGCATGACCGGATACGGCCGCGGCGAAAGCGAACGCGGCGGCGCGAACATCAGCGTCGAAATCAATTCGGTCAATCGTCGCCAGAGCGACATCGTGATCAATCTCCCGCGCGATCTGAGCGTCCTCGAGCCGCGCGTCCGGGAGGCGGTAGCCGACCGAGTGACCCGCGGCCGCACCAATGTCGTGGTCGCGTTCGAGCCGAGTGCGAACGTGCCCCGCAAGCTGGGACTCGATCGCGCTCTCGCCCGTTCTTATCACGCCGACATGCGCGCCTTGCAGGAAGAGCTGAGCGTGCCCGGCGAAATCAACATCGGGATGATCTTGCAGGCTCCGGGCGTGATGCGTTTCTCCGAGAATGGGATCGTACCGGACGAAGTCTGGCCCGCCCTCGAAGAAGCACTCGGCCGCGCGCTGAGCGAGTTGATCAAGATGCGCGAGCGGGAGGGAAAACATCTTGCGAAAGATTTGATTCAGCGCCTCAAGGTCGTCCGCCAATCGCTCAAGGAAGTAAGAAAAATGTATCCTGCCGTGACCGAGAAATATCGCGCCAGCCTCCTCGATCGCATCAACAAAGCCGGCTTCGAGCTCGCGCCTAACGACGAGCGGGTCCTCAAGGAGGTCGCCTTTTTCGCCGACCGCTCCGACGTTTCGGAAGAGCTGACCCGGCTCGAAAGTCATCTCGCGCAGTTTGCCCATCACCTGCGCAAGGACGAGCCGGTCGGCCGCACTCTCGAATTTATCACCCAGGAAATTTCGCGCGAGCTGAATACGTTAGGCGCGAAAGCCGGCGACGGCGAGATTTCGCGTCGGGTCGTCGCCTGCAAGGCCGAGGTCGAGAAAATCCGCGAGCAAATCCAAAATCTTGAATAAAGAATTCAGCCGCTACGGAATTCTCTTCGTCGTCTCCGCTCCTTCCGGCGCGGGCAAGACGACGCTCTGCGACGCGCTCCGCCAGACCCCCGACTTTGTTTACTCGGTCTCCTGCACGACGCGCCCGCCGCGCGCGGGCGAGATCGATGGAGAAGATTATCATTTCATTTCCGAGTCCGATTTCCTCGCCCGGGTCGCAGCCGGCGAATTTCTCGAGCACGCCAGCGTGCACGGCAAATTCTACGGCACGCTACGCGCCCCGATCGTGAGCGATCTGCGCCAGGGCGTCGATGTGCTGATCGACATCGACACCCAGGGCGCGGCCGCCATTCGCGCTTTCGACGACGCCTTTGTCCGCCAATCTTTGGCCGACGTTTTCATCATGCCGCCCGATCTCGAGGAGTTGCGCCGCCGGCTCACGAAACGCGGCACGGAAACGGCCGCGCAGATCGAAATCCGCCTCCAGACCGCGGCGCGCGAGATGGAACTCTGGCGCGATTATCGTTACACCATCATCAGCCGCTCGATGGAGGAAGACCTGCTCAAGTTCCGCCAGATCATGGGGGCGGAACGCTACTTGAGCAGCCGCCTGATCATGGCCGAAACGACCTAACGATGCATCATTTGCTTTCTCGGGAGATCGCCACATGAAATCCAAAAAACAACGCTCGATCGTCCTCGGAGTGACCGGTTCGATCGCCGCTTACAAGGCGGCCGAGCTCGCCAGTCTCCTCGTCAAACAGGGACATGACCTGCACGTCGTGATGACGAAAGACGCCACCGAGTTCATCACTCCGCTCACTCTGCAGACGCTTTCCAAAAATCCGGTCACGACCAGTTTCTACGACGAAAAGCAAAGCTGGCATCCGGGGCACATCGCCCTCGCCGATCGCGCCGATCTCCTCCTCGTCGCGCCCGCCACCGCTCAGCTCATCGCCGAACTCGCGCACGGTTTCGCCGGTCACCCCCTGGCCGCAATTGCGCTCGCGACCCGCGCGCCCATTCTGCTCGCGCCGGCCATGAACGGCAAGATGTGGGATCATCCGGCGACGAAGGAAAACGTCGCGACCTTGGGCGCGCGCGGGGTCGAATTCATCGGACCGGAAGCCGGCATGCTGGCCTGCGGCTACGAAGGTCTCGGCCGCCTCTGGAAGGTCGACGAGATTGCTTTCCGCGCCGAGTTCCTCCTCGCCCGCGAGGAAAATCTGATCGCGTGAAGTTTGTCGTCACGGCCGGACCGACGCGCGAGCCGCTCGATCCCGTTCGCTATTTGAGCAACCGCTCATCTGGAAAAATGGGCTACGCGATTGCGGCCGCGGCGCTCGAGGCAAAGCATGAAGTCGTCCTCGTCTCGGGGCCGGTCGCGCTCTCGGCGCCGTCCGGCGCGAAGGTCGTGCCCGTCACGACCGGCGAAGAGATGTTCACGGCAATTTCCGCGGCGCTCGAGGATTGCGATGTCTTCGTGATGTGCGCGGCGGTCTGCGATTACAAACCGGCCCACTACACAGCGCAGAAAATGAAGAAGCAGCGCGAGCCCTTTTCCCTCGCGCTCGTCCCGACGCGCGACATTCTCGCCAGCCTAACGACACGGAATCGCAACTGTTTCGTCGTCGGCTTTGCGGCCGAAACGCAGGAGTTGGCGGCGAACGCGCGCCGCAAGCTGGCGGAGAAAAATTGCGATCTCCTGGTCGCGAACGATGTCAGCCGCGCCGATCTCGGAATGGATGC
>DATBDG010000101.1:0-4692 GCA_036270055.1 Chthoniobacterales bacterium
GAGTTGGACCCAAATTATGCCACCGCCCATCAATGGTTGGGCAACGACTCGCTCGTTAGCTATGGCCGATTTGATGAGGCCATCGCCGAGGGGAAACGTGCCGTCGAGCTGGATCCGCTCTCTTCGATCATCAATGCGGACCTGGGCATCACTCTCGGTCTTGCTCGCCGCTATGACGAGGCCATCCAGCAATTCAAAAAGACAATTGCAATCGACCCGACGTTCTTCTACGCGCATTACAACCTCGGGATTGTCCTGCAATTGAAAGGCGATCTATCGGGCGCGATTGCTGAATACCAGAAGGCAAAAGACTTGAGCGACGATTCGTTCACCATCGCTCTCCTGGGAGCGGGCAAGGCTCTCGCGGGCGATAAGAGCGCGGCGCAGCAAACGTTGAAGGAGCTCGATCGGATATCTCAAAATCAGGCTGTCGACGAATACTCGCGGGCGCTTCTCTTCCTGAGCATGAACGACAAAGAGGAAGCCCTTCGCTCAGTAGCAAAGGCTGTCGCCCAGCGGGACGGGTCCAGTCTCACCTGGATCAAAGTAGATCCACTGCTTGATCCGTTGCGTGGTGATGCGCGATTCGAAGCGTTCGTCCAAAAGGTGATCGCCCCCAAAGCCGAAACAAAGCACTGAACCTGCCTAATTTCTTCGCCGAGCTGAAGCGCCGCAACGTTTACAAGGTTGCGGTCGCTTATGCCGTCGCGGCCGCGTTCGCTTTGCTCCAAGGCATCGATATTGTCGCAGCGCGCTTCGGCGATTAGAAGACTGACCCAACCCATGGCAACTGACGCATCATCTGACATCAAATTTGAGATCGGGCACGTTCTCTTCCTCGACGTTGTCGGTTACTCCAAACTTTTGATCGAGGAGCAGAAGGAGCGGCTGAACCAGCTCACCGAGATCGTGCTCGCGACTCCGCAGGTGCGGGACTCGCCCGACGAACAGCTCGTCCGACTGCCGACCGGCGATGGCATGGCGCTGGTCTTCCGCCATAGTGCGGAGGAGCCCGCCCGCTGCGCGCGATTTCGTTATTTCAGATGAAGCGATCGAGCGATGGCTCGAATTTCTGCAAAGGCTGAGTTATCGTGTTTATCATCGCACGGATGCTTTTATCCAACTTGAGCCAGCCACGCCCGGGAGCATGCCGCCAGTTGATTTAATGCTGGTGGACCAGAGCACCTGGGCAAAATTCGACGCCCAGGCAGAGGAGCGCGACGCGGGAGAGGGAATGCGCCTGCGCGTCCCGCATCCATGGCACCTCATCGCGATGAAGCTCACGGCCGCGAAATCTGCCACGCGACGTGCCGGTGCCGCCGATTGGAGCGACATTTTTGATCTCTTGCGCACCTGTAAGATCGATCTCCATGAACCGGAGTTTCGTAAACTGGTCGTGCAATTTGGCGGCGACGAAGCCCTGGATCGCATGGAGAATGAAAGCTGATGAGTGAGCACACCAATTCGGGGCAGTGGGATATTCGTCTGCCTGATACGGACCATCCGCTCCATCCCGAGTCATCTGCGGCAAGCGCCAAGCTGGGCGGAGTTCATGGACGAAATCGAGCACGAGTGGCTCCATTACATGCGGCATCACGACTCGCCGGAACGACGTCTGAGAGAAAAGAATCCCGAGCGGTTTCGGCTTGACTGAGCCAGCTCCGGAGGAAACGCTTCCCATCTCCACCGAAGATCAGCTTGTCCCGAGTCCTCTGCCGCGGCCGGCCGAACTCGGACATTGACGGCCGCTCCTCGCGCGGAGGCCGGGATTTGAAACGTTGCGGGTTGCAATCGCTCTCTCGCGGGCGGCCGGGATTAGGATAGATAGCAAGGTCGGCGACGACAACACGTCTTTGCCTGGAGTTAAGCGCAGGCTTCAGTTCCTTCGCTCCATAACTAATCGAGAGACTCGTATCATGCGATCATCTCCTAAGGGAATCGTCGAGATAGAGAGACTCGCGCGGCTGCGGCTGGTGCTGTTGATCGCGTTTCTCAGCGAGGTGGTCGCCAGTGGGAAGGTAGAATGGAGTGAGCGGGGCGAGCGACATAGACGGGACGCCGCGAAGTAGCGGTAAGTCAATGGAGCCAGTGGGAACGGAGCGACATAGACGTGCAAAGCACGGGCGCAGCCCAAGACCTGGGTAGGTCGAGTCAATCAAGGGGATGTGAGCGCATCAAGTCTGAACAATGAAGGAACTCCGAAAGCATTCGCGAGCAGGCAAGCCGGGCTTTCAAATGCGAAGCAACGGGCGCTGAACAAGGCGCCGGGAGACTCTTTTATCGCTGCGATGAGGCGCGGGCTTTGTTGAACAAAGGACTTACTCCTCTGGCGGAGATTCGGCTTGATTTTGGCCGGCCGGTTTCTCACACTGCCTCTCATGAAAACCCAGAGAAAGGACCAGCGCAGAATCAACTCAATCGCCGATCGCCGCTGGGCGGCCTATGCGGCGGCAGCAGCAGCGACCGGTTTCGCGGCAGCGCAGACGGCCGAAGCCACTATCCATTACAGCGGCCCGGTTAATGAACAGTTCAGACTTAATCACACCGACAGCTTCCCGCTCGACCCAGCCGGCGGCTCCTTTGTCTTAAGGCATTTTAACGCTGTCTATGGCTCGAGTTCGTTCCACGATGGTGGGACGGCATCGTTCCATGTCTATGCTGCGGTCTCGGGAAAGGTGGACGGCGTAACGACCTTCCGGGGTGACGTCTCTGTCTCAAATCTCAATCGCGGCGATGCGATATCGACACGGCCTGTCGGGTACACGGGCGGCTTCCTCGCCGAGCTCTTTGGCTTTTCCAATTTCCCAATAGGGCAATTCCTCGAGCGCCAGCGCAACGCTTTTGTTGGCTTCAGCTTTAACAACGGCGCCGGGGTGCAGTACGGGTGGGCTCGGTTCACAATGTACGGGGCTCGCTTCAACAACTTCGAGTTGATGGACTACGCCTACGGCGATCCGGGCGACACGATCGTGGCCGGTCAAACCTCCGCTGGCACAGCGCCGACTCTGGAATCGTTAGGCGGGCTCGCTCTTGGAGCGACAGGCTTGCTCGCCTGGCGTCGGGCTAAGCGCACGCTAGCGCATTAGCCCACCTCGCGAGCGTCAGCAGATAGCCTAAGGCAAATGCCTTGAGCGTTCTGTCCGTCACATCAGGCCAACCCCAAAATTGACTCCTTCGCTCCCGGTCACTCCCCACGGAGCCACGCGCCGAGGGCACGCAAGGCGGCGCTGAACCAGGCGCCGGGTGACTCTTTCATCGCGGCGAAGACGCGCGGGCTGAGGTCCTGTTGGGGATTTTCGAGCGTGCCGGAGAGATGCACCGTTGTCCAAAGATAGCCGTCGTGTTCGCGAGAGAATATTCCCCGCGCATCCGGCAGCCATTCGAGATACTCGGGGGTGGCGCCGAGATCCAGGCTCCCGCCTAACGAGTCCTTGTGCAATGTGACCGAACCTTCGATGCGAAATTTTCCTTTGGCCTCGATCGCGATGTGCCTGGCTGCAGCCACGCCTTGCTTCAATTCCACGTCTGCCGAGAAATCGCTCAGCTCCAGGTTCTCGAGTGATTTGTGTTTTGCGACTGCGGCGAGCACTTCCAAAACGCGCAGGCCGCGGATGCGCGCGCCATCAATCTGCAACGAACCCTGCACTTCCGCGTCCGCAAGCTTCCAATCCTGGCCGCTCCAGTGGGCCTTCCCCCGCGCGGCCCCGTCCACATGTTGCCTCCAACTTTCTGGGACCCATTCGCGGATCGGCAATTTGTCGAAGGTGACGCGGCAATCAACGCTCTTGTCGTCGCGCGTCCCCGCTTTGCCTTCGCCGTGAATCGTGCCGGCGCCGGAAACCAGATCGAGCTGGTAAAGGCTGATGAGTGTTTTCGTGATCAAGAGGTGGGTATGACGCAGTTGCAGCGCGGGTGCGTGCGGCATGCGCATGGTGCCGCCAGTCGCCTGATATTCGAAATCGCGGCCATGCGGAGTAATCAGGAGTCGCGTGCCGAAGAAGCCGGACTTCTTGCTCAGCAGCGTCCAGGTGACGTCGACCGGTTCGGAACGGAGCTGCCTTAGATAAACGCGGTCGGGCAGGAAGACATGATACCAGGGTTTGCCTGGAGTGGACTCAGGCTTCGGCTCGTAGACTTGAATGGCGACTTCGCCACCATCGACGTGGATATCGTCGAGCTGCCAACGGCGCAGGAAAACACCGAGTGGATTGAAACGCGCCGTGATGCCGTGCGCACGGAGTTTCGTGAGCGCCTTTTCGCCTTGGTCGGCTTTTGCCCAATCACTGGCAGCGGAAAGAAATCCTGTGCGATGAATGGGCGCGAACTCGCTCTCTCGAAAATGGAGGCCTTTGGCGGTCTCCTTCTCGATCTCGGCGCGAAACTTCGGGCCTTCGACATAGCGCGTGATCGCAGGATTGAGGATCGCAGTCGCGATGGCGACGACAATGACGAATGCGCCTAATACTATTCCGATCCATAGCCAGAGTTTGTCTTTCCGCCTGGTTCGCATCGGATATCAGTAGCGCGCATTGCGTTCCAAGAAAGCAAAACGCGCTTCTGCCTTTCAATGAGGCGGGAAGAAAGGGTTACATCAGAATCGCGCTATTCCGGCCGGGAAAGGTAAGGCTCAACAGAAATGACGGTTGTAGTCGTCGCCCTGTGGGCGACGACCGGTGCCAAGAAGGAGAGCGC
>DATBDG010000102.1:0-14278 GCA_036270055.1 Chthoniobacterales bacterium
TGAGAAAAATTCTCGACTGCTGCCACCCGTAGGTGTCTGGACCGTGTCTCAGTTCCAGTGTGACTGGTCGTCCTCTCAGACCAGCTACCCGTCATCGCCTTGGTGGGCCGTTACCTCACCAACTAGCTGATAGGCCGCGGGGTCATCAAGAAGCGCCAGGTTGCCCCGGCTTTGATGTTGGAACGATGTCGTCCCTGATCGTATGCGGTATTAATTCGCCTTTCGACGAGCTATCCCCCACTTCTCGGCAGATTCCCCACGTGTTACGCACCCGTTCGCCACTAAATTTTCCCCGGTATTGCTACCAGAGAAAATCCCGTTCGACTTGCATGTCTTATCCACGCCGCCAGCGTTCGTTCTGAGCCAGAATCAAACTCTCCGTAAAAATTTGGAGCCCCGAATTGCTTCGGGGACAAAGTTTGTCGAAGCGCCGCTAAGCGCCTCGAAATTCTGACCATTCTTGCCCCGAATTTCTTCGGGGTTCGTCCGATCTTTTAATTCAGATCACCGGTTCGTGAGAACCGGCGAAATTTTTTCTTCAAAGAAAATCGACGTATAACGCACAATTCAATTTTCGCTGACTTCACATTCCGGATTTCCACGTCGTGTGTGCTGTTCGAAATCCGAAACCAGACTCTCAAAGATCGACCGTTCCCCTGCTGCTCCACGACAAAGCCCGCCCGTTTGCTGAAGCCAACAAACCGCGGCTCGCGTTGAGCCAAGAAGAACACCCCGGGGGAGCCCGGGACCGCCATCAGCGGACGAACAAAGTATCGCAGGAGGCTCATCCGTCAACGCAGAATTTTCACTTTTTCTGCGAGATTTTTTCCCGGCTCCGACGTGCTGGATCAGGAGTCCTCGGGCAATCGCGAAGCGCGGCTGCTCCTCTTCGGCCGGACTCGCATGAAACGGTACTTCCCGCGGATGTTTTCCGCAATGAAATGGCCTTTGGACTGGGAGGCAATCAGCCCACGATACACCCCCGGCGGCACCTCGAGGAAGCGGTAGACCGCACCGCGCGTGAACTCGATTTCGAGCGCACGGAAATGCCGGCTGTAGCCCACGCTCGCGACGTTGCTCGACGCGACTGGCTCGCGCCTGATGCGGGAGCGGGCGGTTTCGTCGGGCTCGGCCCTCGCCAAAGTGGTGGCGAGGGAAGTCAGGGCGAGGAGAACTGGGGCGCGCGACACTTTCATCGCGTCGCTCGTTCTAGAGAGATGCCGATTGGAGTCGAGAAGAATCCGCTGGCTTTCGCCAAAAATCGTGGCCCCGGCTCTGCTCATTCCGGGCCGATCTCTTCGGCCTACGATGGAGATCTTGCTCCGATCCCACGCTTTCGGAAAAAGCGATTTCAAAAGCTCGCACTACCTCAGAAAAGCTGGTCAAAGAACAACTGCAGTTTGCCGTAGTGGCGACCATGCTCGCCCTGGTCGTTCAAGCCCCAGTTATATGATTCATAGTCGATCTCGTAACTTCCGTTCGCGAGAAAACTGTGGAACTTTTCCGGGCCAAATTCAGGCAGGATGTGCTTTGGCCCGCCGACTTTCTCAAAGTCGCTCTTGTACCATTTGAAAATGCTCGAGATTTCCACCCTGTTCTTGTCCGGCAGGTATTCGTTCAGGTCGGAGCGCGCCAGCCAGCGACGATAGGCGTCGGAGATTTGCTCGTCGAGCGAGGCCGCGTCGTAGGCCCCCCGACGCAACGGCGGACAACTGTGCGCCGCGCAGACGAGCACACCGTGATCTTTCCAGCCGATCTCGGGAATGAGCGTGCCCTTCTCGATATCGTCGAGTGAGACCTTTTCGCCGTGCATCTGGTGCCGTCGCCCGGTGAACGAATCGTCGAGTGACCAGATGCTCTCGGTCGGATAATTCTGCAGAATCCATTGCAGGGTGAACGCGTTGTAGGCGTTGATGAGCCCCGCTGCTTTTTCCGGCCCGCTCGCCTCGCTTCCCGTGGCGCCAAACTGTTTCAGGTAGTCGTTCAGTGCCGCCAGATCGCTCTGATCATTCTTCCACTCGCGGTAAGCGACGAGCCCGCGATCATCGACGTATTTTTTGAGTAACCGGTCGTAGGGGGCGTTGTCGATCTGCGCCGGCACCCGGACCGCTTCGGGATTCTGCTTCTTCCCGGCGCAGCCGGCGCCTGCCAGACTAACGATTGCAACCAGCGCGAACCATTTACCCATCGTGCAGATTGGCATGCCACCGTTGCGGACGATTGCCCTATGGCAACCAGCCTCCCACGGCCTGTTGCGGATCCAACTGCCCGCGCCGGGTGACCCAGACCGCGACCGCCTTGCGGGCCGCGGGCTCGACCGCGGCGGAGGTCGTTAGGCTGGCGCGCGCCGTCCCGGCCTCGGAATTCAAACCTCCATTCCGCAGATCGAGGACGACGAAGTCGTGCGCCAGGTTCCGGCCGCTGTTCTCGCCGGCGCGCACGTTGGTCGAAATGCCGGAGCCGAGGAGCGCCAGATGCGCTTCGTACTCCGTTCCGCTGCCATTCTGCGGTCGAAACTCTACCGAAAAATTCTTTCCGTCCCGGGTCGAGACGCTCAGAACGCCCGCCTCCTTGTCGTTAGGCTGAGAGAGCCGCGCGCTCGACCAGCTGCCCTGCTCGCGCCCGCCCACCACCACCGCCGGGGTGTAGACCGATTCGCTCCCCCAAAGGGCGGCATAACGCCGCTGGCGCTCCGTCCACCGCGGCGAAGAAAAACGATCGCGCCAGCCAAGTCGGTCCCAATAGTCGACGTGGAATGCGATAGGGACGAAATTTTTCCAAAGTCCCGGCTCGCCTTTCAAGCGACTCATCCACGCCTCCGCCGGCGGACAACTGCTGCAGCCTTCCGAAGTGTAAAGTTCGACCAGCGAAATCTGTTGCGGACCGCTCTCGAAGCGTGTCTCGGCTGCCACGGAAGTGATGATCGGCATGGCGCAGGCGGCTAAAACGAAGGTGAACGTTTTCATCGCTCGTAGGAGCGGACGAGCGCCGCTTTATTCCTTTCCGCCGGTTCGTTAGGCAAAATTCAATATATGTTTGATCCCGCGCACTGGGATCACCACCCAATCGGGCCGATGATTCAATTCGTAGCCGACCTCGTAGACCGCCTTGTCGAGCAGATATGCTTCGAGCAGGACCGTGAGATTCGCTCCTTTTTGCGGCATAAAACTCGCGCCCGCGGTCGTCTCGAGGTAGCTCTCGAGGAAAGTGGCGCTCATCTGTCGATACCAGAGATCGGCCCAGCGCTCGAGGAACGGAACGTCTTCGGTCCGCATCGACGGCTGCCAGAGCGCGCTGTAGGCGGCGTATTGGAAAGAGCGCATCATCCCGGCGACATCGCGCAAGGCGGAGCGCTTCAATTTGCGCTCGCTCAGGGGCCGCGCCGGTTCTCCTTCGAAATCCAGAATCACGAAATCCTTCCCGGTGTAGAGGGCCTGACCGAGATGATAATCGCCGTGAATGCGGATCTTGGTGGCGGAAGCGTGGTGTTCCAGGGTCTTGTGCTCGGCGGCGAGAATCTGTTGCTCGGCGGCCAGAACCTGCGCGGCTTCGGCGCGGAAGGCTTCCGATAGATCAGGCAGCTTTTTTTGCAGGAGCGCAAAGGTGCGGCGAAGTGAGGCGCGCATCGATTGAAAAACCGACCGTTGCGCCATCGCATTGAACGGCTCCGGCGCGAAGCGTTTGTCGGTCGTCTCGGCCGCGAGCGCGAGATGCATTTCGCCGGTGCGCTGTCCGATCAACTTCGCCTTTTCGGGATAGACGCCCCCGAGCAACTGGTTGAGTAACGGGCCCGGCGCGGCCCCGATGGTTTGCAACTCGCTTTTCATCCCCAACACCCGCTCGAAGTAGCGGCCGACCGCGTCGAGCGTCAGTTTCCAGGCGTCCCCCTCGTTAGGCGCGGCCGCCTGCAGGAGAGCGACTACGGTCGGTTCCGCGCGCGGCCGCCGATATTCGATCGCGCCGACAAAAGCCGGCACGTGGGCGAAGTGCTGTTCTTCGGTCAGGAAACGAGTCAGCTCGACATCGGGATTCATCCCATCCTCGAGCTTGCGGTAGAGCTTGAGGAAGAACCGATTCTCGAAAAGCATCGAGGAATTGCTCTGCTCGGCGTTGAGGACCTGCGAAGGCGGCACCTTCTCGTTAGGCTCCTGCGCCAGAATACTGCTGCCCACGCCGACGAGGCGACCGTTGCGCCCCTGCACATCCGTTCCGGCGGCCATCAGGCGGAACAGATTTTCGCGAAAAGCCGGGTCCCAGATTCCATCGTGCAGCACCGCGCGCGGACCGACGCGCGCGATCACCGCCTGCGGAGAGGTGCGCGCCAGCGCCTCCCCCGGCGGACCGCTCGCCAATTGCACCGGCAGCGAATAAATGTCGGGCGCGCCGTCGGTGTAATCGACTTGCAGGAGCCACAACTGCGCCGCGCCCTCGCCGACTGGAATTTGTTCGATGATCCGCATCTCACGGATGCTGCGCGCCTTCGCTCCAAACCAGCGGCAGGTGCGCAGATAGGCGGGCAAAATCTCGCGTTCCAGTCCGGCGCGATGATTGTTTTGCAGTAGAGCCGTTAGGCTGGGCTCGGCGTCGATCGTGGGTGCGACCCGCTTTTTCGTCGCACGTTTGGCGGCCTGCGATTGGAAGGCAAACCAATAATGGCCGTGCGGGCCGATCGTCAGAAAGTAGGGCGCCTTCTTGATCGGCGGGAAAAAATTGCGGCTGAAGACTTCCATCGGCACCGCGCCGGCGAAGCGCGTGAGGTCCAGCTCCACCGGTTGCGAAAAGCGCGAGAGATTCGCTATCACGAGGATCGTCTCGTCTTCATGTCGCCGCAGAAAAGCGAGCACCTTAGAATTGTCCGGGAACAGGAATTCGAGCGAGCCGCGCGAGAAGGCGAGAAAATTTTTCCGCATCGCGATCACCCGCCGCAGCCACCAGAGAAGCGAGGAAAGATTCTTCTGCTGATTCTCGACGTTGATCGCCTCGTAGTGGTACTCGGGATCGATCGTGATCGGCAGGTAGAGCTGTTGTGGATTCGCCTTCGAAAAACCGGCGTTGCGATCGCTGCTCCATTGCATCGGGGTGCGGCAGCCGTTGCGATCGCCGAGATAAAAATTGTCGCCCATCCCGATCTCGTCGCCGTAGTAGAGCACCGGCGTTCCGGGCATGGAGAAAAGGAGAATGTTGAGCAGCTCGATCTTGCGCCGGCTATTGGCGAGGAGCGGGGCGAGCCGGCGGCGAATGCCGAGATTGATTCGCGCCGTCGGGTCGGTCGCGTAGACGCGCCACATGTAATCGCGCTCCTCGTCCGTCACCATCTCGAGAGTCAACTCGTCGTGGTTGCGCAGGAACATCGCCCATTGGCAGTTCTCGGGAATGGCCGGCGTCTGCTCGAGGATATCGATGATCGGAAAGCGGTCCTCCATTTGCAGCGCCATGAACATCCGCGGCATGAGCGGGAAATGGAAGTTCATGTGCGACTCGTCGCCTTCGCCGAAATATTTGACCGCGTCTTCCGGCCACTGGTTTGCCTCCGCCAGGAGCATCCGGCCCGGAAATTTCGCGTCCATGTGCGCGCGCAGTTTTTTGAGATAGTCGTGCGTCTCGGGAAGGTTTTCGCAGTTCGTTCCTTCGCGTTCGTAGAGGTAGGGGATGGCGTCGAGTCGCAGACCGTCGACTCCCATGCCGAGCCAAAAATCGAGCACCTTCTGCACGGTCTCGTGCACCGCGGGGTTATCGAAATTCAAATCCGGCTGATGCGCGTAGAAGCGGTGCCAGTAATACGCCTTCGCCACCGGATCCCAGGACCAGTTTGACGTTTCGAAATCCTTGAAGATGATCCGCGCCTCCTGGTATTTCTCCGGCGAATCGCTCCAAACATACAGTTCGCGCTCGGGCGAGCCTGGGGCGGCGCGGCGCGATTTTTGGAACCACGGATTCTGGTCGGACGTGTGATTAATGACCAACTCTGTGATCACCCGCAGCCCTCGTTCGTGGGCCGCCGAGAGGAAAGCCTTGAAATCCGAGAGCGAGCCGAAGCTCGGGTTGACGTCGAAATAATTGGCAATGTCGTAGCCGTCATCGCGCAGCGGCGAAGGATAAAACGGGAGCAACCAGATCGCGGTCGCACCCAGTTCCTGGAGGTAATCGAGCTTCTCGATCAGCCCACGGAAATCGCCGATCCCATCGCCATCGCTGTCGTGAAAGGTTTTGACATGCAGCTCATAGATGACCGCGTCTTTGTACCAGAGTGGATCGGGCGCGAGGACAGGGTCGGTCATTCGCTAACCTTTGCGCAGAAACCGGGCGGCGCAATTTGGCTTGCTGCCGGCCGCTGCACAGTGTGCCCTGAATGGACGCACGCCAATGTGAAACGCTTCGTTTTTCTCGTCCTTGTTTGTCTGGGGCTGGTTATGCCGTGGAACCGGGCTCCAGCCCAGGCTACGCCGGAAGCTGCCGCTTCTGTTTCCCCGAGGCCTTCGCCGACGTCGGTTCCAGTGACGACGCCGATCCCACTCGCGGATGTGTTCACGCAGGCGGATGCGGTCGAGGCCAGCCTGCAAGAGATACAGCCGAAATCCGAGGCGGTCGCAGCCAGCACAGTCAGGCGCGATTTGCCGGCGCTGACTCGCGGAATCAGCGCACAACTGGCTGAGACGACGCAGCTCGTGAAGCCGGGTGTTGCTCGAAACCTTGCACGATCTCGAGACCCGCTGGGCGAGTTTGAGCGCGCAACTTAGCCTCTGGACCCGCAACCTAACGACTCGCGCCAACCTGATCGATAAACAACTCGCGCTCCTGCCCGATTTGCAGTGGACCTGGACAAAGACGCGCGAGGCCGCGCAGGGTTCAGACACGCCGCTGGAAATCCGGCAACGGATCGACCGCGTGCTGGCCGCGATCGTGCAGACCGAAAGCACGCTCCAAAAACGCCGCGCCACTTTATCTTGGGCTTGTTTTCTGCGCGCTGGGGTTCGGGCTCTTTTGGGTGAAACGCCGGGCTGCCAGGTAGACGGATGAAGATCCCCTCCTGGCACGCGCGAACCGCGTCCTGCAGTTGCCGGTCGCGACCGCGGCGGTGCTGACGTTGCTGATCTGCCGCTCTCTTTTTGAGGAGGCGCCCTGGCTATTTTGGGCGGCGATCGCCGTGGTCACCTTGCCGCCGATTGTCGTCATCCTGCGGCGGTTGGTGGACCGGCATCTCTTCCCGATCCTGAACGCGCTGGTCGTCTTTTACGTCCTCGCACAAATCCGACGCCTGGCGTTTTCGTTGCCCGGGCTGTCGTCTCATTTTGCTTTTGGAAATGGTAGGCGGCGCGATTTTTCTCGTCTGGTTTATCCGCTCGACCCGGCTGCCCGCGCTCGCTACCGGCACCGCCTCGCACAAGACGGCGCGGATCGGCCTCTTCCTCTTTGCCGTCGTCTTTTTCGCCGCGGCGCTCGGTTATTTCCGACTCGCGAATTATCTCGCCAACGCCGCCCTGGCTTCGGCCTATCTCGCAATTTTCTTCTACGCTGCCGCGGGCGTGGTGGCGGGCCTGATTTTCTTTGCCCTGCATATCCGGCCTTTCTCCGATCTCGCGATCGTTAGGCGGCATCGCCCGCTCCTGCAACGCCGGTTGACCCGCGGCGTTTTTTTTCTCGCCCTCGTGACCTAGGCGCTGATGACCCTTGACGTCTCCTCCGCTGCTTGCGTGGTTGAAATACTGGCTGACGGTCGAGGCCAGTTTTCAGGTTCTCCATATTTCGTTAGGCGCGGTCCTCGCCTTTGGCCTGACGATCTGGCTGGCGACGCTCTTCTCGCGCTTTATCCGCTTCCTGCTCGAGGAGGCCATTTACGACCGGTTTCATTTTAAACGCGGCACTTCCTACGCCATTTCGACTTTGCTCCATTACGTCGTGCTGCTGGCCGGGCTCTTCCTCGCGCTCGCGGCCCTCGGGGTTGACCTGACGAAGTTCACCGTTCTGGCCGGCGCCTTCGGGGTCGGGCTTGGCTTCGGTTTGCAGAACATCGTGAACAATTTCGTCTCCGGCCTGGTCCTCCTCTTCGAGCAACCGGTCAAAGCGGGCGACGTCGTCCAGGTCCAGACCGATGTCGGCGTGATCCGGCGGATTGGGATCCGGGCCCAGCATCATCCGGCTCTTCGACAGCTCGGAATTGATCGTGCCTAACGGGCAGCTCATCTCCGAGAAGGTGACCAACTACACCCTCTCCAACCGGCAGCGGCGGATCGAGATCAAGGTGGGGGTGGCCTACGGGAGCGACCCGAAGCAGGTGATTGAGTTGCTCACGTCGGCCGCGGCCTCGCACCCCTTGGCGACCACAAATCCGGCACCCCAGACGCTCATGATCGGGTTCGGCAGCGACTCCCTCGATTTCGATGTAGGGCTCTGGACCGACGACTACGACCAGTGGCTCCAAATCAGGAGCGACGTCATCGTCGCGATCACCGATGCCCTAACGAAGGCCGGCATCACAATTCCCTTTCCGCAGCGCGATCTGCATTTGCAAAGTATCGATCCCGCTTTGGCCGAATTCCTTCGCCCCAGCGATCCCCGGTTTAAAAACTAGTCTGAAGTTCGCCTCGCGGAACGGCCGAAGGATTACGAAGAGGAATAAGCCACGCCTCCGAGGGGCTCGATTTCCTTTCAAGCTGCTTAAACAGCCGCCGGCCGGCCAACGGCAACAACTCCGCAACTTCCAGTCACCGTCGGGCAACAGCAGCACGCGCCCAAACCCGGAGGGCAGGCGACACGACCTCGCAACCGCGGAACTGGGGTGAGGCGGCTGTCGCCTACAAGGCAGGCATTGCGATCCCGCGCACTTTAGGCAACGAATAAGCCGGTTGCACCGGTGTCACCGGCCCGTTCATGTTGGGTTTGCCATTGGCCATCAGGTTCACCCTTGCCACGAATCCGTGGCTGATCCCGGCGTCGTCGTTGTAGTGGCCACAGATCAATCCGTCCGCGTTGATCCCATTGAGCGAGGTGTAGGTCGCCCCCGGGTAATCATAGGTCAGGATGTCGTCTGGCGTGACATAGAACAAGCCATGGGTGACGCCTGCTGCATCGGTAAATCGGCCAACTCCCCAATTCGAATCGTTATTTCCCAACAGAAGCGTCTCGGTCGCGCCCGGCACACTCGGGGGATAAGTCAGGACGCCGGCGCCATCGCGCAGGAACCCGTGTGCCAGTCCGTTGGGATCAAGATAGTAACCGACGGTCTGGTTCGAGACATTTATCATGCAAGCGAACGTCGCCGTCGCACCGGGGACGGCAAACGTCGTCACCTTTTTCGCTATGTCGACGAAGCCGGACTGGGTGCCGTCGCTCAGAACGGTAGTCCCGGCAATGCTGCTGAAATTATTGATGCCCAGCGGCATCGTTTGCAAAGCGTTCTTCACATCGTAGGGAGTAAACGTGAGGCTGTTCATCGCTCCGCTGACCATCAAGAAACCGTGAAAGGTGCTATCGCTTGCGTTCAAGTATTCGCCGCAACAATGCCGTTTGCTGTTAATACCCTGGCCTTGCGTGATTCCCCCGGTGTCGAGAGGCTCGTTGATCCGGGGGCTGAACTTTTGGATTCGCACCTTGTAAGTAAAGGCTCGCAGTTTCCCGTCGGTCCCGATCGTCGTCCCGAAGAGGTCTAGTTGGTCGCTGATCTTGTGTGGCACCGTTGCGACCGCCCCAGGAAAGTCGAACGTGTTCATGATGTCGATGGTTGTCGCATGAGCGACCGGTGCGAAAAGCGGGAGAGCGATTACTCCCGCGAGAAGGTAAATGAACGAGCGTTTAGTTTGCATGGGATGTGGTTTTTGGTGGTCGGATCGTTTCACGGGGTAGGCACGGCTCCCCCATTCCTGAGTTTGTTTCTCCAAGTTTCCTGCATGCCGACTCCGGGCGGACGACCAGAATCGACCGCTAAACGGACAACAAAGCGCGAACCGAGCGCCGGTCGCTCTAGTTCTGGGGACGATGAAGATGGCATGTCAGTATTAACGGGTGTGATCTTAACGATTATTGGCAGACGGCGTCAATCACAAGTTCTCAGGCACGTCTTCGGCGCCTAGATCCGCGCCTTTTGCCGGTCCACTCCCGGGAGATTGGAAAAGATTTGATAAACCTGAGAAAATGGTCGCGCCAAGATGCCCGCCGTCCGCGCCAGACCCGGGCGAGGGAGAGCAGGGGTCGCGAGCTTCGGGAGGACGGGGTTTCACCGAGGCAGAAGTCGCTTTTCATAACGATTCCACGGCAGGAAGTGGCACTTTCATTATTCGGAAAGCGTCGGCAAATCAGAACGACAGCGCAAGATCATGACGCGGCCGTTCGCCCGGCTCTTGTTTTATCGAGTCCCGACTGCATACCCGCACGGCAAACGGATGCGTCGATCTGAGCCGGATTTCTTGAGGTCGATCGGGTTGACTTCGACCGCCCCGGCTGGGTAAAACGGGGCCATGAGAACGCGTCTGTTCTCCGCGGCTCTGGCCGCACTTTGTCTTGCCACTCTTCACTCTGCCCTCGCCGGCAGCGCGACCTGGCGATTGAATCCAATCAGTAGCAATTGGAACCGGGCCATTAACTGGACGCCTGAGACCGTGCCCAATGGACCGCTCGATGTCGCCACCTTCGATGTTTCCAATTCGACCGACGTCGACACTTTGGAGTCTGTCGAGGTGAGTGCGATGACTTCACCGCCGGTGCCAGCGCTTTCTCCGAGCTAGCCGGCGCTCCGTTGTTCTTGACTTCGACGCCCACGGCTCGGTAAAACAGGGCCATGAAGACGCGCCTGTTCTCCGCGGCTCTGACCGCACTTTCCATTCTTCACTCCGCCCTGGGCGGCAGCGCAACCTGGAAACTTAATCCGATCAATGACCAGTGGAACGATCCCGCCAACTGGACGCCGAACACGGTGCCAAATGGGCCGGACGACACCGCGACCTTCGATGTCTCAAATGTTACCGACGTTTCTATTAGGCCGGTAATTGAGGTCGAAGGTATCGTTTTCAACGCCACGGCGAGTGCGTTCACGATTAGCACCAATAGTCAGCTAACGATTAGTGGAACAGGCATTGCCAATAGTTCGGGCTTGGAGCAGAGCTTTCTCATCGGCCCCCCAGGTGTCGTCCTCCAGTTTACCGGAAACGCGACAGCTGGAAGCGGGATTACTTTTACCATGGGAACAGCGTTTTCTGCCGGTCAGACGAAATTTTTCGATGATGCGAGGGCGGGGACCAGCACTTTCGTTAATTTAGGAGGGTTCCCCAGCGGCGAGACGGAATTCTTTGATCGCTCGAGCGCCGATCACGGCATCTTCATCAATGAGCCCTCTTCAGAGGGTGGGTTCGGTGGTGCGATGACCTTTGCGGATGAATCGACCGCAGACGACGGCACCTTCGTTGTCAACGGCGGGACAATAGATTTTCTCGGCAGCTCGAATGCAGGCAACGGGAACTTTACGATCGCCGGCGGTGTTAACTTTTTCGACACCGCGAGTGCCGCCAATGGTATTTTCACGTTCAACGACGGCGGAGGCCTCGGCTTTTCTTCCGCCTCGACGGCCGGCAATGCAACACTCATCTTTAATGGCGACGGCGGAGGCATGCTTTTCGCGGATGATTCGACTGGTGGCACCGCCCGGATTGAGGTGTTCGATAGCACAGCGCTCGAGATCAACTTTCATAACCGACCGGGTGTGACGATCGGCTCTGTTGAAGGCGACGGACTTGTTCATCTCGGTCCCCGCGACCTCACCGTGGGTAGCAATGACCTGAGCACGACCTTCTCGGGGATCATTGAGAATGGCGGTGCCTTGAACAAGATTGGCGCAGGCACTTTCACTCTCACCGGAGCGAACACCTACACTGGCGGGACCACGATCTCGGGCGGTATTCTGCTCGTGAGTAATAGCAGCGGCTCGGGGACAGGCACCGGTGCCGTGAGTGTCAATTCGGGCACACTTGGTGGGAGCGGGATCCTTAAAGGCGCGGTGACGGTTGGAACTAACACTGATGTGCAAGCCTCTCTTGCCCCGAGCAAAGGAGTAAAGAAGCCGGCTACTCTGACCATTCAGGGCGCACTCACGCTCGACGATGACTCGACCTATATCTACAAGCTAGACACAAAAAAACCAGCGTCAGACGAAGTCGTTGCCAATGGCGTTACAATCGACAGCGGGGCCAAGTTTTCCCTGCGCCGCAGCGGAACCAATGCGCTGACGCTCGGCCAACTCTTCACCGTTATTAGCAACACGGCCGCCACGCCGATCGCGGGCACTTTTCACAACCTGCCGTCGGGAAAAATCCTCACCGTGAACGGCAGTAAGCTGCAAGCCAGCTACACCGGCGGCGACGGGAATGATCTCACGCTGACAGTTGTGCCGTGATGCTAGCGCAAGCTGGAAGCTTGCCCTACCCTCGTTGACATCTGCCTTGACTTTGGCCCCGCTGCCTCGGTAGAACGGGGCATGCAAACCCGCCTCATCCTCCACCGTGCCGTCCTTCTCGGTCTCCTTCCGTTCATTTGTCTTGGGCTTCGCGCAGCCGAAGCCGGCAGCGCGACCTGGAATCTCAACCCGACTACCGGCGATTGGAACACCGCCACCAATTGGACTCCGGCGACTGTCCCTAACTCGGTCACCGACATCGCCACTTTTAGTGCCTCGAATACCACGAGCGTCTTGAGTTCGACCAATATCGACCTGGCGAGCCTCATCTTTGCGGCCGGCGCCCCGCCCTACACCATTGCCACGGCGCGCTCGCACGCCAGCCTGACCTTTTGGAAAGAAGGGATCCGCAATGACTCCGGGATACAGCAAATCTTCACCGGCATCTTCTCCTTCAACGGCACTTCGAGCGCGGGAGATAATCTCACTTATGACGGCGGCACCATTTCCTTTAACGATAATGCCCGGGCCGGGAGCGCTTCATTCGATGACACGCACCCTGAGTTTTTCGACAACGCCAGTGCAGACCATGGAGTTTTTACCAACGCAACTCTCGTTTTCCACAACAATTCCACGGCAGCAAACGGCATCTTTGTCATGGCGAAGAATGGGGGTGGGTCGGTCGCCTTCTTCGACTCGCCTAGCGCAGGAGAGGCGAACTTCACGATCTCTTCGGTAGGCATCGCCTTCGACATGTGGGGAGGCACCCTGGGTAACGCGACGGTGACCGTGAACGGCGAGGAGTCCAGTGACACCTTCGCCAGGATGCTATTTTCGGCGACTGCCGACCACGCCACGCTCATCGCAAACGGCGGTATAGTCCCGGGAGTGAACACTGCGAAAGGGGTAATCTTGTTCCAGAGCGGAGCGACGGCCGCCGAAGCCACGCTCATTATTAACCCAACCACGGTAGCCGGAGCCCCGGGGGCACACCTTGAATTTTCGAGCGGCGCAAGCGCCGGTGACAGTAGCATTACCGTCAATGGCGCGGCAGTCACTGGCGAAATGGCAGAAGGAGTCCTGACTTTTCAGGGTGGCCCGCTTACGACTGCCGCGAACACCACCATTGTCGCCACCGCGGGGTCCGCCGGGGGAAAAGGGGCCTTAGTGCAATTCCTGCCCAACAGTATCGGGGGGACTTGTCGGATCGACTTACTTGGCAATTCCCAGCTCGACATAGATCCACACCGAGAACGTGATCTCACCATCGGCTCACTCGAAGGAGAAGGGACTGTCACTGTCAGTGGTGGCACCGGTGGCAATACTCTAATCATCGGGAGCAATAACCTGAGCACAACCTTTGGCGGCGGCGTCCAAGGCACCGGCGCAATCACTAAAATCGGCACCGGCACACTTACGCTCACAGGGGCGAACATCTACACTGGCGGCACGAAGGTCCCGAGCGGCGTGCTCCTGGTGAGCAACGCCAGCGGCTCGGGCACCGGCACCGGTGCCGTCACCGTGAGCGGTGGCACTCTTGGCGGCAGTGGCATTATTTCCGGCGCTGTGACTGTGGGGACGAACACAAACACCGCCTCCTTCCTCGCCCCGAGCAAAGGAGCAAAAAGACCGGCGACACTGGCCATTCAAGGCGCACTGACGCTGAATGATGATTCCACCTACCTTTACAAGCTGGATACAAAGCACCGGGTATCGGACCAGATTTTGGCTCAGGGCGTGGCGATTGATGACGGGGCGAAGTTCTCCCTCCGGGCCAGCGGAACGACGCAATTGCCGCTGGGGCAGGTCTTCACCGTCATCGGCAACACGGCGGCCAGCGCAATTTCCGGCACCTTCAACAACCTGGCCGACGGCGCGATCGTGACTGTAAACGGCAAC